>JACJYL010000001.1:2761071-3067857 GCA_020636105.1 Lewinellaceae bacterium
ATTATTATCCCGGACAATAAGATTAAAATTGAGCGTTCTTGCCGCGCAAGGCAATTTCTGCCACGTTACTCCATTGTTGTTGCCGTTTAATATTTCACTCCAATCCGGCAAAATTTTGAAATTATCATATACCGGGTCTTCGAATTTAAATAAGGGCGCATTACTGGAGGAGCAATTTGGAGGGCCTGATACAGCGGGGCCAACGCCATCATATTGTTCCCAGAGATAGGTGAGTTGACCAGCCGGATCATTACCATCCGTGGCACTTCCCACGAGGATAAAAGGCGTTTGTTTGGGAATAGTGATATTGGCATTCGCATTGACGGAAGGAGCAGAGGCATTGCCAGCCCCTGGCGTGGAATTGGTTTCACATCCACCCCAGGTATCGATATAATAGTTCATCTCTCCCAGCGAGGCAGAATGAAAGTATTGATTGCTGTAACCCTGGTAACTGGCCGGAGCACCACAAACGCCGGCATAAGACATGATGGAAGAACCTTCTCCCGGCTCAAAGCGAAAATTTATTTCTGAATTTTGACATTCCGTAGAGGCAAAATTATGCGGTGCATAAAACTGGTGGCCAATTTCATGACAGGAATAATCGACGATCAATGTGGTAAACGAAGAGTTATTGCCCGAAAATCCTTCTGCTTTGTAAGGATCCCAGCAAACAACCCCACCAGCTGCAAGGCCTCCTGTATTGGCCCACATCAACAAGTGCCCGACATCATAATTGCCGTTGCCCAGGGCATTATCACATTCTATCTGATTCTGGTCAAGCATGGCGCTCTGGTCATTGGGATTAAAAGGATCGGTATTGGGATTGGGAAAAATCAGAGCGGCATTGGTCACCAATGTGAATTTCACGCCCAAATCCGTCATATAAATGGCATTGACCACATTCACTGCCGAAGCAAGGGAATTCAGGACATTGGTCGTGGAATAAGGTGCTCCACCGAACTGTTGGCTATATTCCCCCGAAGTGACATAGGCCAGCCTGAAGGTTCTCAAATTAGCCGGATTTCTGAATTCCATATCGCCCCTTCTGTCCCAGGTGTCTCCTTCCCGCTCGCTGGCCTCAAAAGCACACTTTACCAGCTGACCACCGTTTATGTCTTTTTTATTAAAAACGATGTGACGGGAGTTATCGCCTTTATACAAAGGTTCGATAGCATAAGTATTGCTGCCTTTAAATACTACGGCATGGAATCCGGTTTCGCTGATATCACACCTTATGGGAATGGTCGGATCCTCCTGGGCATAACCTTCGAAGGTCTTAACCGTGTACAGATGCGCTACCTCCGGGGCCACAACTGTATTTTCAAAAACGTAAAAAGCATCCAACCCGCCTTCCGGGTTTGGAATATGGATCAGCAATGGATTTTGGTTTTTAGTGCTGGCTGTTACCAAAGTAGCTTTTTCCAATTCAACCTTCAGCGCGGAAATATCGAGTTGTTTCAATTGAAAGGATTCCGGCAGTTCCCCCAACATAAGGTCTTCCTGCGATCGGTTGGCTTGCATTTCAAAGGTTTGCCAATACTGGGGGGTTGCTTTTTGAGCAGAAAGGGAAAAGGTAAGCGCTAAAAATAGCCCGATGAATTGAATGTTTTTCATACTTTGTAATGGTGAAATTAAAAGGTGTAATAATAAACCGGAGAAGGGGATTTCCATCTTGTGCCCCGGGTAAAAAATGCAAAATTACAGTAAAAAATATATCTGCAAAGAAGATATTTATTTTACCCTCAAAACGCCCCTCAACCTGATATCATTGGAAGAAGCGCCTATCATTATCCTGAATTCGCCCGGTTCAATGATCCTGTTCAGATTTTCATCCAGCATAGTCAATAATTCCGGAGTTATTTCAAACCGAAATTCTTTTGATTCGCCTTTTTTTAAATGAATGCGCTGAAATCCTTTTAACTCCAAAACCGGCCGGGCTACTGAAGCCAACAGGTCTTTGATATACAACTGTACCACCTCGTCACCATCGTATTTTCCGGTATTGGTAACCTTAAACTTTACGCTTGTGCTCTCGCCTGGTGAAATTTCCGGTTTTTCAATTGTAAGATCACCATACTCAAAATCGGTATAACTCAGGCCATAACCAAAGGGGAATAGGGGTTTCCCGCTAAGATTCAAATAATCGTCACCCCGGCCCGTTGGTTTGTGGTTGTAATACAAGGGTAATTGCGATTCATGGATGGGAAAAGTTATGGGCAAACGACCGGCAGGATTGTAATCCCCAAACAAAACCGCTGCCACGGCATTTCCGCCCTCATCGCCGGGATACCAAACATCTATTATGGATGAGACCTGGTTGATCCAATTCATCATGGTTATCGCACTTCCGCCCGATAAAACCACGACTACCGGTTTTCCTGTGGCTACAATTTTTTCAATCAATTCCTCCTGATGCCCAGGCAGGGAAAGGTAGGCCCGATCCTGGAATTCTCCTTCTTCGATCCCCGCCACCACAATCGCGACTTCGCTTTTCGACGCAATGGCCACGGCCTCTTTGATTTCTTTCTGCCACGGCTCTTCCACCCCCAGATTCCAAATCATTTGAAGCCTTACATTTCCGACCGTTTCGTAAAACTCCAGTTTGATATCGTAGGTTTTATCTTTTTCAAAGAAATAGCTCGTGGTAAGTTCCCGGAATGTTTGTTTTTTCCAATTATCAATAATAAGTTTTTCATTGATAAACAGCCGGTATCCATCATCCCCTTTTAATCCGATTTTAAAATTTCCGGTTTCAGAAGCCAGCAATTTGCCCGTCCAGCGAACCGAATACCAATCATAATTGATTTTTTCCTGATCAGGAGAAAATAAGGTCCACCTGAAATTTATGTTCGGGTCAATCCTTGTCAATACAGGTGTTCCCTCCAACGTAATATTATTAAAATACTCGGCTTGTAATCCGGATGCTTTTTTTCCATTTTCAGCATGGAAAAGGTTTTCCTGTGGAACGGGGACAAATGCAGCTGATTCCCTGCCACAACCCGGAGCAAAATTTATGGCACAGGTTTTTCCGACTTTATTTTCAAGCCCCTTTAAAATGCTTACAGGATTATTGCCCGGTCCGGAATAACCGCCGAGCCTTGCTTCTGCGGCATCAACACCAATAACGGCAATGGATTGAATATTTTTATCGAGCGGGAGAAGGTGCTTTTCATTTTTCAACAACACAATGGATTCAAGTGCGGCATTATGGGCCAACTGCCTGTTTTCCGCTGAGCCATTCCATTTTTCGGCCTCACCGGCATCGACATACGGATTTTCAAACAACCCCAATTTGAATTTAGCCCGCAGCACTCTCCTGACCGCTTCGTCAATGGCTGTTTCGTCAATCAGGCCTTTTTCAAAAGCATCAAAAAAGAGCGGATAGTGATCATAGGAAGTCTGGAAGATCACATCCAATCCATTTTCTATGGCCTGGGTGGTAGATTCCGTATAATCCTTCGCCGTAAAATGCAATACATTAGCCCCCCCGGTAGCGCCTGCATCCGAGATGACAAAACCCTGGAAGCCCCATTCCTTTTTCAATTTTTGATTCAACAGCCAATCGTTAGCGGTACACTGCCTGCCGTCCAGCGAGTTATAAGAAGTCATCACCGACCAGGCTTTTGCCTCCTGGAAACAAGCTTTGAATGCCGGGAAATAGATTTCTTCCAACAATCTTTCATTGTAGTGAATGGGATAACTGTCCCTGCCGCCATCTCCTACGTTGGTAATAAAATGTTTGGGGGTGGTCATCACACCTGCCTGTTCAAATTGAGTAATAAAAGACAATGCCATTTGAGTAGTCAAAAAAGGATCTTCGCCATAAGTTTCTTCGGTTCTCCCCCATCGCACATCCCGTGCGATATTCAATACAGGGGAAAGAATTTGCCGGATCCCTCGCGATTTTGTTTCCAGGGTAATGGCCCTGGCCACATTCCCCATTAAAAGCGTATCCCATGTCGCTGCCAAGGCGATGGATTGCGGAAAGGCGGTCGCCCCTTCTCTTACCAAACCATGTAAGGCTTCATCAAAGGCAATGATAGGAATACCCAGCCGGGTTTCTTCCACAAAATATTTTTGGATCTCATTGATTAATAGAGCGGTTTCCCTGGCCGTTCCTCCACCGGAATAGTCCAGCAGTTGTTCCGCTTCATTACCCGACTTTGCTTTTGTCGCCACCTGTAGGCCGAAAATGCCGTTTTTATACTTTTCCTTCCCATCGGATAAGTCGCCGGGGATCATGAACAATTGCCAGAATTTTTCTTCGAGGCTCATCCGCGACAAGAGATCGTCCACCCTTTCCTCTATGGGCAATTGAGGATTTTTATAGGGCAATTTATCTTCCTTTTGACAGGAAATGAATCCTGTTATTACAAATGCAAGCAGCATTGTCTTCAAAACAAACCCGGATCGTTTCGTCATTGTTTTAATTTAGCACTGTTCAAAATATTTTTGGCCGAAATGATCCTTTTACTCCAGCTCCAAAATGGCAACAGATTTCCCGGGAAATTCAACTTTGTTTTGCAATGGGTATTCTTTTGAAGTTAAAACGTCCTTTCCCTTAGAAAGGCCTTTTGTCATTTCCGCATACCGGCTCATATCCACTTCGGTAGCCTTGTCATTTTTATTCATGAGTACCATGATCTTTCCTGATTTATTATACCGGAAATATACGTAAACACCGTCGTTAGGTACAAACTGCATCAGTTTCCCATCGTGGATAACATTGTTGGTTTTACGCCAGTTGAGCAGTTTACGCATATAATTTTGTGCGTCTTTTTGCTGATCGGTAAGTCCGGCCCCGGTGAAAGCATTCACCTCGTCACCTGCCCAGCCGCCGGGAAAATCAGAACGGATCAACCCATGGTCTCCGGGTTTGGCAGCGTTCTCCATGAGGATCTCCGTGCCGTAATAAATTTGCGGAATACCGCGCATGGTCAGGTAATAAGCGATTCCCATTTTAAAAAGATCATAATCTGCTCCCATCTGGGTATAAAAACGATCCATATCGTGATTGTCCGGAAAAATGACCAGGTTATCGGGGTCCGGGTATAAAAAGTCCAGCGCCAGTTTTTCATAAAGCTGGATCAAACCGCTGCCATAGTTTTTTTCTTCCTTTACCAGGGCCGCGGTCAGGGCTGTCTGGATCGGAAAATCCATCAGGCTGGGCAGACAGGAAGTGTAACCATCATGGTTTACTTTTCCTTTTTGCCAATAAGAAACGATAGCCGGGTTATCCACCCATTCTTCTCCTACTATGTTGAAATCGGGGTATTCATCCATCACTTCACAAGTCCAGCGCGACATAAAATCCTTGTCCGGATAAGGATAGGTATCCATCCGGATCCCGGCGAGGTCAACGTATTCTATCCACCAGATGGTATTGTAGATCAGGTAATCAGCCATTAGCTCATTGCGTTGGTTCAAATCCGGCATGGTGCGGACGAACCAACCATCTGAGAATTGCTTTTTATCGAATTCGGAGGCATGGATATCCTGGATCGTATTCCTGCGGTGGCTGGTATTGACGTAATCCCCGCCGTAGTTGATCCAGTCTTTGGTTGGCGGATCTTTGACAAACCAATGCTCGGAGCCACAGTGGTTGACGATCATATCCATGATCAGTTTGATGCCCTTTGCCTTAGCCTCTTTACTCAGCCGGCGATAATCCTCATTGGTGCCAAACCTCTCATCTACCTTATAAAAATCGGTGGTGGAGTACCCGTGGTAGGAATATCTTTGCATATCGTTTTCCAAAACAGGATTCACCCAGATGGCCGTAAAGCCCATATCGTGAATATAATCCAGGTTTTTTCGCATCCCTTCAATATCTCCCCCATGGCGTCCGCCTCCAAAAGAACGGCTGGATTTTTCGAGCATGCCTTCCACATTGTCATTTTCAGGAATGCCGTTGGCAAAACGATCGGGCGTGATGAGATACATTACATCGGATGTGTTGAATCCTTCCCTCATGTCGGAATTTTTTTCCCGCTGGAGTAAGGAAAAAGGATGCCTTTCCATGACTTTTTCGTCTTTTTTAAATTGTATATCAAAACTCCCGGGAGCGGTTTCTCCGGCAATGTCGAGGTAGATGAAAATATAGTTCGGGTTGTTGGTTCTAACGGTAGAAGTAATGGTGACGCCTTCATACTCAATCACCGGAGTCCAGGAGGCAATATCATCCCCGTAAACCAGGATCTGAAGTTCCGTATTCTTCATGCCCACCCACCAGTTGGGGGGTTCTGTACGTGTAATCCTGTTTTGAGCTGTAATGGTATTCAGGAAAAGAATAAAAAGAAGGCAAATATTTATCGTCTTTTTCATATTTTAGGTCCTTTTGTAAGAAGTAATAAACGTTGGATGAAAATCATTGACAAAGTAGCCATTTACCCCGAATTTTCCAATTAACGACCTGGTACAAAAAAGGAATTGCCCTCCCGAACCGGAAGGGCAACCCCTGACAATATTGTTTTGCTTAGCGGACTATTCAGCCCTGTTTTTTCTTCCAATTATAATGGCAAAACCCCGGTAAACAATACATTGACGGTAACCGAGGTGGATGCGCCCACCCCAATAGCTCCGATATCCAGGGAGGATATGACATCGAGCAATATGGTGCCTCCAAGCGCTACCTGACCTGTGCTGTTATTTTCATCATAAGAGGCAAAATGTAATTCGTAATCGCCCTGTTCCAGGAAATGCAATTCGAAATTACCGCTGCCGTCTACCGTGGCGCTAGAAACGGCATGAGTAAAGGTAATGTTGCTTTGTCCCTGTCCCTGGACTTCGGTGTTTCGGTCGAAGGTTCCCTTTTTGTAAGCGTAAACCACCACCTTATCGCTATAGTTTCCAGAGCCGCTGCAATTTCCCTTAATGGTACCGGTTCTGTCTTTAGTAACCACCCTTACCGCGTTTTTCATTTCTCCTGCCGTGACAAAATCATAACTGTCCGCCGGGTTATTGTTTCTCACAATAGCTTTTCTCAAGTCAAAATCTATAACCAGATTTGTCGTCGTTCCGGAGGCCACATCAAAGGAATGATCCACCAGGATTTCATTGTTCGTGGCCACCAGCGCATGTTTTCCACCATCGGTATCCTCCACGTAACAGCCAGGGGAATTGCCGTTCGCATCCTTGTCGTAATCAAGTACAAGGGTAACATTACTGTAGGTATCTACATCAAGGTCGGCATTGGAAAGCAATTTGGTGCTTCCATTCTGGTAAGCAAGCAGGTCGATGGTCGTTTTGTTGAATCCTTGAACGGATTGCCCGTCGACCTGTAGATCGGCAATGGTTACAAAAGCTCCGCTGATATGAGCATCATCAATCGGGGCATCTGTTATTTCAAAATTTACGGAACCGTTTTGTCCGCTGTCTTTCTGACAAGCCATGAAACCAAACATGACCAGCAGAGCGCTTAAGAAAGCTACCTTCTTAAAATTCATAGGATTGAAATTTTATGAGTGTTCAAATGATTAACGGCTTATAAACGAGGTGAAAAATCAAATTATTGCCCGGTGATGAAAGCAGAAATGTTAAAACCCTGTCGACAATATTGCAAAATAACAACATGATTATCAGGTTTTCATGAAAATACAATATCACAACACCATGACAGTCAACGAAAAAGGAGAAGGATATCCCCGGTTCAAAAAACAGAGATTCAAAAGAAAAAAAACTTTGAGGGAACGGAAAAAAGAATCAAAAAAATTATCGGATTTTTACCCGAAGCAGGTAATCATTGGCCTTAAGATAAAGCATGTTTGTTTTGATTGGTGCATCTTTTTTTGTTTTGCAAAATTTAACCATTAACAGATATAAAAGGGTTCAATTTATCGCCATTAAATTAACAATAAGTTTGACCATCAGATCCTTTTCAAATTGACGACATTTTCCACTAACCCGATGCTTTGTTTCAGTACTCCCTTCTTTAGTCTGATAAATTACAATCTGATCTTGTTTTTCCATTTGTCTGTTTTTTGAAGTTATTTCAAATGGAAACAGACGTTTTTTGGGATTAGTTCCCAAAGGATTATTCCCTTATTATCAGACGTCAATTATTTTTTTAACCTCATAAAAAGGTAATCTCCTCCTTGATTTTCATAACTTTTTTTCACTTGCCGGATTTGGCCATTATCGATATCCACCCTTAGTTTTCGCAAGCCAATAGCCACCTCCTCGGTATTTGCCAGAGCAGAGAAGGAAGATATACCTGCCCTGACTTCCGGTTTGAAATACAATTCCGGGGCATGTTTACCACTATAGAGAAAAAGATCATGGAGATCCGGTCGGATAGAATAGGGTTCCATTTGGATGAGGTTAAAACCAGCGGATTTTATGGTAGTGGTCACGAGATCCATTGCAGGCATCTGCCGGATGGAATCTGCCAGCATTTTAGGAAAATAGTGATTGAGCCAATACCCTTTCATCTGTTCCGGGGTGGCGGTAAAAATGACCAGGTGGCCTCCCGGTTTTAATACCCGGTACAGTTCCAGGAAAGCCTTGCCCAGATCGGTCCAGTGATGAATGGTGAGGCTCGCCATAATGCCGTCAACGCTATTGTTTTTCAGCCCCGTATCTTCAGCGGTTCCCAATTTCCAGTCTATATTTGGATTTTTTATTTTGGCTTGTTCCAGCATTTCCATCGAAGGGTCGATGCCGATAAAATCAACGCCTTTCCTGAAAAGGGCATGGGTATAATTGCCTGTACCGCAACCGATATCAAGGTACAACCCATCCTTTTTCGGACTCAACAAATAAAATATTCTTTCAGTCAGGTATTTGTCCGCCTTTCGGGTAAGGTTGTACGTAGCTCCTATCTTATCGTATTTGGCTTTCATTATATTTTTTTAGAACGTTTTGTACCAGAGGGCTCAGGGCAGCCGGCTTAAGAGTCTCGAAAAGCTCCCAGTGTGCCTCTCTTGAATCGAGATCACTCACTGTAGTGTTTAAGGCAACTTTTTTCGGCAATCTCGCTTCATAAATAATAGCAATATGAAATAAGTTGGTAGGATTCCCTTCTTCTTCATAAGCATGATTGAAGGAAGTGACAAATTTCAGTTCATAACCCGGTAAAACAATACCCAGTTCCTCCAGAATTTCCCGCTCCAGGGCTTGCTCAATGCCTTCTCCGTATTCAACGGATCCTCCGGGCAAGTCCAGCAATCCGGTATAGGGGCCTCTTGTTTTTTCGATTAATGCCAATTGATTTTCGGGTGTAAAAACCAGGCAATACACCCCAAAGTGTTGTTTGCGGATCATGGAAGTAGATTTTACCGTTTTATTTTTCAGGAGGAAAATCATCAGAATCAGGGTCTGAAGTATTTTCATCATTCTGTGGTTCGTCTGAATCATACCTTTGGATGAGTATGATCATCAGAACGCCTGTTAAAACAATAAATAAGAGTAAAAACCTCATTTGTTTCTTTTAATAGTATCCTAAAAACCAGCCCTAATTCATAATTAACGTAAAAGCTTTTCGCTATCTACGAAGTTATAACTATTTTAACTCAATTGCCTGAAACAAAACATTATCACCAAAAAAAGAAGCGCTCTGCCAGGCAAAGCGCTTCTGAAATGAAAAAACTTGTTTAAAGTCAGGGGAAACCCTATCTATCTAATTACTATTTTATCAAAGTAACTTCCGGAAGCTGTGTCTATACGCAGGAAGTACATCCCTGCAGGAAGGTTACTCACATCCAGCTTACGATATTGGTCTTGTGTCTTTTGTGTGCTAATCAATTTACCATTGGCATCCATAATCAGGAATTGTTTTTCTCCACCTAAATCTGCAGGCAACTGTATCTCAATAAATGTTGATGCTGGGTTAGGAGAAACTTTGATTTGTCCTTCACTTACCGGGTTTACACTTACCAGTGATGGTGGCAACAATACCGCGTCGATTACGTGCACTACACCATTGGAAGCCTCAATATCCGCTACCGTTACCATCGCATCATTGATGAATACGCCGTCTGCATTGATCGTAATTGTGATGTCTTCTCCTTGCAAAGTCGCGGCCATCTGGCCGTCTGTCAAATCCGTCGAGAATACTGCTGCTCCTCCAATTACGTGGTACAATAAAATCTGGGCCAGTTGTCCTGTTGGATCCATCAGTAAAGCTTCTACCGTTCCGGCCGGCAAAGCTGCAAAGGCTGCATCGGTTGGCGCAAATACGGTGAATGGGCCCTCGCCGGACAGATCATCTGCCAAACCTGCTGCGATAACCGCTGCTTCAAGGGTATTGTGGTCTTCGCTATTGACGATGATGTCTACTACACTTGGGGGGGCCGGCGGCAACAATACCGCGTCGATTACGTGCACTACACCATTGGAAGCCTCAATATCTGCTACCGTTACCATCGCATCATTGATGAATACACCATCCGCATTGATCGTTACCGTAATGTCTGATCCTTCTAATGTAGTGGCCATCTGACCGTCTGTCAAATCCGTCGAGAATACTGCTGCTCCTCCAATTACGTGGTACAATAAAATCTGGGCCAGTTGTCCTGTCGGGTCCATCAGTAAAGCTTCTACCGTTCCGGCCGGCAAAGCTGCAAAGGCTGCATCGGTTGGCGCAAATACGGTGAATGGGCCCTCGCCGGACAGATCATCTGCCAAACCTGCTGCGATAACCGCTGCTTCAAGGGTATTGTGGTCTTCGCTATTGACGATAATGTCCACTACACTTGGGGGGGGCGGTGGCAACAATACCGCGTCGATTACGTGCACCACTCCATTGGAAGCCTCAATATCCGCTACCGTTACCATCGCATCATTGATGAATACACCATCCGCATTGATCGTTACCGTAATGTCTGATCCTTCTAATGTAGTGGCCATCTGACCGTCTGTCAAATCCGTCGAGAATACTGCTGCTCCTCCAATTACGTGGTACAATAAAATCTGGGCCAGTTGTCCTGTCGGGTCCATCAGTAAAGCTTCTACCGTTCCGGCCGGCAAAGCTGCAAAGGCTGCATCGGTTGGCGCAAATACGGTGAATGGGCCCTCGCCGGACAGATCATCTGCCAAACCTGCTGCGATAACCGCTGCTTCAAGGGTATTGTGGTCTTCGCTATTGACGATGATGTCTACTACACTTGGGGGGGCCGGCGGCAACAATACCGCGTCGATTACGTGCACTACACCATTGGAGGCCTCAATATCTGCTACCGTTACCATCGCATCATTGATGAATACACCATCCGCATTGATCGTTACCGTAATGTCGGATCCTTCTAATGTAGTGGCCATCTGTCCGTCTGTCAAATCCGTCGAGAATACTGCTGCTCCTCCAATTACGTGGTACAATAAAATTTGGGCCAGTTGTCCTGTTGGGTCCATCAGTAAAGCTTCTACCGTTCCGGCCGGCAAAGCTGCAAAGGCTGCATCGGTTGGCGCAAATACGGTGAATGGGCCCTCGCCGGACAGATCATCTGCCAAACCTGCTGCGATAACCGCTGCTTCAAGGGTATTGTGGTCTTCGCTATTGACGATGATGTCTACTACACTTGGGGGGGGCGGTGGCAACAATACCGCGTCGATTACGTGCACCACTCCATTGGAAGCCTCAATATCCGCTACCGTTACCATCGCATCATTGATGAATACGCCGTCTGCATTGATCGTTACCGTAATGTCTGATCCTTCTAAAGTAGTGGCCATCTGACCGTCTGTCAAATCCGTCGAGAATACTGCTGCTCCTCCAATTACGTGGTACAATAAAATTTGGGCCAGTTGTCCTGTTGGATCCATCAGTAAAGCTTCTACCGTTCCGGCCGGCAAAGCTGCAAAGGCTGCATCGGTTGGCGCAAATACGGTGAATGGGCCCTCGCCGGACAGATCATCTGCCAGTCCAGCTGCGATAACCGCTGCTTCAAGGGTATTGTGGTCTTCGCTATTAACGATGATGTCTACTACACTTGGGGGGGGCGGTGGCAACAATACCGCGTCGATTACGTGCACCACTCCATTGGAAGCCTCAATATCCGCTACCGTTACCATCGCATCATTGATGAATACGCCGTCTGCATTGATCGTTACCGTAATGTCTGATCCTTCTAAAGTAGTGGCCATCTGGCCGTCTGTCAAATCCGTCGAGAATACTGCTGCTCCTCCAATTACGTGGTACAATAAAATTTGGGCCAGTTGTCCTGTCGGGTCCATCAGCAACGTTTCTACCGTTCCGGCCGGCAAAGCTGCAAAGGCTGCATCGGTTGGCGCAAATACGGTGAATGGGCCCTCGCCGGACAGATCATCGTCCAGTCCGGCGGCAATAACCGCCGCTTCAAGGGTAGTGTGGTCTTCGCTGGCGACCACTATTTCCGTAATCGTCTGGCCAAACGAAAACACCAGAGAGAGTGCTAAAATAATTAAGGTGTTCAGAGTTCTTTTCATTTTAAGAGCATTTAATGGTTAATTGTAAATTAACTTAGGTGATTGTAATGCTCTGAAAACACAGCTTAATTTATTTTGTTTAATGATTTTGTATTTTTTTTAAACAAAATATCAAATTTGTCAGATATATTGCATTTCTGTGGAAATAAACACAAAATAAATTAAACAAAACAACATTCTTAATTATCCATAAAATAGCAATAAATCAATACTACTCGCATTCCTGATTGATCCGTTCAACAGCATCAATATTGAAACCATTGGATTTGGCAACCTGCAGAAGCTTGTCATAAGTTTCCGTATCCAGTTCCTTTATTTTGGAAAGCACCCATAAAAACTTCCTTGAAGGGCTTCCTACAAGCGCATAACTATAATGTTCGTCGAGTGCCATAATGTAGTAATCCCCTGAAAAAGGCCAGAAAAAGCGCACCTTGAGCCTACCCGGAAATTCAGGGTTTGGCACCCAGGCCGTTCCGGTGATGTCCTTAAACCGGGACAGGTCTTTGAGTAAGCGGCCCCGGTTCTCCACCTTGATCTTGCCATTTTCCTTAATGGAATAAGTGGCCGTCACACAATCCAGTCCTTTTTCAAAACGGTTGGGCAATTTAGCCACTTCATACCATTGTCCTGCATATTCATTGATATCTACCTTTGCTACGGTAGGCAGGTCTTTAGCTGTTTTGCAGGAAAAAAGGCCGAGCAGGATGGGAAGTATTAACCTGTTTTTTTTTCATAATGAAATGCATGTTTTATATTGAAAAAATTAATGAGCCAGTTTTTTAATCATCCCGTTGAAGATCGGTCCGTGAAACGGTAAGACAGCGTACCAATAAAGCCTGCCCCATAATCCTAACGGACGAAAGGTCGCGGTCTGGTATAACTTGTTGTCTTTTGTTTTAAACTCCAGCCATGCTTCGCCGGGAAGTTTCATTTCCGCGTACAATAACAACCTTCCCTCTTGCCTGTCGGCATAAAGCACACGCCAGAAATCAAGCGCGTCGCCTGCCGTGATCTCAGCAGGATGTTTACGCCCCCGGCGCAGTCCGACCCCCCCTACCAACTTATCCATAAAACCTCTGATAGCCCAGAGCCAGTCGGCATAATACCACCCGGTGTCACCTCCCAATGACCAAATACGGTCCAGGGTTTGTTTTTTATCTGTGATCACTTCGTTCCGTTTGTCTTTAAAACAACCAAAAGTCGGCACTTCAACGAGATTAGAAATCCCTTTTGATAATATTTCACTCGACTGGGCATCTTTCCAGCTGGACAATACATCGTGCGAAACAATTTTTTCAAATGCGAAATGGATGGCCTCTTCATAAGACAACAACTTTATACCCAGTAGCTCATGCAAGTTATTTTCCTTACAGATGACTTCAATCTTCATACTATCCACCAGGTTGATGGCCAGTTTGTAAGAAGTTGAAGTGACGAAATAGAGCCAATAAGAAGAAAGCTTGGGTGTCATTACGGGGACGATAAAAATTTTGCGTTTTAACTTCCGAACCTTTGCAAATCTCAACAGCAGTTCCTTATAGGTAAGAATTTCCGGTCCGCCGATATCAAAACTCGAATCGAATGCAGGTTTATACAACAATACGCCATACAGGTATTCCAAAACGTTACGGATGGAAATGGGTTGCGATTTGGTATTCAGCCATTTAGGGGTCACCATGACGGGTAATTTCTCCACCAGGTCACGCATGATTTCAAAAGAAGCACTACCAGAGCCAATAATTATTCCGGCGCGCAAAGTGGTCAGGTGATAAACACTGGATGCCAGGACACTTTCTACATTTTTCCTTGAGCTCAGGTGTTTCGAGAGCTTTTCTTCATTGGCGATACCGCTTAAATAAATCACCTGTTTGACCCTGGTTTGCTCCATCCTGTCCTTGAAATTTCGCGCAGAGGTTTCTTCCATTACATCAAAATCATGAATGGAGGATGACATGGAATGGATCAGATAATAGGCAACGTCAATATCTTCAGGAATATTTTTCATGGTTTCCTGCTCAAGAAAATCCAACTCGATAACACTCAGTTTTGAGCTGTTGTATCCGCTGACGTCAAACCTGTTTTTATCCCGCACACAACAAACCACTTCATGCCCCTCGCTCAGCAGGATTGGCAGTAGCCTTTTGCCTATGTAACCTGTTGTTCCGGTAAGTAGAATTTTCATAATTTATACTTTTAAAGTTGACATTCCACCGTCCACATGAATTACCTGTCCCGTCATCCAACCGGATTTTTCAGACAATAAAAATTCAGCAGCATTGGCCAGGTCAGTGGCAGTCCCGATTTTTTTAAGCGGATGACGTTGAGCATTGGCTTCCCGTTTTTCGTCAGTCCCCAATAACCTTGCCGCCAACGGGGTATCCGTCAATGAAGGAGCAATACAATTGACTCTTATTTTAGGGGCCAGTTCTGCTCCAAGCGCACGCGTTAGCCCTTCGATGGCTCCTTTGGATGCAGAAACCTGGGAATGAAAATTAAAGCCTTGTTGCACCGCAACGGTAGAAAACAAAACAATGGAAGCCCCTTCATTTATAAACCTGGGCAAACAGGCCTGGATTACTTTAACAGCTCCGGTCACCTGCAAATTAAAATCCTCCGTGAAGGATTCGGGTTTTATTCTTTTGAACGGTTTCAAATTGATGGTGCCGGGGCAATAGACGAGCCCGTCCAGTTCATCAGGTAAAAAACCGAGGTCCGGCTCATCTTCCAAAACATTAAAAGGAGAATAATGGATTCCATCCGTGGCGTTCTGCACAGGATGACTAAAATAGGTCCCGTAAACGGAATGTCCTGCCTCGGCCAATTGCCGGGACAGCTGTTTTCCTATGCCGGAAGAAGCTCCGACGATGAGGTAATTTTTCATAGCTGTTCTTGTGTTAAAGTTTGATTTTCTATCGTTACATTACAACAAATCGGGCCATCCAATAGTTTTGACCTCCCCAAAATGACGTTAAAACTTTAGGAGGTGCGGAGCAATGGGACTATCTTTGGTTTTCCACTGAATTTTCCTGAGACAGGAAGATTGTTTACAAACCCGGGGCAAATCCATACAAAAACAATACTTTTAACCATTGGTCAACATTTTGTAAACTAATAAAAACCCGATTGCATGAAGAAATCACCGTTTTTTTTCCTGACCCTCTTTTCTATCGTTATTTTTTGTTTTTCCAATTGTAAACCGGACGAACCGGACTTTCCTCCTATTCGTACCCTTGCCGATGTACAGGAGGATTTCAGTAACATGGATATTTCTCCAGGCACCCATGATGAAACCTTGAAATTTTTAAACGAAAAGTCGTGGAATTTCCGCGTGATCGCACCCCAAACCATTTCCGGGCAAACCTATCCTCTGGTCATCCACCTGCATGGGGCTTCCGGAGGAGATCCGGATGCACATAAAAGCACGGACTGTTATGTCGAGCCGGGCTTTGAGAACATCGAAACCTTTATCCTGAGCCCGAACGGAGGCATTGAACTTTGGAACAGTTTCAGCAACCAGGAAATGGTCATCAACTTAATTCTTCTCGCCAAGGCAAACTGGCCCATTGATCCGGACAAGATCGTGGTAACGGGCTACAGTAATGGCGGCAACGGAAGCTGGTTCTTTGGCGAAACCCAGGGCCCGGCACTCATCTCCGCTGCCATCCCCATGGCTTCTTCCTACACCACCCTCAGCACCAACGGCTCGGTAAGGGTCATGCCCATTCCGATGTATGTGATCCATGGAGAAAATGATGAGCTGTTCCCTGTTGAAGAAACGGAAGCCTGGGTCACCCAATCCGTGGATGCAGGGAGTGACATTACTTTCGTGGTGGCTCCGGGTTTGACACACCCCGAACCTTGCGAATACGTTCCGTATTTAAAGGACGCGGTGACCTGGCTGACGGATGTGGTGTGGCAATGAGGCCATAAAAGGACAAGAGGACAAAAGGTCCCGTCTGACCATTTTGAAATGACAGAAAAAGATCTATTTCCCTTTCTGTCCTTTTCTTTCTTCTATCATCGAAGAACTCCCTGAATGCATAAATGATTCAATGCCTGAATGATTTTTTCTCACATTCTCGCATGGCTCCATTCTATCATTGAAGCATCGTTCCATTCCTCATTCCCTGAGAAGTTTTTCCAGGTAGTGATACTCGATGCCGTAGGTGGATTTTATGTTTTGAATTTGTTGCAGGATTTCCGGGTCAGGTTCCTCCATTTCCCGTTGTTTTGTCCCGACGATGAGAATATTTTTAGGCGTGTGTTCCGTGGCGATGAACTCAAAAACCTTGGTTTTATACCCATAAGCTTCAAGGAAAAGCGCCCGGATCGCATCCGTGATGATCTCTGCCTGTCTTTCTTTGAGAATCCCAAAGCGGGTGATCTGAGCAAGATCATCCTCCGGGTCGATTTGCTTGCGGATCTGTTTGTGACAGCAAGGGGCGCAGACGATGACCTGTGAACCGGATTTGATACCGCGGTAAATCGCATCATCTGTTGCCGTATCACAGGCATGGAGAGCGATCAACACATCAATATCCGGTAAGGGAGCATCAATGATGGTTCCTTCCTGGAATTTAAGATTGGGAAAAGATGATTTTTCAGCAATGATGTTGCATTTTTCTACGAGTTCCTTGCGAAGTTCCACCCCGATGACGTTGGGATTCCGGCCGGTTGTCTGATATAGATAATCATAAAGGGCAAAGGTCAGATACCCTTTTCCGGCCCCCATATCCACCACATTATAGGAGGGGCCCAAAGGAGTGGATTTCAAAACACCGTCAATGATCTCGACGTATTTATTGATTTGCCGGTATTTGTCCTGTTTTGTGTTTTTTACCTGCCAATCGGCGGTGGTAATTCCGAGTTCATGCAAATATATATTGCCTTCGGTAGCAATCATCCTGTTTTTCTGCCGGTTGTGTTCCAGGGGTGGTTTTTCTGTTTTGGTGGGTGATTTGGTAGTAATTTTAGTTTTATTTTTCGAATTGATAGTGAGGTGGCGGTCCTCCTTCAGGGTATAAGCTACGGCCTGCAGGAAATCTTTGTTCAACAACAATTCAAGCTGTTCAAGACTCTCCTCCCAGGAAAAATTCTTCGTGATATCTTTAGTAGGATACCGGTAAACAAATGACAAGCGATCCCCTTTTTTGGTCTGAACGGGTTTTACAATGACCAGCTTCAAGTCGTTCGATTTATCGCGTTTATTGGCGAGGGTAAGTTCGACAAAAGTTTTTCCCTGAAGGCTTTCTTTAAGAAATGTTAGGAACTGCTGCATTTGAAAAATAGGCTTTAGCCATTAATTAATTTTGATAAAAAGTAAACATACCGCAAAGTATTTATTTACTTAATCCCGGGTTACAAAGGCAAAGGTAAAGAAGTTGTTACACTTTTACCTTGCGTCATTCCACCTGGCTAAAATACTATGGACAATCTCTTTGGGCGAAAGGGAAATATCCACCCGAATACCGTAATCCGGCTCCTCCAGTGCCTCAAACTGAGATCGCAATAAATCTGCCTTCATATAATGATCTTCCCGATTTTCCATCCGTGTTTTGATCTGGTCGTATGTTCCGGGTAAATAAACCCATTGAATTTCTGTCATTCCACTTCCAAGGATTTTACGATAGGATTCCTTTAGTGCAGAACAGGCTAAGACAGCTCCTCCAGTTGATTTCCATTGCACAATATGATCTGCAAGGGATTGCAGCCAGGGCCTCCTGTCATCATCGTTCAATGGTTCGCCATTGGCCATCTTTTGAACATTAACCAAGGGATGAAAATCATCGGCATCATAAAAAGGCACCTTCATTGACTGGCTCAACTGTTTTCCAATGGTGGTTTTGCCACATCCGCTTACGCCCATGACTATAATGATCATTAAACTGTTTTTATTTAAATTCAAACCCTGTCTTCAAACCTGACTGGGCATTTGGTCCTACCCAAATTTCAAAATCTCCAGGCTCAATGACTTCCATCAGTTTGTTATTGACAAATTTCAAATCTTCCGGCACGACGAAAAAGCCAACCGTCCTGGTTTCTCCCGCTTCAAGCACAACATGTTTAAACCCTTTCAGTTCTCTGACCGGACGAGTGATACTTCCTGTAACATCCCGGATATATAGTTGAGCCACTTCCGTCGCCCTTCTTTTACCTGTATTGGTAATGTTGACCGTAACTTCGAGGGACGCTCCCATTTTTAACGTATTGGAAGAAAGCTCAAGGTTGGAATAAGAAAAATCTGCATAAGTCAGCCCGTATCCAAAGGGGAAATGGGGAGTAAACCCAGCGTCGAGGTAGTGGGAATTATTGCCCAGTGAACTTTGCCAGGCTCCGACAGGGATATCATCAATATGGACAAAACGGGTACTGTCTGCAGGGCGGCCCGTATTTTTATGATTATAAAACAAAGGCAGTTGCCCCGCTGTCTTTGGCCATGTAACCGGAAGACGCCCTCCAGGTTCTGAAATTCCCATCAATACATCGTGAATAGCCGGACCTCCCATGGTGCCCGGGTGCCAGGCCATGAGTACAGCATCCACCTGGCCGATAATATTAGAAATCGTGATCGGCCGGCCGGCCATGATGATCAAAACGACGGGTTTACCTGTTTGGGCCAATAATTTGATCAAAGCCTCTTGTTCTCCCGGCAGATCGATATTGGCACGGCTGTGGGCTTCACCCGACAGAATGGCTTCCTCTCCTCCGAAAAACAGGATCACGTCAGCGGTTTCGGCAAGTCGAATGGCTTCCGAAAATAAACTTTGTGAAGTATCACGACTGTAGGCCAGTCCATCGGAATACCCGGCAAAAAAGGATTCCTTTTCAAAAGCACCAACCGGCGTGATGGTTTTTTCTGCCTCCCCGTCAAAAGTCCAGGTGCCGAGTTGCTCCCTTGGAGCATTCGCCAGGGGCCCGATAATGGCCACCTTTTGACCCTTTCGCAAAGGCAGTAACGCTTCGTTTTTTAACAATACCATGCTTTTCACGGCAGCTTCTTTGGCGGCCGTCAAATGATCGGAGTGATACAGCTTGTCATCGGTATCTTTTGGGCGGAAAGGTATTTCAAATAACCCCATTTTAAATTTTACCCTTAGGATATTGCTGACCAGGAAGTCCAGTTGCTGAACGGTCACTTTGCCTTCGTTCAATAAGGTTTTGATATTATTTTCATAAGACTGGCTCATCATTTCCATATCCAGCCCTGCATTAAAGGCCTGTTCGGCCGCCTGCTTTTGATCCCGGGCATAACCATGGGGAATCATTTCAATAATCGAATTCCAGTCGCTGACCACGAACCCGTCAAAAGACAAATCGTCCCTCAATACCTGTTGTAATAAAAATTCATTGCCTGATGCAGGAATGCCGTTTAACTCATTAAAAGCCGTCATAACGGTTAGTGCGCCGGCCTCAATAGCCGCACGGAATGGCGGCAGGTACACATTGCGCAAAAGAGGCTCATGAATGATTACGGTATTGTAATCCCTGCCTCCCATGGCTGCTCCATACCCCAGAAAATGTTTGGCACAAGCGGCCATGCTTGTCGGGTCGGTCAGGTCTTCTCCCTGAAAGCCTTCCACCCAGGCCCTGCCCATGAGGGCACCAAGAAAAGGATCTTCTCCCGGTGACTCCGCTATTCGCCCCCAACGGCTGTCCCGGCAAATGTCAAGCATAGGCGCAAAAGTCCATCGGATTCCCCCGGAAGCACCTTCGACGGCAGAAATACGTGCAGCGGTCTTTGCCACCTCCGTATCCCAACTGGCGGCAATGCCCAACGGAATCGGAAAAATTGTCTTGAAACCATGGATGATGTCCCTTCCAAAAATAAGGGGGATACCGTGGGGGCTTTCCTCTACCGCTATGCGCTGCAACTCATCGACATAATCTTTGTTCATCACATTGAGCATGGCCCCGACTTTTCCTTCACGCACTGCATTCTTCAAAGCTTCGGGCAATGTCCCTTTCACCCGACTGGAGGTTCCCCTCATGGCAGTCTGGCCTATCTTTTCCTCTATGGTCATTTGGGCAACCAGGGATCGGATGCGTTTTTCCAATACCTCATCCTGTTGAGCCTTGGCCGCAATAGGCAAAACAAGCAAAAACAAGCATAATGAACAAAAGGAAATTGATAATTTCATCATGGATAACAGCTGGGTCATTTAACGTTTATGGTTAGTTCTTTGGTAATGTTGTCAGAAGCATTTCCTATATAAATTTTGTATTTTCCTTTTTCAAGGTTCCAGCCCGAAATGCTTTCATCGTAATAGGCCAGATCGTTTACATCAATAGAAATCTCCCCCTTAGCGGAATCGCCCTTTCCCACAAATATCTTTTTAAATCCCTTTAGTTCCTTTGCGGCTCTTTCTACTTTAGAATTAGGTTTTCCAACATACACCTGAATTACCTCGGCTCCGTCTGCTTCCCCGGTATTGGACACCTTCCAGGAAAGCTTAATCTGCTCTCCCGGTTTGTACCCTTTTTTGTCGGTCTTTACCCCTGAAATTTCAAATATTGAATAAGAAAGTCCATAACCAAAGGCGAATCTTGCCCGGATTTGTTTGGTATCGTGCCAGCGGTATCCCACCAGAATATCTTCCTGGTACTTTTGGTTGATGCTATCGCCGGGATAGGACAATTTTCCATAAAAATGCGCCGGGTTATCCCCCAATCTGACCGGGAAAGAAAACGGCAATTTCCCCGAAGGATTAACGTCGCCGCTGATGACATCCGCGAGTCCATGACCGGCTTCGCTTCCGAGGTACCAGGCTTGCATGACGGCATTTACCTTCGACAGCCAGGGCATATCCACAGCGTTGCCGCTAATCAGAACGACACCGATGTTTGAATTCACCGCTGCCAGTTTTTCCAACAATTCCTCCTGGCCGAAGGGTAACCCATATTCCAACCGGTCTGCCCCTTCACAATCCTGGAAATGGTTTTTATTCAAGCCTCCGAAAAACAAAACCACGTCAGCCTTCGAAGCGACTTCAACAGCAGCTTTGAGCAATGAGTCTGCAGAATAAGGAGAAGTCATCTCCCGACCATAATCAGAAGGGCCGGAAGCATATCCCATCGAATAAATGATCCCGGCATTTTTAAACCTTTCCTTTAATCCGGCCAAAGGAGATATTTCGTGTTTGGCTTTTAATTCAGAAGACCCGCCTCCCGGCGTCATCGGACGGATGCCATTTTCGCCAATGACGGCAATGGTCAGCTTTTTTTCCGGATCAAGTGGAAAAAAAGTGTTGTCATTTTTCAGTAGAACGATGCCTTCTGTTGCCACTTTGCGGGCTACCTGTAAATGTTCTTCATTATTAATGCGGCCAAAACCACGATTGGGATTCATACTGGTCCGAAACATCAGCCGCAGGATCCTCCGCACCTTATCGTTTACTACGGATTCGTCAATTTCTCCTGTTTTGAGCATTGCCAGGAAAGGCTTGGCCAGAAAATAATAATCGTAGGCATATGCTGTGGATTGAGTAAGGCCATTGGTCAGTGTTCCCATCTCGATATCTAATCCGTTCAAGGCTGCTTCGCGGGTATCATGGGTACTGCCCCAGTCGGAAATAACCACCCCGTCAAATCCCCAATCCCTTTTCAAAATATGGTTCATCAGCATCTCATTGTGGGTACAAAACTGCCCCCGAAACTGATTGTATGAACCCATCAGTGACCATACACCGCCCTCCGTTACCGCGGCTTTAAAAGCAGGCAGATAGATTTCGTTCAAAGCCCGGTCGCTGACCTCCACATTGATATGACCACGCCACAACTCCTGGTTATTCAGCGCAAAATGTTTGACACAAGCAGAAACACCATTTTTCTGTACGCCTTTGATATAAGGAACTACCATGGCTGAAGCCAGCTTCGGGTCTTCTCCCAGGTATTCAAAATTACGCCCATTGAGCGGTGTGCGGTAAATATTCACCCCCGGGCCCAATAAAACATCCTTTTTCCGGTAACGAGCCTCCTCCCCTACAGCAAAACCATATTGCCCGGCAAGTTGCGGGTTAAACGTAGCGGCGAGACAGGTCAATGCCGGAAAGGCAGTAATCGAATCGTTGGTCCATCCGGCATAACCCCAGTTGTCCCAGTTGATTTCTGCCCTTACTCCATGCGGGCCGTCAGACATCCATAATTCCGGAATGCCTAGGCGAGGGACGCCGGGGGAACTGAATTTGGATTGCGCGTGACACATGGCTACCTTTTCTTCCAATGTCATCTGCGAAAGGAGGTGGTCAATGGTTTCCTCAATATTTTCATTGGCCGGTTGTGTTATTCCAATATTTACGAATAAACCAACCAACAGCAGCGTTCCGGCAATTTTCTTTATCATATACATTTATTTTAGGCTCCCAAAATACAAAAACTAATTTCAATGGCGGAACACACGGCTGTTTTTTAAAATAATGAAAAAAGGCTTGTGCGGCACTGATTTGACCTTGAATCATCCTGCAACAAAGGACAATTGGATTTTTTTTATCTTTAGGCGCAATGGTATGCTTTAGGACTCGTCGTTTCCGGAGCATCGAAGGCTTTTTACGCCCTATTGAACATCATAAAATTCTATCCGTCCATGAACGTTATCCTAAGCGTACTTTTCGGAATAATTATTCTGCTCAGCATGATCCTGCTACTGCGAATTCCGGCATTCATTTCCTTATTGGTGGCGAGTATTCTCACCGGCTTATTCGTCGGGCTGGACAGCGAGGCCATCATCAATACGGTGCAAACGGGCATGGGATCCACCCTGGGTTTTGTTGCCGTGGTGGTAGGACTTGGCGCCATGTTCGGAGCCATCCTTGAAAAATCAAACGGAGCTGAAGCTATAGCCGGTTACCTCACCAGGGCCATGGGCGAAAAAAAAGCCCCTTTTGCCATGCTTATCACTGGCTTTGTGGTGGCTATTCCTGTTTTCTTTGACGTAGCTTTTATCATTCTGATTCCCGTCCTGTATGCTTTACAGAAAAAATCAGGAAAATCGTTGCTTGCCTTTGCGATTCCTTTGCTGGCGGGGTTGGCTACTACGCATACTTTTATTCCGCCAACTCCCGGACCTGTAGCAGTTGCAGATATTATCAAGGCAGACCTGGGATGGGTCATTTTAGTGGGTTTTTTGGCGGGAGTGCCCACGGCCATCATCAGCGGGCTTGTCTTTGGAAAATACATTTCCAAAAAGATATTCATCCAGGCAAAAACGGTAGCGAATGCCGAAATTAAATCCTCAGAAAACCTGCCGCCGATAAGCCTTGTTTTTGGCATCATACTAATCCCCATATTTTTAATTCTTTGCGGCACCATGATAAAATCGGGTCTCTTACCCGTTGAAAATGCCCCCTTGGAAAATATTTTAATACTGATCGGCCATCCGTTTTCCGCCTTGATTTTGGCCAATTTGACCATATGGTATGTACTGGGAATCAGAAGGGGATTCTCTTCGAAAGAACTTTTCAGGATTACCTCCAAATCGATGGAACCAGCGGGAACGATCATATTACTCACAGGAGCCGGAGGGGTTTTTAAACAAGTTTTGATCACCACCGGAGCCGGGGAGATTATTGCGAATACTTTTTCAGACTGGGGATTTCCCATCCTGCTTTTCGGATTCATGGCGGCCTGTGCTATCCGGATATTACAGGGGTCGGCAACGGTGGCTATGATCACGGCCGCTGGGTTGGTAGCTCCTGTTTTGGTGAACCTGCCGTTATCAGGGGGTGAACTGGCCGCTCTCGTCATTGCCATCGCTTCGGGCGCCAGCATCCTCTCCCATGTCAATGACAGTGGCTTTTGGCTGGTCAAAGAATACCTGGGAATGGATGAAAAACAGACTTTCAGGTCGTGGAGCATGATGACCACTCTCCTTGCGCTGACAGGTTTCCTGGCTTCGGCTATTTTATTCTATATTTTTTAAAAAAGAAACGGTGTGCTTTCCGAAATCAATATTTCAAGGAAAACACACCGTAGATATTAACCACATATTCCTAAAAGTTGCCCTCATAAAAATCAGAAAAAGCCGGAAGATTCGGATTTTAGAAAAATGTGGTTATCGTCAGTTGAGCTCAAAGGTTAAGTAATCCGTGCCGCCGTTACCGCCACTTATATCGATCAATTCTATTTTTGTTTCGGATTGGGTCAGGATATGCCAGTCGTCATTGAGGTCTTCAAAGTTATTAGAGAGGTTAAAAATAATATTGAAATGCATGTCATCCGGATTGTCATCGCTGCTGTTGCTGTCTGTGACACTCCAGTTACCGGAATAAGAACTGGAACCATTGCTGGCTGTCAGGGTGCCGTCTGTTCCGAAAGTAAAAGCGTATCCTGTAAAGTGGGCGGTTTCATCCTTTCCCGAATCATTGAAATCAGTAATGATCCAGGCGCCGTTTTGAACGTTTTGCTCCACCTGGTCAGGGGAGGAAGGAACACTGTTATCATGGTTTGAGCAAGAGCCCCAGGTGAGCATAAATAATGCGGATGCGATAAAAATTGTTTTTTTCATGACTGTCGTTTTTGTGTGTGAATGAATAAAGCTAAACCGGTTTTTAAAGTATCTGAAGATACCGTTTCAACCAGTTCATGCCCCAAAGGTAGGCGGGAAAACGAAGGGTGGAAAGTTTAAGACTCCGAACGGGAAGGAATCATGGCTCAATGGGAAAAAGGAAAGGGTTTGACAGGTTTCACCTTTGAATGCTTTTTAATCGCTTATTGATTATGGCTGAAATCTCTTTGGCCTGGTCTACGACCATAAAATGTCCCCCCTTTTGAATGGAAAAATCTACTATTCCCTTTAAAGGAATGAGTCTGTCTGCATCACCATGAATTCTGAAACAATTTACCGGTTCTTCTGAATTGTTCCAACGTAAAATGCAGTTAAGCGCCCATTTCAGAAAATCCGCATCCGTGTCTCTAATGATATCATCCAAAAGTTGTTTATTTTTTGTAGAAAAGAGCCACCGAATCAAAAAAGGGGAAGGTTTGATCACACGGCTGGGGATCATTTTCAAAATGCTGGTTTTCCGGACCAACTGCCACCATTGGGGTAATTCCGACGATTTGGTTGCTGAAGAAATAATAATGGTTAATTCCGGACGAAGAATCTTCGAAATAGTACCTGCCACCATCCCGCCAAAGCTGACCCCAATCAAGCCAAAAGGTTCCCTCCCATCGATCTTCAAGGAGAGTCTTTTTGAATATTCGGAAAGTGATTCATCCTTTTGTGGAGGAATCCACTTAACGGGAATAATCGGCACCTCTAAATTTAGGAATTCAAATACACGTTCATCTGCGCCCAAACCACTGAAGGCATATAATTTCATAAGTTAAATTTCCACCCACTTCCAATTAAAAAAATTCAACATCTCTACGGTGCGCTTGAGATCGGCAGCATAACCCAGCATAAATCCGCCGCCGCCGGCACCGCACAACTTTAAGGAAAAGGCGCCGGAATCAAGACCCGCCTGCCAAATGCGGCGGAAGGATTCGGGGATCATTTCAAAAAACAAATCGTATTGAAGGGCACTGATCCGGGTGAAATCCGCTGCCAGGGAGATCTGGTTGTTTTGAATAAAATGATCGATGGCTGAAATTGAAGCGGAGGTCAGGGAACCATCAATTTGTTGACTATAAGCCTCGTACTCACACTTTTTTAAAAATAATTGCACCAGGGGGCCCGTTTGTCTCGGCATTTGGGTATCCAGCAGGAAAAAGGGCTGGGATTCCTTGGTTTCCGGCAAGGAAATAAGCTCCACGCTTCCGTCTTCTCCAATCACCACCGGCTGATTGATATAACTGATCAGCGGGTCAATACCTGACGAAGATCCATGGAAAAAATTTTCGATCTGTGACAATATTTTTCGCAAAGTGCCGAATTGCTCCACCGCATTTTTATCGATTTTATCGGTTCCATACTTGTCATAAAGAGCGGCACTTAAGGCACCGGAACTGCCCAAACCATATCCTACAGGAATATTGGAATCAAAAAACAAGCCTTTGTCCAAATCGCGAAAAAAAGCTTCGAGGTTCAGTTCGCACAACAAGTTGCCCTTTTTTGACAGATTCGAGAGGTGGTTCGCCAAAGCAGGCAGATTTTGCTGCAGGGCCAGGTTTTCAGGGTCAAAATCCCATCCCCCCCCGAATGCCTGGTAAGGCACGGCCAACGCACGGCCGGAGCGGATGATGAGGTATTCTCCGAAAAGCAGCAATTTGGAATTGTATTCTGGCATTCTTTTATTTTTTCAGCCCCAAAAGCATATCACTGTAAGACACTTCGATCAAATCAGCTTCATCGATTTTCAATAACTCCATATAATCCTGACATTGCTTTAACAGGGTGGCTTCCATTTTCAAATCCGCATGATCTATGGCTTCGATCTCCACAAAAGTACCCAATCCTTTTACCTCATCCACATGGAATTTTACGTTATCAATAAAATATATATGCCGTTGCTTGTCGACCACCACCAACTTGTCAAGAGCTGATTCCAGGGTTATTTTCAGAGAGGCGCCGTCTTGTGGATGATATAAATTCACAGCAGATTTTTTAGGCCCCGCCTGGTTGTCCCGATGATAATGAATGAGGGTATTTTCGATATTCCCCTGTCTCAATTTCAACCGGCCATTGGGCACGACAAAATAGGTGTCGATCTGGTGATCAATGCCTTTAAAGTCAGCTCCCCTGGTTTCAAGAATCGTTTTGATGACCCGTGGATTTCGACAACGGGCTTTGATTTCAATAAGGGTCGGCATTTTTATCTTTTTATTGCTTGACGATTTTGCGGGATACGATATTGTTTCCATCGGAAATACTCAGAATATAAAATCCGGCAGGAATGTTTTGGGTTGGAATATCCAGATTATTTTGAAAAGCATCAACTTCCTGTCTCCATAAAATGGCCCCATGAATATTACTAAGCTGCACTAAAGTCTGGTCACTTCCAGATTGCTCAACATGCAACTGGTCCTCAAAAGGATTAGGGAAGACATTTAAGGTCAACCCTATTTCCGGTGTTTCAGTACTTACAAAATAAGATTGAATCGTCTGGTAAATGGTCTCCAACAAGGAATATTCAACGATGCTGCCAAATGCATCCTGCCCCAATTCCCATATCATGATACCACTCAGGTTTTCCAGGGCCAAAATGGTTTTGGCTTCTATGGTGGGACGTCCGTTATAAAAAGCCAGCCCTACCTGGTCGAGGTCAGCATTTTCAGTATCCTGGGCTACTATTGAAGCATAGGTAAAAGAATAAACATCCCCGGGATCGTTGAAATTATACCCGTAAAAGGGAACGCCGAGCGTGAGTTTTTCGGTAGGAATTCCCTGGGTTATGGACCAATAGGCGATAGCATCTACGGCTTTTGAATAGGGAGAATGTTGCCCGGGGCTGTTGGGTGCCCAAGGGCCGGTATGGTCGTAAACCATCATGTTGATCCAATCAAAAGCCTCCAGTGCTTCATCGGATACCTGGGGATAACGATAACTTCCCGGGAGGGCGGCCGTCATGGTGAGCCCATAAACCTCCATGGTATCTTTAAGCTCAAGGACAAAGCCGCTGTAGTTGTCTGTCACATCTCCCCACTCCAGGTCCACATCAATCCCCTGGAGGTTATGACCTACCGTAAAACTGACCAGTTTCTGAATAAAGGCGGACCTGTTTTGCGGTTGAAGTAAATTCAGCCAGTTTTGCTGGGTAGTTGAACTTCCTCCTGCTATGGAAAGAAAAACTTCCACCTCCTGCTCGTGCGCAAGGCTCACCACCATGGTAATATCCTGCCCGCCAACACTGATGTTACCCGCGGCATCAGGATAACCAAAGGCAATATTTAAATGGGTGAGTTTTTCGTAAGCGATCAGCTCTGACGCCCCAAACCTGTAGTAAGGCAGGTAACCGATGGTTTTAAAATCCTGGCCATAAAGCAAAGTTATATTGGTAATAAGTATGAATGTAATCAACACCTTCCGGTTCAAATTTGCCTTCACGGCCATTGGGAAGTTGTACAAAATTGGTTGCATAAGTTCTATTTTGCAGAAAAATAGTACTTATGCCGCAATAATAATAAAAAAAGCCCCCCACAAATGCGGAGAGCTTTTCTTTTATCGTTGTTCCCGTAGATTACAGGATCATTTTTAAGATTCTTTATCGTCGTCGTTGTCGATCATATCCTTCAGTTCAGAGAAGACATCGAGGTCACCCAGGGTATCTTTTTCCACCTTGGATTGCTGGCGTTTAACGGCCGTTCTTGTTTCTTCCACTTCCTGATTTTTCTCTTTCTTCACTGCTTCATCCGCTTCACGACGGATATCGTCGAGGTAACGGGAGTGAGAAACGATGATACGCTTGTCGTCCCTGTTGAATTCAATCACCTTGACGGTCAAAGTATCATCTACTTCAGGTAAGGTATTGTCATCTTTTCTCAGGTGTTTGATCGGAGCGAAAGCTTCCAATCCGTATGGCAACTGAACGATACCTCCTCTGTCATCACGACGGATAAGGGTAGCTTCATGGTAAGATCCTGTTGGGAATACATTTTCAAAAGTATCCCATGGGTTCTCTTCCAATTGCTTGTGGCCGAGTGACAATTTACGGTTGTCTTTATCCACTTCCAGAATAGAAACATCAATAGTTTCTCCTACTTTAGTAAATTCTGAAGGGTGAGAATAACGCTTGGTCCATGACAGGTCGGAAATGTGAACCATACCACCGATTCCTTCTTCCAATTCAACGAATACGCCATAAGGAGTCAGGTTTTTAACCTCACCGGAATGGGTACTGTTTAATGGGAAACGTTCTTCGATAACACTCCATGGATCGCTGCTCAATTGTTTGATTGAAAGCGACATTTTGCGGTCTTCTCTGTCGATAGTAACCACTTTTGCTTCGTACTCTTCTCCCAGTTTAAAGAAGTCGCGGGCATTAACCGGTTGGTTGCTCCAGCTCACTTCTGAAACGTGGATCAAGCCTTCAATACCAGGCTGTATTTCGAGGAATGCACCGTAATCTTCGATGTTTACGATCTTACCTTTCACTACAGACCCTTCTTCGATATTTTCAGTCAATACTTCCCATGGATGTGGCTGCAATTGCTTCAGACCGAGAGAAATACGTTTTTTGTTCTCATCGAAGTCAAGTACTACAACGTTGATCTTCTGGTTGAGAGAAAGCACTTCGCTTGGGTGGCTGATACGGCCCCATGAAATATCGGTGATGTACAACAATCCATCTACGCCACCAAGGTCGAGGAATGCTCCAAAGTCGGTAATGTTTTTAACCAACCCTTCGAGAACCTGTCCTTTTTCAAGACTTGCAATGATGGCATCACGCTGCTCTGCCAAATCACTTTCGATAAGTGCTTTGTGAGAAACAACGGCGTTTTTGATGATTTCATTCACTTTAACCACCTTGAATTCCATTGTTTTTCCAACGTAAGAATCAAAGTCGATAATAGGTTTGATATCGATTTGTGAACCAGGAAGGAAAGTTTCCAGTCCGCTGGCATCAACGATAAGACCACCTTTTGTTTTGTGAATGACGGTACCCCTGATAACTGTACCATTTTCGTAAGAATCGAGAATGCTTTCCCATGCGCGAAGCAATTTAGCTTTTCTGCGGGAAAGGATCAGGCGACCACGTTCATCCTCCTGTTCCTCAACATAAACGTCAACGTAGTCTCCAACTTTCAAATCAGGATTATCACGGAATTCTGAAAGAGAAATCAATCCGTCTGATTTATAATTGATGTCCAAAACCACATCTCCACTGTCAATGCTGGTCACAAAAGCCTTTACGATCTCTCCTTCAAGTACATCGTTGAGGGTAGATTCGTACTGTTCGAGATAAACAGCAACTTGCTCGTCAGAATAAGTCAGGGTGTGTTTGTTGCTCTGGCTCCAATCGAAATCGTCATGAGCCGTCTGATCTTCATGATCAGGATCCAAATCAAGCACCAACTCATCCTCATCTTCTTCTACTTCAGCCTCTGTTTCATCCTCATCTTCCGCTACGGCTTCCTCGGCAACCTCTTCTTCCGCTACTTCTTCAGTAACTTCTTCAACGGTTTCCACTGCTTCATTTACAGTTTCAGCTACCTCTGCGGCAACTTCTTCAACGGTTTCCACCGCTTCATTTACAGTTTCTGCAACCTCTTCGATGGTCTCTTCCACCTTTGCTTCTACTGATTCAGGTGTTTCGTTCACCTCTTCGTTAATATTTTTTTCGTCTGGCATTGAAAGAATGCTTTTAAAAAGTTAAAAAATAAAATTTATCCTGGGGGAAGAACCACTCTAACCTATTGAAAGTAAAGTAATTAAACCCTTACCGTAAACGGCGGCGCAAAATTACGCCTTTTGTCCTGATAAAAAAAATAAAAACCACTTTTTATTGCCTGTTTTGGGGCCTCAAATGATTGATTTTCAAAAAAGAATGCGGGGCAATGAAATAAATTCATTAAAAATCAACAAAGTGGCTTGCACAATAATGTTAAAAACCCCTATATTTGCAGCCGCTAAATAAAAATAGCACCTGGCGTGGTAGCTCAGCTGGTTAGAGCGCATGATTCATAATCATGAGGTCGGCGGTTCAAGCCCGCCTCACGCTACTAAAAAAGGGTCGTCGTTTGACGATCCTTTTTTAATTTTTCAAAAATCAATTTACAATTTACAAAAACGGGCCTACCTTCCCACCACAAAAGGCTCCATGCCCAGATACTGGTTCCCCGAAGATTGGACACGTAAATAATAGATCCCTTCCGGCAGGTTGTCAACATTGATTTGCTGCTTTGCATTTTGATGCCGATACTCCACGTTGAATTGTTGCAGGACTTTCCCGTGAACGGAAATGATCTGAACATCCAATTCATCGTCCGCGCCGCCGGTAAAATGAAGGGTAGATAAATCACGAACGATATTGGGTAATATCTCGATATTAAATGCTTCTTCACAGGCTAATTGGGCCGAAACCGAATTACTTGTCTCAGACTTTCCATCAAAATCGACCTGCAGCAAACGGTAATAGGCATTACCGGGAGGGTTTTCATCAACAAAAGTGTAAACCGTTTTTTCCAGGGTAGAGCCCTGACCGGTCACTTCTCCTATGGGTTCAAACTTTGATCCGGTTGGGCTGCGTTCGATGATGAATTTATCGTTGTTGTTTTCGGCAACCGTTGCCCATTCCAGGGTCACCGCGCAGTTGGCCTCTTTTACTTTGAAATAGGCCAAGGAAATTGGCAAAGACGGCAGGCCGGGGTCATTGAGCAGGAAAGTGTGCAAGGCTTCATTGGCAAATTCTCCGCCCGTAAGAATGATATTGTTACCTGACTTTACTGTGAAGGCACCGTACCCCCAGGAACAGCACATCCCATCCCCGTAAGCATCATAAATATTGAACTGGTAGCAGCCATTTTCCGTAGCCGTTACATTGGCATTGGGTATCGTAGATTGTCCGTCGGAGTAAGGCGGACTGTTTAAAATCACCACCCCGTTCGGATCAATAATTTCCCAGGAGGTTTCAGAGGCATAATTATCCGGATCAATTTCCACGGTCAACTGAGCATTGTTGCCGACCGGGGCTGCTTCCACAATGATGTCTTCTTCATCGCCGTTGGGCCTGGAATCTATAAATCCATTGGGCTTGACCACCTTGGCGGTCCAGGTTCCGGTCATTGCTGCCGGATAGGAAATGTTTACCGTTTTATAAGCTCCGTGCTGGATATACTGGCTCGAAAAACTTTGCGTATGCACTAAAGTGCCCGATGGATCCCTTATCTCCAGATCAAAGGTGTTTAGCGTTGCCGTACCTGCATTGTACACGTCCACAGAAAATTCCGTCGACTCCCCAGGGCAAATGTATCTTTTGCTTTCTACTAGAAGCAGCGTGGCATCATGAACCTTATTGTCAAAAGCCCCCGGACACATGGTCAGTACATCATTCCAAAAAGTCCACTTTGAAGTGCGTGAGATCTCTGAAGCCGTACCGGCACCACAATGCAAAAACAATGTGGGATAACCGCCAAAATTGTAATGGGACGCGACCGAGGGTCCCTGTCCATTAGGTCCGATGATCGGGTATGGAGTCCCTTCGGTCCAGTCCCCCATGGAATCTCCTCCTCCCTGGAGTTGGGAAACGGATGACCCTGAATCACAATCGATAAAAAATACCATAAATTCATTAGTGCCTCCGGGGCCAAAATCGTGGTAAAGCGATTCCATGATTCCGGTGGAATGCCAATCCCAACATGGAGGGCACCAGTGAGCGGAAAGATCGACCAGGAGAGCCTTGCCATAATGATCGCTGGGACTTTGTGTATTGCCTTGCCAGTCTGTTGCCGTCCAGTTCTGTGCATGGAGGATCGTGGAAAAAGACAGCAAAACCGTCAAAAGGGAAAAGAGAAATTGCTTCATCCTAAAATAGTTGATGTAGATAGTGAATAAATGAAAACAAAAATTGGGTTTTGCTTAACCTGACAAAGGCTTTGTTTGAAATGCTTGTCCTAAAAACAGAAACACTAAAATAGCAAAAAATCCTTAGCTGTTCAATTTTCCGGTTTTCATTTTCAAAATCCAATACAATATTTCACTAGTGTCCCCTTTCGCGGAAATATTCGCGCAGCGCACCAACCGTACATTTTCAGGTCTTTTCCCAAAAGTGTACGGTTGAGAATGAAAGCTTTGGATAGTGGGTTTCAGACCTTTTAATTTATGTACCAAAAATCAATCGACAAAATTTGAAAAACACAAAAAAATGACTAAATTTGTCATGTTAAATAACGTCAAAATGAATTTAGGCAATATTTTAAGAGAACGAAGACAGGCCATAGGCAAGCGAATAAAAGACATCAGTCAGGTCAGTGAGATTGATCAGGCTATCATTAGCAAGATCGAAAATGGGAGCCGTATGCCAACTGAAAAACAATTACCGCTTTTGGCGAAAGCCTATGATATGCCGTTACAGGAGTTGCATAAAGAGTTTTTAATCCAAAAGGTAATGGATGTACTGAAGTATGCTGATATGCCCCAATCCATTCTGGAGGCCGCGGAGAATAGGGTTGAATATTTGCGTAGAGCGCCCGTATCCATCCAAATCGAAATTCCGGACAGCCTCCAAACTCAATTGGAAAGAATAGATCGGTTAAAAACGAAGTGGATCAACAAAAAGCCGCTTAAAGGCATCCAGCTCGAAAAATTAAACGAATATTTTTCCATCAAAAACACCTACGAGAGTAATCGCATTGAAGGCAACACCCTCACCTACCAGGAGACAGAACTCGTGGTGAACAAAGGACTCACTATTGGAGGCAAACCCATGAGAGATCATCTCGAAGCGATCAATCATGCGGAGGCCATAACCTATATTTATGATATCGTCAACGGGAAAAATGAACTGGACAAGCGAACACTGCTGGATATTCATCGCCTCATTTTAAAGTCCATTGATTCCGACAATGCCGGCAGGTATCGTACCGTGCCTGTCCGCATCTCAGGAAGCGAGCATTTACCGCCGCAACCTTTTCTGGTGGATAAAATGATGGAGGATTACTTTATCCATTATCAAATTATTAAAAATAGTTTACACCCGATAATCGTAGCGGCAGAGATGCATGAGCGTTTGGTGAGCATCCATCCCTTCATAGATGGCAATGGCCGAACTTCCCGCCTTATCATGAATTTTATCCTCATGAAAAACGGCTATCCCATTACCTATTTGAAGGGCGATGAAAATAGTCGTCTGGCTTATTATCAAACCCTTGAAAAGGTGCAGGTGGAAAATGATCCTATTCCTTTTTATCAACTGATCCTGGATAGGGTTGAAGCCAGTTTAAAAGAGCATTTGGAGATGGTGTGATAGCATTTTGGGTGCAGTCCGGATAAATTATTGGGTAAGTGTATGGAATTTATCCTGACTGGCTCCACCTCCAGACTTAATCTGTAAATTCATCAGGAAAAGACCATTAACCTGAGCCTTCTCCTGTAATTTATTTTCATATTTTTTTTATACCCTGATGGTTTAACCACTCAGGAATATCATTTTAAACCTCCAGAACACGGGAAAATTATTACAGCTTTGTCAGCTGGTAAATCACCGGCTTACTCGGGCTCGCATCCACTTCAAGACTTGTGATCTGAACATTCAAGAGGTACAGACCATCCGTCACGACATCCGGCACATAAACCAACTCAGTGATCGTAGCGGATCGACGAATATCTTCCGGATATTTCCAAAACGCCTTATGAGCCAGCAATTTGCCTCCATCCTCTTCCCTGTCCACGGAAGGAAGATCCGTCAATAGGTGATTGATGCCTCTTTCAACGAGAAAACTGATGGCGTCATGGTGAAAATATACCGGATTGGTGCCTGAATAATGGCGCTTCATTTTTGAAATTTCATTCGGCAGGGTACGGATGATCAAAGCTTCAACATCATCGTGATGAAAAACCTGCTCCAATGATCTGCGAAGGATAATGCGGTCCCCGTTTTCCAATGTTTCCGGCGTAACGGTAACCAGCCTTGCCGGAAAGTGAAAAGTTTTCAGGCATTGGTTAATGGTAAATCGCTCGCGGGCAATATGGCCCACACATTCGGTATGGGTGCCGTTGCCGTGCGGGTTGAGTTTGATGTTCATAAAATTGACCGGACCGCCCTGTTCGGTGGAACCGATAAAATCCCCCGCAACCACCGGCGATACTTCAAGAGGGGGAGCGTAAAAACAATTCACCGTTTCGTTTCCTGCGTCCAGTGGGATTGATATATCAATAGGCACCTGAAGATCTGCCTGGTAGGGTTTACCGTTATGTATAAGCTTTATTTTCATCCGTACAATTCACATTAGTCTTTAATCTTTAGCCTTTAAAATCAATTTCTCGCATCCGTACCCCATGCCAATTTTTTGTGGAGGGTTTCCATAAAATGCACATCGTGCAACTGAACGATCCTTGCGGAAAAGTCATTTTTTCGGATCGCCAGCTGATGCTGTACGGTCACCACATCAAACCTCGAATCGAGCGTACAAAGGTAGTTTTCCGTACGACCTTCAATTTCAAAAGAAAGCACCGAATCATCCGGGATCACGATAGGGCGTACATTGAGGTTATGTGGCGCAACAGGAGTGACCACAAAATTGCCCGAACCCGGAAAAATGATGGGTCCGCCACAACTCAAAGAATAAGCTGTTGAGCCCGTCGGCGTAGCTATGATCAACCCGTCAGCCCAGTAGGAATTGAGGTAAGCGCCATTGATGTAAGTATGTACCGTGATCATGGAAGAGGTGTCTCTTTTCAGCAGGGTAAAATCATTCAGGGCAAAAGGCTGTCCGTTAAACAATGGAAAATTGGATTCCAGGTAGAGCATGGTTCGGTCCTGAATGGTGTACATCCCTTTTTGTAGGGAAAGGATGGCCTCCCGGATCCGTTTTTTTTCAATGCTGGCCAAAAAACCGAGCCGACCAAGATTGATCCCCACAATGGGCACCCCACTATCCTGCACAAGAGTCAATGCATCCAGGATGGTTCCATCTCCGCCCATAGTAATAAAAAAGTCGATTTTTTTTACGCTGAAATCCAGGTGGTTTTCAAAAATACCAACCTCGCGACGGAAATCCACCACTTCCTTCAGTTCCTCAAAAAAAGGTTCGTAAATAAAGGGAATGATCTGTTCCTCAAACAGAACATCGAACAGATCCTGAAGGTAGGGGAGGTCTTTTTTCTTGAATTTTCTACTGAATATGGCTACTTGCATTCCGGAACTGATTTAAAGATTGGACTTAAAATGTAAAAATAACCCTTTTTCGCCAAGGTGGTTAAAGCTGTACTCAAAACGAAAGACAATGTCGTGAAAAAATACAACATCCAGCGCAGGGCCTCCTCCCCAAAGCAGGGTGCGATTCAGAGGATTGCCCCCAGTCTCGAAAGGATCATTGGCATATCCCCATCCGCTGTTTAGCCGAAGATACAATTTAAAGGGAATGACTTTAAAGGCTTCAAAAGGCATCAGCCTCCCAAAATCAAGACGGTAATCAAGTGCCCGGAAACGGCAAAAAGCCTTGAGTAAAACAGCGTCAATACCATCCAGGATATAATATTCATAGCCGGGTACTGTAGTAGTACTTGACCCCATGATATGGCTATTTTCATAAGGTGGTCTTGTGCGGATCACGGAAACTTTCCCAAAAAGATCATAACCGCTGCTCCACTTTTCGTTGAATTGAAAATATTGCTCGAAACGGGTGGCAACAAACAACATATTCTTGTCGTGAAAGATCCCCAGTCCCGGCTTGGTCACCTTGGCCTGAAAATACCCTCCGTTCAGGGGATAAGCATAAACATCTCTTTTGTCTAAGGTGAATGAATACGACAAACTAAAAGCACGTTCCAATCCGCCGCCAGGGGCAAAATATGCCGGATTCAATTCTTCTAAAACGGAGGAGACTACTGATTTCCAGTTGTAGGACAATCCCCATTCATGGGTGACCTGGTGGCCTGGGCGATAAGTAACTCCGAGCCTTGCCGAGAATTTTTGATAAAGGAATTGATCCCGGTCTTCATAAAAAAGTTGTTTATTGCCTTCGGTGAGAAAGTTAATTTCTCTTTTTTTCTGGTAGGAAACCTGGCCGTCCAGCCCCAGTGTTTTGGCTTTGTTCAGGTAAGGAAAAGCATACTTCAACCCATACTGCCGCACATAACCGTATTTGGCCTGAAAATTGAGCCTGTCCCTCCTCCCCGCGAGATTGATATGGGTGAAATCTATCCCGAGGTTGATACGATCCAGATCCCGATGCTGCTCAACCCACCACACATTGAAATTTCTGTCGATCCATTCAAAGATAGGCACTGGGAAAATATACCAGGCTTCCTGCACTTCAACCTGAATATGTACCTTATTGGAATGCCCCTCCCAGTTTTTAAAAAAAATTTCCGCTTTGGTAAAAAGGCTTGTATTCAGCAAAGATTCCTCACTGCGTTCCAGCTTTTCCGGGAGCTCCTCAATGAAAACACTGTCTCCCTTCTGAAATAATAATTCCCGAAAAATAACGCCTGGTTTGGTGTGGTCATTTCCGGAAACGGTAATTTGATCTATAACGACTTTTTGATTCTGGGCAGGGAGAGCGATTGCCAAAAACAGGAAAGAAAGCAGAATGGTGCTGCTGATTTTCAGGGAGAAATACGACGTTGTGTAGTTTTTGGAATGCAATGCCCTATATTTTCAACAAAGAAAATGAACTCGGGCGTGGTTTGCAACTTTAGTTCTATAAATTACGGGTAAGTAGATATAATAACGTCGGATGAAAAATTAAATATAAAAAATCCCGAATTCCATCTAATCAGATCAAATTCGGGATGATTCATTTCTTCTGGAAGGAATAAACTTAATTACTCCGATTTTATCCGGTTCTGTTCATCTTCAATGCCGGTTTTTCTATTGCGTGTTTTGACTTTTTCATTTCCGAAAAGATAAGAAAAATTAACGCTCAGCCTACGGCTTTCCCAGCTTCCACTGTTCGCAATAGCTACTCCGCCAAAATCACTGTTCCCCGACCATTGCATGGTGTTGAAAATATCTCCTACAGCGATTTTTATGTTTCCTCTGTCATTTAATACTTTCATCTTCAGGCCTGCCTCAACGCTCCACATGGATTTCGTCCGGAAAGTACCTCCCCAAACAGAGGGTGAGTTATAAAATCCTGAAAGTTCGAGAGAGATTCCTTTGGGCAACATGAAGGTGTGCTGATTATAAATGTTAAATGCATTTACCTTTACATTGACAATTTTCCCTTCTCCAAAATCGGCTTTGTTCAATTGTTGATAGGCATTGACATTGGCATAAACATTCCACCATTTCGTGATGGTGATCGGCGCCCCGAAATTCAGGGAAATGACCTGCTGGCTGGCCAGGTTTTTATTGGTAATAAAGCTCCGGCTCGTCTCAGTAGTATCGATGATCTGCGTAAAATAATCATTGGTAAAACTGTAGCTCAAAGTCGTATTGTAACGGTAATTGAACGAATGCGTCAATTGCACGGATTGAGTGTACTGCGGTTGCAAAAAAGGATTGCCGCGCTGGTAAGTCAACTCATCGAGTTTGTATTCAAAAGGATTGAGATCCTGATAACTCGGACGGGTGATCCTACGGCTGTAATTCAACCTCCAGGTCGTTTTGGGGCTGGCCTGGTAAGTGACCCCTCCCGAAGGGAAAAAGTCCAGGTAAGAACGTTTCACCTCATCATTTTCATTGGTCTGTGAACTTGAAAGTGTTCCTACTGATCGGGTCTGCTCGGCCCTTAATCCTGCCAGGATACTCCATTTCTCAAACTGCCGCTGGAAGTTGAAATACGCCGCCCCGACATTCTCCTTATAGACAAAGTTATTGCTTCTATCCGTATCCAATACGTTTGATGCTCCCTCTACATTGTAAAAATTGAAGGTATTGTCAGTGGTTACATTGGCGAATTTCAACCCCGTTTCGAGTTTGCCGCCCAAAAGGTTGCGTTCATGATCCAGTTTGAAACTCAGCAGGTCAATATCGGTTGGCGTTTCGCTCCTAAAAATGCGTTCGGCATAAACTACCTTTTCATCCGGACTGGTGTACAGGTTGGGTTGGTAGGCATCACCATCCCTGCGGAATTGTCCGTAATTGGCATCGAAGTTCCAGATCGTACCGGTTCCTCCATCAAACTGATAATTCACATTATAATCCATATTGCTCGTCATGGAACTATTCCTGCTGGTGGCGAGTAAAAGGCTATCAATGATATCGCTTGAAGCCAGGGATATCTCTGTGCGCCCGTCATTCAGGTCGTTCCTGTCGCTGACAAAACCACCCACAGAAAAACCGACGGTGTTTTTATCATTCAGAAAATAATCCGCACCTGCTTTAAAGTTATGGTTGGCATAATCAGCCGTTCTGATATTGCGCTGGTCGTACACCATGCCCAATTGTTCGCGGTACAAATTAAAAAAGTTGCGTCGATTCCCTGTATTGTAAGAATAGGAACCAAAAGCGTTCATATGTTTATTGCGGTGGTTGATGCCCAGAGAACCATTATATTTAGGAAAAACGGCCACCGTATATCCCAGGCTCAAATTGGCATTGGTTCCATTGCGTTTGTCCTTTTTCATCCGGATGTTGATGATACCGGCATTGCCTTCCGCTTCGTATTTTGCAGAAGGATTGGTAATGATTTCAATGGCTTCGATCTGATCGGACTGCATGCCCTTGAGCATTTCTACCAGGTCATCCGCGCTCAGCGGAGAAGGCCGCCCGTCAATAAAAATCCGGACACCGCTTTTGCCGAGCAGGATAATATTGTCGTTGTTATCCACTACCAGCCCGGGGGCTTTGCGAAGTAAATCAAAAGCCGTGTTGCCGGTAGCATTGATACTGCCTTCCACATTGAAGACCGTTTTATCAGGCTTCACCTCGATGAGCGGCTTTAAGGCCGTCACTACCACTTCTGCCAGTTCCGTCCCTTCATTATCCAGTACCACCATCGGTATTTCAGTGATCTTGTTGGCCTGAACGGATAATACGTCGGAGATAAAATCCGGAAATCCGACAAAACTTGCCTTGAGCCAGTATTGCCCGGGGTCAATATTACGCATCTTAAAGGAGCCGTCTTCAGCAGAATATTCTGCTTTCACCAGCGTACTGTCTGTTGCATCGAAAAGTAAAAGATTGGCGAACGCCAAAGGTTCGTGAGTGGCGTCCATTACTGAGCCGTGGACGCTGCCGGCTGAATCCTGTGCCCACATAAAGAGGCTCAGGCATAACTGCATAGCAGTCAAGCTAATTAATTTTTTCATGTCAGGTGATTTTAAAATATCAGGTGTTCAATGTGTGCCCAATATTCATTTTATAAATACGATGCAAAAATAGAGGTATTACCCCTGACAGATTCATTTTTTTCGACAAATGGCGGGGATAAATGGGTAAACATGTGGCAGGGAGATAAATTAATAAAAAGATGGATTTACGAATGACAAGTAATTAACGCAAGTTGCGATAGACTACACTGTCTGACTTCTGTCAGTTATAACTTAACCGTTTAGCTAACCTGACAATAATTAATTTGATTGATGTAATTAAAAAATTTCACTGGTAAAAGGATGTTGTAAAAGAAGTTGTTCCAGAGGTAACTCATTGTATTTATTCCAGTCTTCTTCTTTGATAATTAAATGTATATACTGTTTTATTAAAAAAATCCAAAGCGGAAAATTTGATTCTACCTGGATTTGTATCTATGTCTTATTATTTGCATTGTCATCGCAAATACTCCTAAAAGCATCATTTCGTTTTTCCTCATAGTTAGAATATTTTGGTTTAAGAAATTATATTAAGCCCTGGAAAAAATTAAACGAATATTGAATTATTATATTTGCTCTATGAACGTCTGGAATTTCATCGTAGAAAAAAATAAACACAACCTCGCCACCTTACTGCTTTTGGTAACAGAAAGTGAGGGAAGTTCCCCGGGCAGACAGGGCTTTAAAATGGCTATTTCTTCCGACGGCGACCTCACCGGCACCATCGGCGGCGGCATTATGGAACACAAATGGGTGGAACTGGGCCGTGAGCTGTTACAAAGGGGCGACACACAAATCCTGATCAAAAAACAATATCACGATGACTCCCGGTCTGAGGACCGATCGGGTATGATTTGTTCAGGTATGCAATGGTTGGTACTGGTTCCGATTACCCCGGAAAGACTGGAGGTCATATCACTGTTTGACGAAGGCAATCGGGAAATCTTCCTGGAAATTCATCCGAAAGGATTACGGGTACTCCCAATTGTCCCTTCTTCTCCTCCCCTCTTTTTTAACTACCAGAATGATGATCAATGGATTTACCGGGAACGCAAATTCAGAAAGCCCGTTGTCCATATCGTCGGTGGCGGCCATGTGGGACTGGCGGTTTGCCGCACCATGGCCATGCTCGATTTTCATGTGATCAATTATGATAACCGGCAAGACCTCATCACTATGGAGCGCAATCCTTACGCCCATGAAAAAATAATCGTGCCATACGAAGCCATCGGACAAAATCTGGACAGCCAGCCTGAGGACTATCTCATCATCATGACTTTCGGCTATCGCACCGATAAAATTGTATTGGAACAACTGCTCCAACGAAAATTCACCTATATGGGCATGATGGGCAGCAAAGCTAAAACGAAACGCCTTTTTGAGGCAATGATCGCGGAAGGCGTTGAGGCCAAAGCCCTGGAACACATCCACGCACCGATCGGGCTTGACATTGGCAGTAAAACGGCGGAAGAGATCAGCATCAGTATATCAGCGCAGATTATTGGATTGAAGAACGGGAGGACTTAAAGGCCTGATAAAAATAAATTGACCTATCTGCCGCCGCTTCGCCCCATCCCTGAAGAGGAGTCCTCCCCAAAATAGGTCAATTTATTTTTAAAGTGTTCGTTGTTTCCTTAGGTCCTTTTTTCCTTAAGAAACAACTTCTTCCAATCGAATCCCCCGGGAACCTTTGAGCAGGATTAATGCTCCGGAAGGAGCTTCTTTTTTAAACCAGGTTTTAGCCTCGGCGGCGTGGTCAAAATGAATATGGTTCCCCTCTTTGGTCACCTTTGCAAACTCAGGGCCGACAAATACTACGGTATCAATTTGGAGGTTTTGGACAAGGCTTACCATTTTACGGTGTTCCTCCTCACTGACACTCCCCAATTCGCGCATATCCCCGAGGATCGCTATTTTTCTTTTTCCGGCCTGGTCCATTTCCGAAAAACTGAGCAAAGCCTTTTCCATGCTTACCGGATTGGCATTATAGGCATCCATGATATAGGTATTGCCGTCCTTTTCCATTAATTGGGAGCGATTGTTTTGGGGCAGATAATTTTCCAGCCCTGACCGGATGGCTTCGTCAGGAACACCAAAAAATTGGCCAATAGTGATGGCCGTCAGGATATTATTAAAATTGTAAGCGCCGATAATTTGAGTTTTCACCTTTACTTTTTCTGCTCCGTCGGTCATAAAAAATTCCACAAAAGGAGAAGCGCCTGCGAGTTCTGCCACGCCATCTTTTCCATAAAAGACCTTTTGCTGCACCGCTTGGGCCATCTCCTCCAGGTAAGGTTCATTTTGATTGACAAAACCGACGCCATCGATTCCGACAAGCCAGTTGTAAATTTCAGCTTTAGTCTTTCGTACCCCTTCAAAGCTGCCAAAGCCTTCCAGGTGTGCCTTACCCACATTGGTAATCAATCCATGAGTAGGCTCTGCAATGGCACAAAGGAAGGCTATTTCCCGCAGGTGGTTGGCGCCCATTTCGATGACGGCAAGTTCCGTATCCTGGGGCATGGAAAGCAGGGTCAGCGGGACGCCGATGTGGTTATTGAAATTCCCTCGGGTGGCATGGATCCTGTATTTTTGCTCCAGCACCGCAGCGATCAGTTCTTTGGTAGTGGTCTTACCATTCGAACCGGTAAGACCGAGGACAGGGATAGTGAATTGACGGCGATGATGACGAGCGAGTTCTTGCAAAGTTTGTAAAACATCTTCGACCAATATAAATCGGTCATCTTGTTTATACTGAGCATCATCGATGACCACATAAGCAGCCCCTTGTTCAAGTGCTCCGGCAGCAAATTTATTGCCATCAAAGCTTTCTCCTTTCAGCGCAAAAAAAAGATCCCCTTGTTTTACGGCCCGGGAATCAGTGCAAACGTTGGGGTGTTTTTGATAAATATTGTATAAAGAACGGATATCCATGGTAAAATTAGTTCGGTTGTTTGTAAAACTAAAAAGTCCCCATTGGCTACGCCAAAAGGGACTTTTTATGAAAATTTAAATGATAACTTTTAAATTACTCATTTTAACTTTCCTAATATCTTCTTTTTCCTCTTTTTTTGGTTTTGAACTGGTTGCCACTCACCTGGTCATTACCAGAAGGCGCACCCACTCTAACCATTGCACAACGGAAACCGATGTCACGGGAAGCTTTATCTTCATCTTTGTAACGACGAGCTCCAGGAGCGAGCCAGTAGGCTCTGTCATCCCATCCGCCGCCTTTAAAAACGCGAGCCTTATCACTGATCAGAGTGGACTTGCCATATTCGTAAACGGCCTGTGACTCCTGGTCACCGTCCATATAGTTATACACCTGTCCACGCTTGTAATTTTCACGATCGGCAGCTTCATCATCCTCAACATACTCGTAACGAATACGTCCAAGGCTGTCTGTACCATCCGGCAATCCATTTTCGTCCAACACTTTTTTCTTGAACTTATTACCCCGGTAAGGGTTCAGGTCATGGCCCTGGGCATCACTCAAAGTGATACTGGTCAATGGTCTGAAAAGGTCAAGCGTCCATTCATTCACATTACCGGCCATATTATACAGACCAAAGTCATTAGGAAGGTAAGAACGAACAGGAGCTGTAGGACAGGCATTGTCATTCAATTTACCTGCAAGACCCATGTAATCACCATGTCCTTTTTTGAAGTTGGCAAGAATTTCACCCTGTTGCTTATCACGTTTTTGGTAACGTACTGTATTGCCGTTCCAAGGATAAATTCTTCTGTCAGAGATCAATTCATCAACGCCACCGATCTGGTTACCCTGTAATGCCAGTGCGGCATACTCCCACTCTGCTTCAGTAGGCAGGCGGTATTCAGGAAGCACGATTCCGTCTTCAAAACGCACTCTACGCTCACCACCGGTGCGAAGGTCTTTAAGGTTCTTGCGAACATTTCCTTCGTACTGACCGAGGAGATAAGCTTCAGTGTTGAAGTTTTCATCATCGATCTGCTCATCAGGGTTTAGGTTGAGAATACCTTTTTCCACAAGAATCATTTCGTTTACCCTGTCGGTACGCCATTTACAGAAGTCAACGGCTTGCAACCAGTTGACCCCTACCACCGGATAATCATCATAAGCCGGGTGGCGGAAATAAGTTTCAACATAAGGTTCGTTGTAAGAAAGTTCCTCACGCCAAACGAGCGTATCAGGCAGAGCATTCAAGCGTACTTCCGGATAGCTTTCACCGAATACTCGATCAAGCCAGTACAAATACTCTCTGTAATTGCTGTTTGACACCTCTGTTTCATCCATGTAGAATGAAGAAACCGTCACCCTTCTTGGAATACTATTCCAGGAGTACAAAACATCCTGTTCAGTATTTCCCATGGTGAACGTACCCCCTTCAATGAGTACGAGGTTTGGACCGGCTTCCTGACCTTTATAATCAGACTGTTTTTCAAAGCCGCCCCATTTTTGGTCATTGACCTTCCAACCTGTAATGTCAGAACGCTCACTGCGGCCACATGAGCTCAACACGAGTACAATCCCGAAAAGGATTGCGTTTAATTTCAACAAATTTTTCATTTTCCTTCCTTAAATTTTTGAGAAATGACGAGCAAATATAGTGAAAATGTTTTTTTTATGTCAGACTACTCGAAATTTAACACTTATAGCCCTCTTTAATTCACGTTTTGTCAGCAATCTATCATTATTGATAAACCCCTTTCATTTAAAATTATTGTTTTTTAACAAAAAATCTATAGGCAACCAGTGTGGTTTTATCGTATTTCAGGTTAAAAAAATATTCCGGGCCCCAAATTTGGTGCAATATATTCAGCTTAAAAAATATTCCGGGCTTAAAAATCAATTATTTTTTTTTTTAACAAAGCTAGTTCAGAAAATTAAAACAGTCCGTAGAACGCATTGCTGCTTTTTTACGTTTGAACTCTTTGCTGTCTTCAAAGTTGAAACTTAATGAGATTTCATGGGTTCCTCCTGTTCCTCCGGGAGCGCTGGCAAGGTTCGAAATCGTGAGGTCATAACTGTATCCAAACCTCAAAACACCCACCCTGTATCCGACAAGAGCTATTACTGCATCCGGGTTGGAGAAAGTGTGCCGATACCAAAGTCCTCCGAAAAACTGCCTCATCCCAGCATAAACACCTCCGTTGATCTGTCCGAAATCTCCTTGTTTTACAAACATTAAATTTGGTGATATAAACGTCGGAGGTCTGCTATTATTGCCCTGATCGAGTGTAATTTCAAACCCTCCGTGGACAGTGAACCTCAGGGGCAACCCCGCCTGGAGGTTATTATTGATCTGCAACAGGCTTTCATCAGGAGAATTGAGATGTTTAACGGATAAGCCTATGTGAAAATCAGGACTGTAATACATGATGCCCGCCGAAATATCCGGAGTGATCTTATTGAGCGATTCAGGCCTGTTCTCTTCACTAATGATGGGATTCCCGCCCGAATCGGTTTCCCCATAAATCTCATCCAGCTGATCAGGAAAGACCAACCGGTCCCAATCGATATAAGATTGGATGATGCCGGCCTGAACCCCAAACTTTATGACATGCTCCCTTTTGATCCGTACCTTGTAACCGAAAACGCCTGAGATACGGGTGCTCTTATACAGTTTGTCTCCGGCGGCATCGCTCAAAACTATTAATCCAAAACCACTGTTTAATGCTTCGACCGATTGTTCATAAGTAGCAGCATAAGTAGCATAGGCATTGGGCCAGTTGGGATATTGGTTTCTGTAATTCAACGTAATACGCGGCGCATAAGTCACCCCGGCAAAAGCAGGGTTAAGCTGAAGCGGGGTGGAAAAAAACTGGCTAAAAACAGGATCCTGCCCAAAACCGACCATTGGAAAAAGCAAAACAGATAAAAAAATTATTTTTCGGATCATAGTATGTAATTTCCAGCAAAAAACGATTTTTTCAAGACATTTGCAACATTATAAAGGTAATCTATGCGACCTAAAGTCGTCAGGAATGTTAAATTTGACAATATGCAACATGCATTAACGTTTTGATAACGTTTATAGTGGACATTCGCGTATGTACAACTTTTACGCTAAGCAATTTATTATGAAAATAAAGACTACTCTCCTGTTCCTGGCACTGTTTTGCCAGATAAGCGCCTTTTCGCAATTTGTCATTTCCGGACAGTTGAAATGGGAAGCAACTGCTGCTCCGTTTACCATTGGCGATGAAACCGTCGAAATCTGGAAATTCGACGGAGGCATCACCTCCGATCTCTATGATGGCCTTCCTTACTACCTTAAACAATTTGATCTGCCTTCCAATGGCCGTTTTGAGGTGGAAATACTTAGCACCCAATACGAACCTTTTTCCATGCAAACGACGATTGCCGACAAACATCTTGGAGAAAGGCTCGATTTCCATACAGTAGTGGGCCGTGACCGAAATGCCTATTACGGAAAGATCGCTTTTATTCCAATTGTAAAAAGAAACGGCCAATACGAACGCCTCACCGCTTTCCAGTTTCGGATCAGGTTTACTTCTGAGCCGGTTACCTCTTTCAGGGGACCCGAAAATACTGAAATTTCGGCCCTTTCCAATGGCGATATTTACAAACTGGCCATTCCCGCAACGGGTATTTATAAGCTGTCCTATAATTTTCTGAAAACTCAAATGGGCATCGCCATTGATAATATTGACCCCAGAACGATAAAGATTTACGGTAACGAAGGTGGACAACTACCTTTTTATACTGAAGCGGAACGTTCCGATGACCTGGTGGAAAATGCCATCAGGATCGCCGGAGAAGAAGATGGCAGCTTTGATTCCGGTGACTATATCCTCTTTTATGCGGAAGGCGCCAATAAATGGACGTTCAATGAAACCAATCAGATTTTCGAAAGAGAACAAAACATTTACGATACAAAAAATTATTATTTCCTGAAGATCAGCGCCGGCAACGGATTGCGCGTTCCTGTCCAGAACAGTTTGCCTGCTGCCGATTATTCCACCAGCGAATTTGATGATTATATGCGCTTCGAGCAGGAAAAATTAAATGTCTTCCATGAATGGGACAGAGCGGAAGGTTCCGGTCAACAATGGTTTGGCGATTATTTTAAGGTGGCCAGAACCTATGATTACGATAATATATTCAGTATTCCCAACCTGGTCACTTCGGTTCCTGTTAAATTAAAAGCACAAATGCCGCTCAGGGCTGATGTCAGTTCCCGGTTCAATCTGATCATAAATGGACAGACCTTAAGCAGTTCCTATGCCGGAGCGATCTCTGTACTCTCGGGAAAAAACGACAACATCATCGATTATTACAAACTTGCGACCATCGATCAGGATGTCACGCTGAATTCAGGAGATATCGATATCACCGTAACCTACCCGCTGCCCAATACTTCTCAGCCCAGCGAAGCCTGGCTGGATTACATTCAGATCAACGCCCGGCGACAACTGATCATGGCAGGAGAACAGATGCATTTTCGTGACATCAGCAGCATAGGACAGGAGGCCACCACTTTTAACCTGGCCGGAGCCGGTAACAATATCCAGGTATGGGATATTACGGAACCCCTGCAGGTACGGCAGCAGGCCGTAACCTTAAATGGCAGCACCCTGCAATTCAATGCAGCGACCACTTCTTTAAAAAATTTCATTGCCTTTGATCCCTCACAGGGATTAATGCAACCCGAATTCATCGACAAGATCGACAACCAAAATATTCACGGCTTAACCGATGCTGACCTGGTGGTTATTTACCCGGAGGAATTCGAAACCCAGGCCATCCAGTTTGCCGAACACCGAAGCAGCCACAACAACTATAATGTGGCACTTGTCCGCATTGATCAGTTGTACAATGAATTCTCTTCCGGACGTCAGGATCCTACCGCCATTCGTGATTTTGCGCGCATGCTTTACGACCGTTCCGCTAACTTTAAGCACATGTTGCTCTTTGGGGATGCTTCTTTTGATTTCCGCAATATTTACGGTTTGAACAATCATTTTATTCCAACCTTTGAGCGGGACAGTTCGAACCCATTGTTCAATTTCCCGACGGATGATTATGTAGGCATCCTTTACCACGATTCCTCCAATGATCCACTGGGAGGTAATATGAGCATTGGTGTAGGCAGGTTTCCGGTTACCAATGAAGAAAAGGCTGCGGAAATTGTCGAAAAGGTCATCATGTATGACAACCATCCCGATCGGATGAAAGACTGGCGCACCCGTATGGTTTTCCTGGGGGATGACGAAGACTCAGGTACGCATTTTGACGACGCGAACATGGCGGCAGATATCGTCCGCGATGAATTCCCTTCCTTTAATGTGGATAAATTATTTATCGATGCCTTTCCCCAGGTTTCGACCTCTGCCGGGGAGCGTTCTCCAGCGGTAACGACCAGCCTGAACAAGTCCATTTTCAAGGGCGTATTGGCCGTAACGTATCTCGGCCATGGCGGACCTAAAGGATGGGCGCAGGAGCGTATTCTGAATATTTCCGATATTCTGAACTGGAAAAACGAAGACCATTTCCCGTTGTTCATCACAGCCACCTGTTCTTTTACGGCCTTTGATGACCCCTCTTTTGTGTCGGCGGGAGAGCAGACTTTTCTCAATGCCCATGGGGGTGCCATTGCGCTTTTTACCACCACCCGGGCCGTTTACGCCAATGCGAACTCTACCTTAACCAATGAGACGATTCGTCAACTTCTGACCCCGGCCAGCGATCATAAAAAAACCCTCGGTGATGTCTTCATTGAAGCCAAAAACATGGTGGCCAGTTCAACAGGATTAAATTCCCGCAAGTTTGCCCTGATGGGCGACCCCTCGCAAGTAGTGGCCGTGCCTCAATACAATATTATCACCACCAAAATAAACGGCAATGATGTTTCCACTTCCGAACCCGATACGATCCGTGCGCTGCAACAGGTGGTCATCGAGGGCGTTGTCTTAAAAACTGATGGCAGTATTTTTGACAATTTCAATGGCACTATTTACCCGACGATCTACGACAAAGATCAAACTTATTCCACCCTTCAGCAGGATTCAGGAAGTCCTTTCCGGAATTTTAAAATTCAGAAAAATGTATTATTCAAAGGAAGGGCTACGGTGATCAACGGGCACTTTTCCTTTAACTGCATTATTCCCAAAGATATAAATTATGAATTCGGGGCGGGTAAGATCAGTTATTACGCCGCTGACCCCAACCAGATGATCGATGCAGACGGATACTCCAAAGACATCATCATCGGAGGGATCTCCCCCGCAGGATTTGCCGACGACCAGGGACCTCAGGTGGAAGTTTTTATGAATACAGAAGATTTCGTTTTCGGAGGCATCACCAACAGTGATCCGACTTTATTGGTCAAACTATCCGACGATAACGGCATCAACGTGGTGGGCAACAGTATCGGCCACGATTTGGAAGGGCTGGTGGATGACAATACACAGAACACTTTGGTGCTCAACGATTTTTATGAAGCTGAGTTGGACGATTACACCAAGGGAATGGTCAAATACCCGCTTTCCAAACTGGAAGAAGGCAGACACACCATGAGGATAAAAGCCTGGGATGTGGCCAATAATTCGGCCGAAGGCTACACGGAGTTTGTCGTGGCCTCCAGCGCCAATATCGCACTGGAGCATGTCTTCAATTATCCTAATCCGTTTTTTGATCATACCTGCTTCCAGTTCGACCACAATATGCCGGGGGCTGAAATGGACGTCCTGATCCGCATTTATACGGTATCAGGCAGGCTGATCAAAACCATTGAACAAACGCTCATTACTGACGGCGCCATCCGACAGGATGATTGCATTGAATGGGATGGAAGGGACGACTACGGTGACCGTATTGGAAAGGGCGTTTATATTTATAAAGTGCTGACAAAAGTTAAAAATACGGGAAGCAATGATTTAAAAGGAGAAAGTGCGTTTGAAAAATTAGTTATCTTAAAATAAAAATTGCTTTTAAACGTAAAAGTGGCAGGGTCTTTGATTGTTAGGAAAAACAGCAGGATTAATTACTATAAAAAGTATGTATTCAGTTATTGCAACAAATACCTAAACAATTAAGTAAAACCTATTGAAAATGAAGACATAATTACCGTTTTCTTTAATAAATAGGCCTGATCTTGCTCGCCAGATATACCATTACAAATAGGAATAGTATATTTGCAGCGATTTTTGAAAAATACCTTACATCGATAATAGAACTAACGATTTATCAACAGAAAATAAAACACTGGAAGAAATTATAAATTTAAAACCAAACAAAAGGAAATCCCGCCAACGGGAAACCTATCGGGCCGGGATGATAAATTTAAAATTTTAAAGCAGATAAATCGGTGTTTAAATATTTTGTAATTCATTATTAAATGCTTGAATATCTCATGAAGAATTTAATTATTACTACTACTTTTTTAATGGTTATGCTCGGCTTTTACCAATCAGCTGAAGCCCAATACTGCTATGAGGAGAATGGTAAATACTACAACCTCGACGGCACCCCATGTACCAACGCTGTTTTAACGGCAGTACCTTTCCTACGTATCGTTGCCGATGCTCGTTCAGGGGCGATGGGTGATGTAGGACTGGCGATTTCTCCGGATGCAAATTCCATGCACTTCAATGCCTCCAAACTTGCTTTTATTGAAGATAAAGCAGGTTTGTCAGCCACCTATACTCCGTGGTTGCGTTCATTGGGATTGAATGATGTTTATCTGGCTTATTTATCGGGTTTTGTAAAAACGGGTGATCTTCAAGCCATTGGATATAGCCTTCGCTATTTTTCATTGGGGAGCATTCAGTTTACAGACGCTAACGGAATGGCGCTCAACACCGGCAAACCCAATGAGTTTGAAGTTGCCCTGGCCTATTCCCGTAAACTTACCGATGATTTTTCTGCTGCTTTAACAGGAAAATTCATCTATTCCAACCTTGCTTCAGGCCAACAAACCGAGGGAGGGGATGTGATTGAGCCGGCGCTTGCAGGTGCTGCCGACCTTTCTGTATATTATCAAAATGAAATGAAATCAGGCGACAACCTAAATTTCGGATTGGCCATCACCAATATAGGATCAAAAGTAACCTACACCAGATCTTTGCTTAAGGATTTTATCCCTACCAACCTTGGAATCGGTGCGGCTTATGAATGGCAGATCGATGATTACAACACCCTGACCATCGCTACTGATATCAACAAGTTATTGGTGCCAACTCCTTGCCAGGGAGACGGTTGTGATACAGACGGTAACGGTCCTGACTATAAAGAGATCGGCTCCATCAAGGGTATTTTCACCTCGTTTAGTGATGCTCCGGAAGGATTCAGTGAAGAGTTGAAAGAGCTCATGTACTCCTTTGGAGTAGAGTACTGGTACGATAAGCAATTTGCTGTGAGAGCCGGTTACTTCGCCGAGCACGCTCAAAAAGGCAACAGGAAATATTTTACCGTTGGACTGGGCTTGAAATACAATATCTTTGGAATGAACATTTCTTACCTCGTTCCTACGACCACCCAACGTAATCCTTTGGACAATACGCTGCGTTTCTCCCTGTTGTTTGACTTCAGTGCTTTTGATGCGGGGGAATAGTCTGGTTACTTGTTACTGGTTATTTATGAGAATATTGGCAACCACCAGATTATAACAAAGAGGCCTCTGAAAATAAATTTTCAGAGGCCTCTTTGTTATTAAAATGCTACGGGCCAATAAGCCGGATCCTGTAATGCTGCCGAAGCAACATCTCTGTCATTTATCTACCCTCCGGCTCGCGCCGAAGATCTATCTGCCTACCCCTTCGAACTTTCCTTGCGAAAAACAGGCCGGGTAAGCCTGACTTCCCTCCGGGAAGGAAACCTTCCCTTTGAGATGATCCGAATGTACATGGCATTTCAACCCACAAGGTTTACCAACCGGAACTGTTACCAGCCCGGCCGTGCGCTCTTACCGCACGTTTTCACCCTTACCCGAAGGCGGTATATTTTCTGTTGCACTTTCTGTATCCCGACACAAGTGTCGCGACCCCAGCCGTTAGCTGGTGTGGTACCCTGCGTTGTCCGGACTTTCCTCATTTCGATTTTCATCGAACCGCGACAGAGTAGCCCGTAGCAAATGTAAAATTAAATTCTTTTAGGTAAAGTTCCGGGGAATGGGGAGAAAAGTTTATTAGTAGTGATTACGGCATTGTACAATATAAAGCGATTCAACTTCCACCTTGTAGACAATACGATGTTCAAAATTGATACGCCTGGACCACCACCCAGTCAAATCATATTTTAGTGCTTCAGGTTTACCCGTCCCCTCATAAGGTGTGCGTTCAATTTCTTTGATTAGGCTATTGATCTTTTTAAGAATCTGTTTATCGTTATTTACCCAGTATAAATAATCTTCCCAACCAGTATCTAAGAATATCTTTTTCATGCCGAACAGATTACGCCTCAATCAACTCCCTCTCCGTTCCCTTTCCCTCTTCGTACTGCTTAATGCCCTTTAACAATCGTTCAGCATTTTTTGGATTTCTCAATAAATAAAAAGTTTCCTGCATGGCATCATAATCACTTTTGGGCATAACAATTACGTCTTCTCCGTTTTGGCGGGTTACGTGAACTGGCTCGTGTTTGTCAAAAACAAGATCCAGGTAATATTTAAGTTTTTGCCGAAAATGACTATAGGAGGTTACATCCATGATTTTATTTTTTACAAATATAATCCAAACGAACCCAATGTACAAGGTTGTTGTACAATATTTAACAATTCTTTGTTTTTAATCTATTATTTACTACCAGTGGCCGACCTATTTTCAGGCACGTACAAGACGTCTACCGCCAATCCGTTTCCCGTCCACCACCTACTCTCCCAGCTTCCCTTCCAGTTTTTTTAACAACAACTCCGCTGCCTTGAGTGAGGAGACGTCGTCTTTTACCATGATCAGGTATTTGAGGGATGGTTTCAGGTGCAGGCCCAGTTCTTTTCCACCCTCGGAAAGAAAAGCCATGATCTGTTTAAAGACGGCACTTTCGTAAAAGGGAGATTGAGGGTTATCAATAAAATAGCAGCGCAGTTTATTATTTTTGAGAATGACCCGTTCAAAGCCCAGTCTTTTGCAGTGCCAGCGTAGACGCAATCCGTTGAAAAGTTCTTTGACTTGTTTCGGCAAAGTCCCGAACCGGTCAACCAGCATTTTGGTGAAGTTATCTATAGCCTCCTCTGTTTCCAGGGCATCGAGTTGGGAATAAAGGCTGAGTCTTTCCTGTATGTTGCTGACGTATTCATCGGGGATGAGCATCTCCACATCGGTTTCGATCTGTACATCGTGAACATAGGTTCTCTCTTTTTCCATTTCTTCTTTGAAGAGGTCCCGGAACTCATTTTCTTTGAGTTCCTGTATCGCTTCCGCCAAAATACGCTGGAAGGTCTCGTAACCTATTTCTGAAATGAACCCACTCTGTTCGGCTCCGAGTAAATTGCCGGCACCCCGAATATCAAGGTCACGCATGGCAATCTCAAAACCGCTGCCCAGTTCCGAATGTTCCTCCAGTGCTTTCAGCCTTTTCCGGGCATCCGAAGACAAAACGGACATCGGTTGACTAAACAGGTAACAAAAAGCTTTTTGATTCGATCGTCCCACTCGTCCGCGCAATTGGTGCAGATCGCTCATCCCGAATTGGTGGGCATTATTGATCATCATCGTATTGGCGTTGGGAATGTCCAGTCCCGTCTCAATGATGTTGGTGCACACGAGTACATCGTATTTCTTTTCGATGAAATCCATCAGGGCGGTTTCCAGTTTCCTGGCTTCCATTTGACCATGAGCAATCCCAACCACCACATCCGGACAAAGCCTTTGGATAATCGCCGCCATATCGGGGAGTGACTTCACGCGGTTGTGCACAAAAAATACCTGTCCGCCTCGATTCACTTCGTAATAAATGGCCTCCCTTATCAGTTCCTCGCTAAAAATACGCACCTCCGTATGAATAGGTTGGCGGTTGGGCGGTGCCGTCCGAATGATGGAAAGATCACGAGCCGCCATAAGCGAAAATTGCATCGTCCGGGGGATGGGGGTGGCCGTCAGGGTCAGGGTATCGACATTCACTTTCATGTTCCTCAGTTTTTCTTTTGCCACCACCCCGAATTTTTGCTCTTCATCGATGATAAACAACCCGAGGTCTTTGAATCCGACATCTTTACCCAACAGGCCATGGGTGCCGATAACGATATCCAATGTTCCTTCCTTGAGTTTGTTGAAAACGTCTTTTTTTTCTTTAGCCGTTTTGAAACGGTTGATGTAATCGACTGAAACGCCGAATTCCTTGAGGCGTTCGCCGAAGGTACGATAATGCTGTAGTGCAAGAATAGTGGTAGGCACCAGGATGGCTACCTGCTTGCCCCCGATTACGGCTTTGAAAGCCGCCCGAATGGCTACTTCCGTTTTGCCAAAGCCCACATCTCCGCAGATCAGCCGGTCCATAGGATTCGGGCTCATCATATCTGCCTTCACATCATTAGTGGCTTTGAACTGATCGGGAGTATCTTCGTAAAGAAAAGAAGCTTCGAGCTCGTTTTGCATATAACCATCCTCCGGGAAAGCAAATCCCTGGGAAGCTTTTCTTTTTGCGTAGAGTTTGATCAACTCGCTGGCAATGTCTTTAACCTTTGCTTTGGTCTTATTCTTGAGCCGCTTCCAGGCATCGGATCCCAGTTTGCTGAGTTGTGGAATCGTGTCCTCCTTCCCTACGTATTTGGTGATTTTGTGCAGGGAATTGATACTCACATACAGGACATCATTGTTTTTATAAAAAATTCTTACCGACTCCTGTACATGTCCGTTAATGTCAATTTTTTCCAGTCCGGAAAACCGCCCTACCCCGTGATCGATATGGGTGACAAAATCTCCCGGTTTGAGTTCCCTCAGCATCCGAAGGCTGATGGCCTTATCTTTTGTGAATCCTTTTTTGAGTTTATAGCGATGAAAACGCTGGAAAATCTGGTGATCGGTATAACAGGCAATATTCATCTCCGGATCGATAAATCCTTCATGGATGGCTTTGGTCACCGGGTGGAAATCGACCTGCGCATCTAGGTCTTCAAAAATAGAATAAAAACGCTCCACCTGCTTGGTGCTGTCAGTAAAAACAAAATTTTCAAATTGTGCCGCTGTATTCTTTTTCAGGTTATCAATCAGCAGGTTGAAATTTTTGTTGAAACTGGGTTGGGGTTTTGAATTAAATTGCAACACCTCGTCTATAGGAACTGGAATTTTGGGAGAACCGATGAAGATCAGGTTGTGCTTTTCAATATCGCCGATCACCTCATCAGGCCTTATAAACGCCCGGTCGCGGAAGATGGTGGCCAGCTCCCCTTCATCCAGGATGGTGAGCGATTTGGAAAATTCGGCGGCTTTTTTGAGACACATCTCGAGCCGGTCCATCAGCATCTGAAAATCCTTGATCCAGATATTCGTCTCCTGCTGCAACACCTGGAACAGGGATACTTTTTGTGTTTGTTCAAATTTGGTGTGAATATTGGGAATGACCGACAACCGGGAAATGGATTTGACCGATAATTGGGTGGTGGGGTCAAAGGTCCGGATACTTTCCACCTCTTCGTCAAACAGCTCAATCCGGTAAGGGTAATCGTTGCCATAAGAGAATACATCCACAATACCTCCCCGGATGGAAAATTGCCCGGGTTCATAAACGAACTCTTCGCGGGAGAACCCGAATTCCACTAAAATATCCGTTAAGGTAGGTACATCAAGTACTTCCTTTACTTTTACTTCAATGCGATGCTCTTCTAAAAATCTGGGTTCAACCACCTTCTCAAAAAGCGCTTCAGGGTAGGTGACGATGATCTCACTTCCCGAAGCCGAAGTGATCTTGTTGATGGTCTCCGTCCGTTGCAGGATGTTGGTATTGTCCATCACTTCAAAATACAATGGGCGACGGAAGGAGTCGGGGAAAAAGCGCACCGACCGCTGATCAAAGATCCCTTCCAGGGTATTCAGGATGTAAGCGGCATCTTCCTTATCGGTGGCGATGAATAAATGATGACCCGTTTCTGCCCGGATCGTTCCGGACAGGACAAAGCATTCCTGTGAACCCACCATTCCTTTTAATTGTAACCTGGCTGGTTTTCCCGAAGCAGACGGCTTCGTTGGGCTCAAAGCCCTGACGATCTTCTCGGTGCGTTTATCTGTCTGGAAAATATCCAGCAAACGCTCTAAATTTTTCACGGGAACGAAGGTAAGGAAAATGGTAAATTTAATTGGATAAAAAATAAAATTAACGATGGAATGGGCCGAGGGAGTGGCATTCTTTCAACCCCATTCCTGCCTGCTGTTATTTGGAAATTACCCGTGGATTTTGTAACTTGAACCACTTCTTATTTTGTAGACTTTTTTTGCCAGATGGATCTGTTTTCCTGATTATTTTCCACAACACTTCTTTTGACATCCATTGAGACCATGTTTTGAGTAGCCATTGATATGGCCTTTTTTGACCTGCAGTCATTTTACTGCTTTGTCAAAACTATTTTATTAATACATCATGGGTTCAATGAAAAAAAAACGGTTCGCCAGGCATTAGGGGTTGCCTTGTTTTTAGGGGCAAAGATCGCCACCCGAAATAAACCCGGTAAGCAGTTCCGGCAACCAGAGCAAATAACTACTATGGAAAATAAGCTTCTCGCTCTTGAAAAACAGCTAAAAGCTTTGGAGCAATAAATTGGACCTTTTTTATAAAGCAGGTGTTCCCGTTTCACATTGCGTGAATTTCGGGACGCCTGTATTTTTTTTTGACATCAAGGGAAGCGTTCCGCCTGTGTTCCATAATTTCTGATTGGGTAGAATAGAACACGGATTGAACGGGTGAAACAAATGAACACGGATTTTCATGGCCTTTATATCAAGGTGTTTTATTAAAATAAAAAAAAAGGAATGGTTCAAAAATAAATTTACAGTTTTCTGCGCTGACTCCACTTTAGGGGCGGGGCGGAGGTGTAGCATAAGTGTAAATTCATTTTTACCGCATTAATAAGACAAATGCCACCTTAAAATTTATCATTTAAAATTTTAAATTTATTATTTCTCAGGGATGCGCCGCTACCCAAACCTCCCCGTCTTCAAAAATTTCCTTTTTCCAGATAGGGACGGTCTGTTTTAGTATGTCTATGGCGTATTCACAAGCCTCAAAAGCAGCTTTTCGATGTGGGGTGGTGACGGCAATGATGACGGCAATGTCCCCGATATCGAGTACGCCCACGCGATGGTGAATGGATATATGAATGACTTTCCAGCGCTCGACGACAGTTTCGGCGATCTTTTGTAATTCTTTCAACGCCATTGGTTCGTAAGCTTCAAACTCCAGGCGTATGACCTTTTTGCCTTTCGTTTCGTTTCGCACGGTCCCGATGAAAACGGTGGAGCCTCCCGCTTCCGGAGCGGCTGAGAATTGGATACATTCAGTTGTATCGAGGGACGTATGTTTGATTTGTATGTCGATCATTGGTGTGTTTTTTGTCTGCCAACGGGTGGAATATGGTGTATTTTGAAGTTTCCTTTAAGCCTTCACCCGAATAAAACGATTGTTCTTTATCGTTTAAAAACGACATTCTGATGGGTTATGTTCACCAGGGAAGCTTTAACTGCTTTACTTCATTCTGATAAAAATCCTCCAGCTGTTCAACAAGTTCCTTTGAAATCGGGTTGTTTATACTTTCTACATTACTGGTTAACTGAGCAATATTTACATTGCCTGGAATAACGGTAGAGACCGCATCATATCCCAAACAAAACGAAATGGCTTTTTGTGCAAGATCATTTTTTGCCCCGACAATTTCCCTTACTCTGTCAACAAGATGCGCCCTGGTTTGAATATCCTGCCTGGACCAGCGGCTTCTAATATCATTAAAGGTACTTTCAGCACTGTACTTTCCTGACAACCAACCTGAATCGAGCGGAATTTTTACGATTAAGCCAACCTCTTTTTCTATGGCCATATCAAATGCTCTTGAGGCATCCTGATGTAAGATATTGAAAAAGGCTTCAATCACTTTAGCATTTGTGGTATTCATAAACAGCTTCATCTCTTCATAAGTGTCTAATGATGCTCCATATCCTTTTATTTTGCCTTCTTTCATCAATCGTTCGAGTATCTCATAATGGTCGTTTTTATTGCCATCCAGATACTCAAAAGGCGGATTATGAATAATGAGCGAATCAACATAATCCACTTGTAATCTTTTAAGGCTGCCCTCCAAAGATCGCTGAATATAATCCGAATTAAAATTAGTGCTACCCGAATCAGTATGCCCAAATTTTGTATTGATCACTATTTTACTTCTGTCAGCACCTTTCAGCGCTTTACCTAGCCGGTCTTCGCCTGTACCATATCCATAATTTGGCGCTGTATCAAAAAAATTAATCCCGTATTCCAGTGCGCTTTCTACTATACCCAAAGCCTCCTTTTCCGACATCCCCTGCCATCCGGAATCATTTCCCAATTGCCAGGTACCAAGTCCAATTTCAGAAACGAGGGGTCCATCCTGGATGTATCTGTTATATTTCATATGAACATTGATTAAATATTAACTTAGCCGGAGTTTAGCATTTTGAATTAGTAATGTTCAAAAAATACAGCATATCAAACACCGAACTTTGATTGGAGGCATTTATCCGTTTATTATTGTCCATGTACCTGACTTGCCGGAACATGGTCGTAACTCAATACTCTTTTCAATTTCCAGTCCCCTGCTTCCAGGATCCAAAGATGCGTAAATTTTGCGGTGCTTGTGAGGTATTTGGGCGCCTCCCCTTTTTGTCCGTAAAACAGGTGTTCCCCGGTTTGAATGGCCCCATACAACTGCCCGTTATTATATAAAGGATGGATGGCTAAACTGTTTTGGGCCAACTCCCTCGTCGCTTTATAATCCATATGGCACAACCCGGATATTCCGAGGATAAAGTTTTCTTTTGAATCTGTGACACCGGATTGGTCGTGATAAAATTCAAAATCATCACTGATCAACAATCTCATCTGACTGGTATCACATTGGTTAAACCCAAGGCTGAAAAGCAAACTGTCCCTGGCCCTCAAATCATTGAAAATCTTTTGATTCTCCGGACTATATACCTTCGTTTCTTCGGTGGGTTGGTTTGCTTTACTGACCTGTTTTGACATTTGGGCATTACAGCCAAAAAGTCCGATCAAAATGACCATCAAAAAGTACAAATTGTTTTTTCTCATTTGTTAAAAAATTATGGCAGGATTATATGTTTTGGAAACTTTTTTTATTTTTTCATCCACAAAGTATCCCTGTTAACGGCTAACGGAATATTTTGTTTTTTCTTATAAAACAGTGTACCTGTAATGGCCAATAAAACGGTCAGTCCTCTGATCAGATTGGCCTCAAGCCCCCCCAGGGCATTATCAGAAACAGCGAAAATTTCCCAGGAAAGGTTCATAAAAAAATGCAGGGCCACGGGAAGCCATAAGTTGTAATTCCACTCCACATATAACCATGCAAAAAGCCCGGCGCCCATAAAGGTAGTCATAAAAATACCGATTAAAGTAAGCAGGTCGTTGCTTTGATACAAATGCAGGGAAGCAAATACCAAGGCACTGATTATCAGCGAAATAAAAAAACCAAACCGCGTATTTTTAAATAACTGCCCGAAGAAAAACCCGCGATAATAAAGCTCTTCAAAAAACGCGGCGAACACACACATAAACCAAAAATTCTTCCATTCCAGGTGGGGCTTAAAGTCGGCAAAGATTCCATATCCAATAAACATGGGGATGGAAAAAAGGAAGGCAAAAAGAAACCCTTTTACCAGGTTGCTCTTTAGTCCCAATGGGGCAAAAAGTTTGTACTGATTGGCAAAAAAAACAAAAATGAATGCCGGCAACCCAACCACGGCATAAGCCAGGAAAAAGCTTAAGGGATACAGGTGAACCACACTTTCCACCCGATAATATATTTTGGCAAAAAAGACCTCTTTGGCGATGAAAAACAATCCAAAGAAAAGACACAAGGTGAGGAAATATTTTAAGTCTTTATTCATGCTTCTAACGATTGGTGTTGGGTTCGGGCAACCGAAAAATCTGCTGAATTAGCTTTTCGGGAGGGTTTCAGGGTTAAATTTCTCCCGGACCATCCTGTTTTTCGCGATGCTTCCGTGTGTTGAAATAGGTTATGAAGGGGGCATAGTTGGGCAATATTTTTTTTTAAAATTAAGCCAATATTATAGATTGTAACCATTTAGGCCAGCATTATTTTTTCAGGAAGGGGGATACTGTGGCACCAGAACACTCCGGTTTCAGGCTGCCTGCTTCCCTGTTTTACGGTAAAAAAGTCCCCCGGAAACCGCCAATACCACCGCCAAAACATACCAGTACTTACGCCACAAAGGCACGTTCAATACCTCCAGCGGCCCGCTTTCGCCAATCACATTCAGGTGCGACCAGTAGTAGGGAGCCTGGTAAGTCGGAGGGGCATTTTCCAGGTAAGTGAGTTTGGCCCGGCGCATGGCCTCGGCTTTGGTCTGGCCTTTTTTAAGGTTTTTGTAAAAATCCACCAGGATCTCCTTGGTGGATTTATCGGAGGCATTCCAGAGGCTGGCGATCAGGCTCGGACAGCCGGCAGCAGAAAAGGCCCGGGCCAGGCTGCGGACCCCTTCTCCCCTTTCGACCAGGCCGGTGCCGGTGTTGCAGGCGCTGAGGACGGCCATATCGGCATTCAGGGCCAAACCGTAGAGGTCGGCGGCGCGGAGAAAATAAGCGGTGCTGTCATTTTGACGGGTAAAGATGAGGGCGGAATTCATGGGGTATCGTTCGTTGAGCACGCCGTGGGTGGCGAGGTGCAGGATGGCGTAGTCGCCTGCATTTTGGAGGAAGGCTTCACGGGTGGCGTTTTGGTTGATCCAGGCATCGCCGTGAAGCAGCCAGGCAATCTCATTGATCTCATCATCGGAAAATTCCAGGTGGCCAAGTGCCCGGGAAAGCGGAAGGCTCGCCAGTGGGTTATCTACGTAAGTGGCCAGGTCTGCCAGGGTATAATCATCGTATTCCAGGCCGAAACCGGCAAAGGTGTGTCGGGCTCTTTTTTTAGCGGAGTAGCCAAACAACAGGCGATTGGAGTAGGCGTAACTGATGGCGTAATCTTTGAGTAGGTAATGAGGCGTAGTGCTTGTGTTATCCAGCACCAAAACATCAAAAGACAATTGAAGCAGCGGGCCGTCGGGGAGGAAGATCAGGTGATGGATCTCCTCTCTTTTTTCAGCTTTCTCCAGGGGGGATTTCACCAGCCATTGAAACAGCTGGTAATTGTCGGAAACAGAGACTGTTCCATTTCCCGGCCTTTCCATTTTCTGCCGGAAAGCCAGGCAACGTTCCTCGAATTGTTGCGGTTTATCAAACTTCACGTAATCGAACCCGCTTTGGGTAATGACAAAAACAAAAATGGAAGCATCGCCCACAAAGTATTCCAGCATGCAACTGCCCCGGGGAAGTTGTTGTTGAATGGCCGCTACGCTTATGGTTTGATCGAATCGGTATTTCAGATCATAATAGTCAGGATACGCTGACTCAAAGTCAATGATTAACTTTTGATACTCCCTGCGCAAAGCAAAAAGGCTGTCCCGCAATACGGGATCGGCCTCCTGGTCTGCCTGTTCATAGATCTTTGATTCCAGCTGAAAGATGGACCGTTTCAGGTTTTTCTCCTGCTCCCGAAGTTCCTGTGGAATAGAAGACCAGGCTTTGGCCTGTTCTTCCTGCATCCCGGCCAAAAGCACCATGGCTTTATTTTTAGCGGCAAAATGATAGGCCGCTTCCAGGTATTTTCCTTTTCCCGTTTTTTCAAACAATTCCAGGGCCGTCGAAATTGCCTTTTCATAAATAGGGTAACGCTGCTCAATCAACTCAAACTGCGACCCCTGCGCCTCATAACTTTGCCGGATCTGGATGATGACCGTATCTATTGTCAGGTAATTTTGAAAAGCGGCTTCCAGATATTTCTGATCTTTCCTTCCTTCCTGCTCATAAATGGCCGCAAAGATTTCAGCTTTTTGAGCAATGGTTTCCAGGAAGGAATTCTTGTTTTTAACAGCCTGCTGTTTAAGATTAACCGCTACAAAAGGATCATCGGTTTTAAAATCAGGTAACAATGCATGGAGGGATTTTTGATTGAATTCCAGGGCTTCGTGGTATAGATTTTGTCCGAGACTTATTTTGGTGCGGTTGCGGTAGATTTCGGCTACACGCGGGTGATGGAAGGTGCCCCAGCCGGAAGTGGTGTATTTCAGGGCTTGATTGAAATATTCAATGCCCTGGGTCCATTCTTTTGTTTTGGAACAGAGGTTTGTGAGGTCGGTGTAGGTGTTGCCGAGACGTTGTTGGATGTCTAAATTGTTGTTGCTATTTTGATTTTTTTTAAAAACATCAATTGCTTTTAAATAATGTTTTTTTGATGAATCAAATTGACCTGAGGCTTGTTCACTATTTGCAAGATTATGAATTACACTCCCTATTTCAATTTCGGATTCAGAATTCATAAGCCTTGAATAAGAATCGATTGAATTTAAATAATTAACGATCGCTAAATCATAATTTTTTTCATCATTATAGATTATACCCTTTGCATTATACAAGTCTGCGATTCTACTCATACTTTGGGATTCATCAAGGGAATAGTAATTAAATACCAGTTCCCAATAAACCAAAGCTGTCTTATTATCTTTTAAGAAGGAATTAATTTTATACATTTCTGTATACATTCTCATTAATCTTGGAACATCATTTGATTGTTTTGATTCAATTAATTTTTCCATCAATGCAATAGCTTTTGTTATATCATTTTTTGCATTACCATAATCCTGCATCCTTCGTAAAACACTTCCTCTATTAAAATACCCACGAATGACATCAATATGATTAGCCCCCAGTTTAATTTCTCTAATTTCTAAGGCTTTAGAATTATTTTTTAAGGCATTATCCATATCACCTTTCATATAGTAATTAACCCCAATTTTATGATAAATTGGTGCTAACTTAATCCTTTCCACCGCTGTATCAAGAGCCACGATAACTTCTAGTAATTCTTCTAATGTCTTAATAGCCTGATCATAATTTTGGTCTTCGATTCTCAATGCCTCAGCTTTTTCAATTGTTATATTAACAAGGGAATCAATATTTTGGGAAAAAGAAAATTGGGAAAAAATAAATAGACTGGATAATAAAAAGAAACCCTTCATAGCAAATATTATTTTAAAAAATAACATGGACTCAATTAATCATTGACGTTATTTAAAGTTTTCGAACGTTAAGGCTTAACTTTTCGGGTAAAGCTCATTTTAAGTTTTATATGGATTATACGGAATAAAAATAGCATAAGTCCGGCAAGTCCGATGCTTTTGGCAAAGATAAGTTAGGACAAAATAAACACCTTTATTAAAATAAATTCAGAATCAAAATGTCAATTGAGGTATAATTTGAATAATTAGGCTGATCCAAATAATTAGGCTGATCCAAATAATTTGGATCAGCCTAATTATTTAAATTAATTTTTAAAAATCGCTTTACTAATAGATCTACCCTTTTCGTTTATTCTTAAAATGTATAACCCTTTTGGAATATTAAACGAACCGACTTCTAGTTTTTTAAATGCAAAATCACTCTTTTCATCAAGTATCCATAAATCACTATAAATCTGTCTGCCAAGTTGATCCAATAACTCAATTGAAATGATGCCTTTTTCAAAATTAAGTAGTTTTATTTCTATATTATCGGAAACGGGATTTGGAAATAACTCAAAGTTTTTTTCACCCATTTGACTTTTTTCTATTTCCCCTTCGAGTAAGAGCACATTATTAATAATGGTCTTACTTAATGATTGATTAAGATTTTTATCACATAAGGACGACAAATCAATCCCATTCACTAAATAAGATTTTGTTCCCTTCTCTGACTCAATAGTATAACGATCCACTTCAATGGCATTTTTTAAAACCGACAAATAAGAAAAATTGGCAGCAGATAGCAGACTTAAAAAATCAACATTTGATCCCGAATTAACACTTGATCCTAGATTGCCTAAAATTGGATTTGTATAGGCATCAACTGCTTGTTGCACCCAAGACACATAATACTGGACGGCTACTCCAGTTGTAATTGCTGATGAAAATGAGGTGCCAGAATTATTCAAAGTCCAATACCCACTTAATGTAGGTGTTAAAATTTCAGTACCTGGGGCATAAACATCAACACCAGAACCAAAATTACTGAATCCTGCCAATTTCCCTAAATGATTTAAGGATCCCACCGTGAGGTGATGATCATTAAGCGCAAAAAAATCTGCTGGCCCATAGTGAAATCCAGTAAAACCATTCATTAAGTTTTCATTAGTTATTTCCAATCCACTATTCCCAGATCCACAAATAATAATCCTATCTGAAGGTATGTTCAATAAATTTTTTAATTCAGACGCTCCGCTTTGTAAAAAATAAATTCCTTCTGTCCCAGATGGAAAAATGTCGTAAGAAAAACCCCAGGAAAGGTTTAAAATATCCAAATCCAATTCATTGGCCATTTCTACAGCCCGTATCATATTAAAATAACTCCCTTGTCCATTTTCATCAAAAGCCTTAATAATATAAAGCTCCAAATATTCAGGCGTGATACCTGCCGATTGGGCTAAGCCTGCTATAATACCCGCCACACTAGTTCCATGGCCATGGTCATCAATAGCTGTAAAATCATTATTGTAAACATTATTTTCATATATAATATAATCAGTTATAAAGCTATGGTAATGATCAATACCTGTATCAATTATCCCTACTTTTACTTTTTGATTTTGTGAAATGGAAGAACAATTCAAAAGTCCTGGATAATCATCGACATACCCCGGAATAGGGGTATAATTATCTGTTGGCAAACTTTCAACTATTTGCCCCAAATCCATTGGTATGCTTGAAACATAATAGTTGAGATCAGTGTCATCAATTTCACTATTACTCTGATGATTCTCTATAATATCCACCACATTATACAAAACAACCTCCACCCCATTAAAATCCGTATACTCAATAGGAAATGATTCAACCTCGACCAAAAAAATGTCATCCCCGATTTGGTCAATAATTACACCATTGATTAGATCCAGGTAATCATCAATGTCCTGCTGGGTAGCTTCATCAGCAAAATCGATGATGATCTGGTTTGGATTGTAGGTGCCCTGGCCTGTTAAAATGGTGACAAAAGAGAATGCCATACACATCGTCAGAAAAAATAGAAGCTTCTTCATAATTTTAATTTTAATTTCATTTGATAAAATCACCTGAATTTTGAGTTAAAAACTAAACGTATCCCTTATATAAGCCGCGAGATGGCCCCATGTGACAAAAAAAGACATACTTTTTTCAATATTTCTGCTTTTTTATGGATTTTATGCACAAAACGGATGTAAAAACGTCGGGAGAGGTCAAAATCGGGAGATCGGCCTAAAGTTAAAAAAAGGAATTGTTTCTCAAAAAGAAAGGAGGGGAATTTTAATTCGATTGGAAAGCAAATAGAGTTATATGCTTCTGACTTAAAGGTACGAAGCGAAATATTACTAAGAAAAAGGATAAAACACGGATGCCCGCAGGACAACGAAATCCCAAAAGAAAAAAAGAAGTGTTTTGAGTGCGATACACCTCCTTGCCCACCCCGGGAAAGCGATCAAAAAAACAAGCAACCGGCAACCCGCCCCTACTTATGCTTTATCTTCAACACCAGAATGGTTCCGATAAAAAAGAAAGTCACCGCATTGGCGATGATCACGGGCAGGTCATGCATCAGAATGCCGTAAAGGAGCCACAGGATGATGCCGACCACCAGCAAAATATAGGTGGGCAGCGACAGGTCCTTGGTGTTCCTGGTTTTGATGGTCTTGAGCGCCTGCGGGATGAAGGCGACCGTGGTGCAGGTAGCTGCGACGAGGCCGAGGACAGTGGTTGCGGTGAATACCATGGTATGTATTAAAAGGTGTTACAAAATTTTGTGCAAGGTAGTACATTTGGCGAGAGTATGGTTTACCGGAAAGGGAAAGATTTTTACCCTGATTAGTAATTTTCCAAACGCCCCCATCTTGCCATCAGCCTGTTATCCGATGAGGAGAGATGGCCATCCACTCACCTATTCCTGCCCCGGCAGGATTTCAGGTAAAATGATTCGGTGCCCACAAAAAAAGGGAGCGAAAAAATCGCCCCCTTTTAGTTGGTGTATGCTTAAATCTGTATCGGTACTTAACCATTGGATAAGGCAGCCGCTCCCCCGACAATCTCGAGGATCTCGTTGGTGATGGCTTCCTGACGGGCTTTGTTGTAGGAAAGTCTCAAATTTCCCAACAATTCCTGGGCATTTTCCGTAGCGGCATCCATGGCGGTCATCCTCGCACCGTGCTCGGAAGCATGGGTGTCGAGTACAAATTTCTGGAATTGCGTCTGGATAATACTTGGGACAAGATGCTCCAATAATGCCTTCTTGTCCGGCTCAAAAATATAATCTGCCTTCATTCCACTTTCTTCTCCGTCTGCCGTTTTTTCAATCTTGGCCACCGGCAGGAATTGTTCTGCCACGGGAATCTGTACTGCTGCATTTTTGAACTGGCCGTAGGCAACGGTTACGGAATCATAAAGTTCTCTGGAAAAACAATCCATGATTCTTTTGGACACTACGGCAACATTATCAAAGCTGAGATCATGGAACAATTCCACGTAATCATTAAAAACGCGGCAATCCTTATAGGCCGGTTTTTTGAAAAATTCGTAGCCTTTTTTACCAATCGTGATAATATCCAGGTGCCCCTTTGCACGTACGTCGGCATATTTATTGTCGATCGTTAAAACAGCTTCTTTGATGATGTTGGCGTTGAAGGCACCGCAAAGTCCCCTGCTGGAAGTAATCACCACCACACAGGCTCTTTCGATGGGTCTTTCTTGCCCAAAAGAAGTATCGATGTCTCCCTCGAGGTTGGAAAGAATATTACGCAACATCTCATTCAGCTTATTAGCATAGGGACGCATTTGCACTATTGCATCCTGTGCTCTGCGCAATTTGGAAGCAGATACCATTTTCATGGCCTTCGTGATCTGCTGGGTATTGATAACGGACTGGATCCGGTCACGTACTTCCTTTAAATTTGCCATATCAGTTTTTAAATTGCTGGTTGTTTACCCGCTGCCCAAGAAATTGCGGAGGTCGTCAAAATCAATGTTATCCAACACCGGACGCCTCCTTCCTCAAGCTCACTATTCAATGATCAATTTTATTTAAACTGTGGAGCGATCTCTTCAGCCACTTTTGTCATGGCAGCGAGATCCGCCTCTTCCAGTTTACCGGCTCTAAAGTTGGCCAGGATATCTGCGTGGGACTTTTCCATCTTCAGGAGGAAAATCTTTTCAAAATCTTTCACCTTTTCTACCGCAACATTTTTCAACAATCCCTTTGTACCGAGGTAGATGATAGCGATTTGCTTCTCTACGGGCAGTGGGGAATATTGAGGTTGTTTGAGGATTTCCACGTTTCTGGCACCTTTATCGAGTACGGCCGACGTGGCGGCGTCGAGGTCGGAACCGAATTTGGAGAAAGCCTCCAACTCGCGGTACTGGGCCTGGTCGAGCTTCAGTGTTCCGGCCACTTTCTTCATCGATTTGATCTGTGCATTACCTCCTACACGAGATACGGAGATCCCTACGTTGATCGCAGGACGAATCCCTGCGTTAAACAGGTTCGACTCGAGGAAGATCTGTCCGTCGGTGATAGAAATTACGTTGGTTGGAATATAAGCAGAAACGTCTCCCGCCTGTGTTTCGATAATAGGCAAAGCAGTTAAAGAACCTCCACCTTTTACCAACGGTTCGCCGTTTTGATCTTTGGCATTGGCCAATGACTCCGGAAGGTCATTCATCTGGCGTGCGATATCATCATCGTTGATGATTTTTGCGGCACGTTCCAATAAGCGTGAGTGCAGGTAGAATACATCCCCTGGATAAGCCTCACGTCCCGGAGGGCGACGCAACAGCAAGGAAACCTCGCGATAAGCCACGGCCTGCTTAGACAAATCATCATAGATGATCAGTGCAGGGCGACCAGTATCCCGGAAAAACTCACCGATGGCAGCCCCCGCAAACGGTGCGAAATACTGAAGCGGTGCAGGGTCAGAAGCAGAAGACGCAACAATAACGGTATAAGCCATTGCTCCGTTTTCTTCCAGGGTCTTGGCCACGTTGGCCACCGTAGAAGCTTTCTGACCTGAAGCCACGTAGATACAAAATACAGGCTCTCCTTTGTCGTAAAATTCCTTTTGGTTGATGATGGTATCAATAGCAATAGCCGTTTTACCTGTCTGGCGGTCACCGATGATCAACTCCCGCTGTCCTCTACCGATTGGAATCATCGCATCGATGGCCATGATACCGGTCTGGAGTGGTTCACTTACAGGCTCACGGTAAATTACCCCTGGAGCTTTACGTTCCAAAGGCATTTCGTATTTAACACCGCCAATTTCTCCTTTGCCATCAATAGGTTGACCCAAAGGATCCACTACACGGCCGAGGTAGCCTTCTCCAACCTGGATAGACGCGATAAGTCCGGTGCGATGTACTCTTGACCCCTCGCGAATCCCATCGCCAGGGCCCATCAATACGACCCCAACGTTATCTTCCTCGAGGTTCAGTACAACAGCACGAACGCCGCTGTCAAATTCTACGAGCTCACCTGCCTGTGCATTTGTCAAACCGTAAACACGTGCAATTCCATCCCCCACCTGGAGAACCGTTCCGTACTCTTCCAATTCTGCTTCAGTGCTAAAACCGGAAAGTTGCTGTTTCAATATTGCTGATATTTCATCAGGTTTCACGTCAACCATATTATTAAAAGTTTAAAGGCTAAAGACTTAAGGCTAAAAATTAAAGTCTTATGATTTACAATTATTTTTCAACACCTTCAACACCTAAGTATTTCAGATGAATTCTTTTTTCAATGCTTCAAGGTTATGGGCAATACTGGCATCATAGATCTTATCCTGAAATTCAATGACAAAGCCCCCGATAAGAGCGGGATCTACTTCTGTGGAAATTTCCACGGACTGGTCGGTTTCAGCACTTGCCATCAATTTAGCTTCAATGGATTTGAGCATTTCCGCGCTGACAGCACTGGCCGTGATCAGTTTTACGGAAGAAATTCCTTTCATTTCACGATACTGAGCGACAAATTCGTCAGCAATTTCAGGCAAATAGGGCTCACGTCCTTTATTGATAATAATATTCAAAAAAGCCATGGTCAGCTCGTCATACTTAGCTCCAAAAAGTAACTTCAGAATATTTACCTTTTTAGTGGCATGAACGATGGGGCTTTTGAGTAAAAGATGAAAATCACGCACCTTTGTGGTAGCCCGAAATGACTGCACATCCTCGAGTACACGCTCAAGTTTGTTCTGCTCTACGGCTAAATCCATCAGTGATTTTGCGTAACGCGATGCTATTCTTTGTACAGACATACTAAAAATATAAAAACCCCAGGCGATTTCCGAAAAAAAGGAGGCGACCGGGACGAGTTTTAAAATAAAAACGGACAGTACTAAATACGGCCCCTTAAATTGAGTATATTTTAAAAAGCGACGGTTAGTTCAATTTCAACTCGTCGGTCATTTTCTTCATGAAAGCATCCTGCTCGGCATCGCCTTTCAATTCTTTGCGGATCAGTTTTTCAGCCATTTCAATCGCCAGTAATCCTGCCTGATTTTTCAAATCAGTAATGGCAGCTTTACGCTGATTATCTATTTCTATCTTCGCGTTGGCTACAATTTTTTGTGCATCTTCCTTGGCTTTTTCCCTGGCTTCTTTGATGATGGCATCCTTAACGGCACTTGCTTCTTTCAAAATAGCTGATCTCTCTTCACGAGCCTCAGCCAGCACACGATCATTGGAGGCCTGAACATTGGCTACGTCCTGGCGGGCTTTTTTAGCTTCATCCAAGGCGTGCTGAATGTCATGCTCACGTTTTTTGAGGGCTTCCTGGATAGGACGAAAAGCTTTCTTACCCACAAACCACCAAATGGCAATAAATATAAGGGATGTCCAGAAGATCAATCCCGGATCCGGCTTGATCACATCAAATCCCGCTAAAAAAATAAACTCAGTCATCGTTTATGATTGTTTTGTTTTTTCATTTTTGATTTTATCCGGACTGACAGCCAACCGCTGCAGCCCGGATAAAGGTCAATTTTTTTGTGCAAATTATCCAGCCAAAAGACCAACAACGATCGCAAACAATGCTGCACCCTCAACGAGGGCCGCTGTTAAGATCATGTTGTTACGGATATCACCTACAGCCTCTGGCTGACGGGCGATAGCTTCCATGGCTTTGCTACCGATCAAACCGATACCAATACCTGCACCAATTGCTGCAATACCAGCTCCAATTGCTCCCATTATTTTGAGATTTTTATTTATAAAAAAAATGTTTACCAAATGTGTACGGCAAATTTTAAACCCACAAAATCCGAAAATCTGTTGAATCAAAAACCCTGCCTAAATATTATCAACAATGTAAATTCAAATTCAAAGAATAACTTTCACTAACCCCAAATCCTCACACTCACTTTATCATTTAAAATTTTACATTTATCATTTAAAATTTCCTAGTGTGCCTCTTCATGGTGGTGTTCTTCAACCGCCGCACCAATATAAGAAGCGGTCAGCATGGCAAAAATGAACGCCTGTAGGAATGCCACCAGCAATTCTATGAGGTTCATAAAAGCGGTAAATGCTCCACCGATCAAAACGCCGGTAGGTGCACCACCCAACTGACCTGTATCTTTAAACAGGAAGATCAACCCAATCAAACTCAGGATGATAATGTGTCCTGCAGAAATGTTCGCAAACAAACGTATCATCAAGGAGAATGGCTTGATGAACAGTCCAAGTATTTCAACCGGAGTAAGTATGATCTTAACCCAGGCCGGAATACCGGGCATCCACAATACGTGTTGCCAATAATCCTTTTTACCGCTGAGATTGACTACCAAAAAGGTAATTACCGCAAGGGTCAGCGTCACCGCCAGGTTACCGGTAATATTAGCTCCTCCAGGGAAAAAAGGAATCAACCCCATCAAATCACAAAACAAAATAAAGAAGAACAAACTCATGATAAACGGCTGATAACGTTCGTAATGTTTTTCGCCAATCATGGGCTTCGTGACTTCGTCCCTGATAAAAACAAAAAAGACTTCCATCAGACTTTGTATGCCTTTGGGAGCCTTTCCTTCATTTACTTTATATCCTTTAGCTACAGCCATGAATAACCAGACCAGTAAAAATGCCGCAAGCAACATTGTAGCTACATTCTTTGTAATAGAGAAGTCATAAAAAGAAGTAATCCCGCCGCCGACAAATCCTCCGTCCACAGTGCTTGGCGGATCCAATTGAAATTCTTTTCCCTCATAAGTGATGAAATAAACTTCTTTTTCTTTTCCGCCTTCTGTACTTTCCATCCGGGATTCGATATGACTTTCGTGCAATGCCACCTCACCTTTTGGGAAGGAAGGATCGGCAATTCTGTTCACCCGGCCATGGTTTAATACGTAACCATCAATAGCCTTATGGCCGTGCTCGAATTTATTGGACATAAAAACAGACCATCCGCTACCGGGAGTATAAAGAAAACAAGGGAGTGGAATATGCACGTTTTCCCATATGTGGAATTCATTCTTATCGGAGATATGATCCAGTACGGTTCCGACAGGATCATAAGCCGCCGCTTCATGGTGCTCTTGTGATGAACCTTTTTCGTGTGACTCCTCCTGTGCCATAATGGGCGCTGCAAAAAAACTCAAAATTAGCCCCAGAAACAGCCCGGAAAATATGTTAAATTTAACCTTCACGATACCCAACTTTATACTGCTTAATGAATAGCTTTTTAAATATCGCCGCAAAGGTAGAGCTTTTGGATAGATAAAAAAATCAAATTTTATCTTTTTTTCGGGGATTTTGTAATTTTGCTCCCCTATGCAAGAGATAAAAGATACACAACCCAAAAAGGGTTTTACGGAATTTATCGGAATATTTCCGGAAATAGAACTTCCCGTGTCGTTGACGGAGGAAGCGCGCCATTTGTTCAGCCTCAAGAACAAGCCGATTCCTGATGAATTAATTGACAGCTTTATCCTCCCTCATGACGATGAGCCCGTAGACGAGTTCACCGAATTCATGGCATGCTTCCGGATTCCGGGAACTGGGGCTTTCCATGCCTTGGTTTATTGGCGTGCCGGGTTATTGAATTATCAGTTCCACCTCATCACTTTTGATAAAAAAGGGGAGTTCATCGACAAGCGGGTAATCGCTGGCACCTACTCCGATGGAGAAACCGTCACCCAATCCATTGCAACCATAGGGGATAATTTGAAGATCATCATCGCCTCAGGACAAAGTGCTGTATCCGAAGATTTGTTTGAAGCGGCCACCAGCACCACTTATATCCTGGAAATCCTTTTGGACGGTGGCATACGTAACGCGTGACCTACTTTTTTTAAACACATAGAAACATAGGACATAAAGCAATGTACTCTCAATGCAGAATCTTTATGTCCTTTATGACTTTGTGGTGAATCTGTTTAACACATAGAAACATAGGGCATAAAGCAATGTACTCTCAATGCAGAATCTTTATGTCCTTTATGACTTTGTGGTGGATCTGTTTAACACATAGAAACATAGGCCATAAAGCAATTTACTCTCAATGCAGAATCTTTATGTCCTTTATGACTTTGTGGTGAATCTGTTTAACACATAGAAACATAGGGCATAAAGCAATGTACTCTCAATGCAGAATCTTTATGTCCTTTATGAATTTGTGGTGAATCTGTTTAACACATAGAAACATAGAGCATAAAGCAATTTACTCTCAATGCAGAATCTTTATGTCCTTTATGACTTTGTGGTGGATCTGTTTAACACATAGAAACATAGGGCATAAAGCAATGTACTCTCAATGCAGAATCTTTATGTCCTTTATGACTTTGTGGTGAATCTGTTTAACACATAGAAACATAGGGCATAAAGCAATGTACTCTCAATGCAGAATCTTTATGTCCTTTATGACTTTGTGGTGGATCTGTTTAACACATAGAAACATTGGGCATAAAGCAATGTACTCTCAATGCAGAATCTTTATGTCCTTTATGACTTTGTGGTGGATCTGTTTAACACATAGAAACATAGGGCATAAAGCAATGTACTCTCAATGCAGAATCTTTATGTCCTTTATGACTTTGTGGTGAATCTGTTTAACACATAGAAACATAGGGCATAAAGCAATGTACTCTCAATGCAGAATCTTTATGTCCTTTATGAATTTGTGGTGGATCGTTTAACACATAGAAACATAGAGCATAAAGCAATGTACTCTCAATGCAGAATCTTTATGTCCTTTATGACTTTGTGGTGAATCCAGCCTGTTCATTCACTATATTTAACTTCCGACAACAGCTTTTAATGCTTTTTCACTATTGGGTAAAAAAGATTCGTTTTTTTATCATTACCATAACAAGTGTTTAACGCCTCTTAACAATTCAACCCCGCATATTGACCTTCGAATTCAATCTATAACTTAAAATAAGGACAAAATGAGAAAAGCAGTTGTTTTAATGACCGTTATGTTGGGGTTTGCTAGCCAGGGAGCTTTTGCCCAATTCTCTGCAGGAATTAAGGGAGGCGTTAATTTCGCCAATGTTTATACTACTGAAGTGCTGGGAAATTTAACGCCAGATTTCAAATACATCGACGAATTCAACTTTGGAATCGTTGGCGAGTTAGGCCTTACAGATCATTTCGCGCTGCAGACTGAAGTGAATGTCATCAAAAAGGGACTAAAATTCAGTGACGGTTTTAATGCCAATGTATTCAACACATCAATCCCATTAGGTGTAACCTCTGAAGCCCGTTTCACCTATTTGGAACTACCTGTCCTGGCAAAGGTGAAATTCGGTGACGGCCCATTGCAGGCCTATGCTATCGCCGGACCTACTTTTGGATACGCTACAGGCGGAAGATTGGACAATAAAGCCAATGTTTTGGTGGAAATAGACCTCGGTTCTATAGATATAAACCTGGATCAGATCAATTATGAAAGATTTGAAGTGGGAGCCCAGGCTGGAATTGGAGCTACATTGAGATTAGGGCAAACCCAGCTTTTCGCAGATGCACGTTATTCCATGGGCTTCACAGAATTATATAACATTCCGGTGGTGGAAGAAAAAGTAAAAAATAAAGGCGTGGCCCTCAGCGCCGGTATTCTGTTCAATTTATAAACCTCTTGTATACCTAAAACCACAAACTAAGGGAAAACTCTTTTCAAATTTAAGAGCCATGAACGCATCACTTTGAGAACGTTCATGGCTTCTTTTTTTGACAAGATTTACATATGCTCCAGCAACCAATCGATATCCTTCATGAACCCATCAACGGATTCCGGATCAGTTCCTTTACAAAAGGATCGGATATGCCTGTTTTTATCCACGAGAATGAACCAGCCACTATGATCAAAACCTCCCGGTGCATCCGGATCTTCAATAGCAATGCTCATGTAGTCGTCGGCAATTTCGTAAATTTCAGATTTGTCGCCTGTCACAAAATGCCATTTGGGCGCACTTACTTCCAGGTTATTAGCGTATGCCTTTAACCTTCCAACGGTATCTCTTTGAGTATCGATGGAATGAGAAAGCAATTCAACCCTGTCATCATCCTTATACCTTTCGTATAGGCGCAACATCTGCTGTGCTGTTTTCGGACAAATCGTTGGACATGAGGTAAAAAAGAAATCTGCCACATAAATCTTCCCTTCAAAAGTAGCATTATTCACGACCATGCTGTCCTGGTTGACGAATTCAAAATCAGGAATACGATGATAAGTGGTATCTCCTGTGACTTTATCGACCTGATGTTGGCCTAAAAATGGCAAAGGTTCTGATACTGAGGGGCCACAAGCCTGGATTGAAAAAGCCAGGCAAAGCATCCAAAAATATTTCATTGAGTTATTATTTTTGTTCCTCTTCTTTAATAAGTGTCCTAACCTGTTTTCCACTAGCCACACTTGCCTTTATTTGTTCTTTTACGTTTGAAACAACCTCTTTTTGTGTCGTAAGGTAAGCCATAATTTCAGCATGGGTTTTGTCCTTTTGAAGATCCTCCAACTTAACCAGATCATGCATCCAGTCCCACATTCCTTTCTCAGCTTCGTCTAATTTTGCTATAGCCATTTCGGCTATTTTTTTTGAATTATCATCCGTCAGTTTATCCTGATTTCCGCTAAGATATTTCTTTAAAGCTGCAATATCTTTCATTTCTGACATTCCTTGATCATGAAATGACATAACCTCGTCCCACAATGCTTGCTCTTCAGCCATTTCGGCTTTAGGATCAGCTTTTGCCTGTTGATTAGCACAAGAGCCAAGAATCATTATGGCCATAGACAAAAAGAAAACATTTATTAATTTCATAACAATCAATTTAATTGTGAATAAAAAGGAAGGCAAAGGTAGGAATTACCCTTTCATTTTTATGTGAATCCCATCACTATTTTAAGAAACCCCCTGTCTGAAGGTTAATTATTCCGAACAATCCCCCCCCAATCAAAAGTCCTCACAACGATTCACCGATTAAATCCTATCATTCATAGGAAAATCAGTTTTCAAAAAAGAGGAATATTGCATATTTGCTTCCTAATATTGATCCAAAACACCTGACACTAAAAATTTGTTAATCCATAGAACTACCCAACTCAATACTTAGAATAATGAAAAAAATCACGCTGCTCTTATTTACCTTATTTCTGGCCGGACAGATATTCGGACAGGAACTCACCCAAACTATTAGAGGGGTCGTCCTCGACAAACAATCTCAATTCCCGCTTTTAGGGGTGAACCTCATCGTATTGGAAAGTGATCCATTGATCGGAGCATCAACAGATGCGGATGGTCGTTTCAGACTCGAAAACGTGCCCATCGGCCGGCACACCGTCCAGGTATCATACCTGGGCTACGAATCCGTTACCATTTCCAACCTGATGATTACTTCAGCCAAAGAACTGGAGGTGATCATCGAACTTGAAGAGAGCATCGCCCAACTCAATACCGTCGTTATCAAAGCCAGCGATAATAAACGGGAGGCCATCAACCAGCTGGCCACGGTGAGTGCCCGGACGTTCTCCGTTGAGGAGGCTGGCCGGTATTCCGGAAGTCTCAACGATCCTTCCCGAATAGCGCAAAATTATGCAGGCGTCAGCGGCGCATCGGATGACAGGAATGACATCATCATCCGGGGCAACTCTCCCACCGGCGTACTCTGGCGCATGGAAGGCATCGATATTCCCAGCCCCAACCACTTTTCAACCATCGGTACCACAGGCGGGCCCATCAGCATGTTAAATATCAATAACCTGAGTAACTCTGATTTCATGACGAGCGCATGGAGTGCTGATTACGGTAATGCGCTCTCCGGGGTTTTTGACCTGAGATTGAGAAACGGGAACAGCGACAAAAGGGAATACCTCGGCCAGGTGGGCTTCAATGGCCTTGAATTGGGAGCCGAAGGTCCATTTAAAAAAGGAGCCCGAGCCTCATATCTCGTGAATTACCGCTACTCTACCCTCGGCGTTTTTAAAAGCCTGGGCATTGACCTCGGCACAGGAGAGTCGGTGCCGGAATACCAGGACGTTACTTTTAAGGTAGATTTGCCCACCGAAAAAGCCGGACATTTTGCCGTATGGGGCATTGGAGGGCTCAGTTACATCAAACTGGATCCTGCCAGTGATCAGGATACGACCAACCTGTTTTCGGAGTTTGAAAATTCGACCTTCAACGCCAATACCGGGATCCTGGGAGCCTCCCATACTTATTTTTTCAACAACTCCACTTACACCAAATTCACCCTCGCGGCAACAGGGGTCCAGACCATCGGAAAAATTGATTCCCTGAGCCAGGAAACCGGACAATACATTCCTACGGTAAAATTCGACAGGAAACAATTGAGATATGCTGCCCATCTTAGATTCAATAAAAAATTCAGCGCCAAAAGCACCCTCAGCGCCGGAGTGATGTATAATTTTTCTGATATAAATTTTATCGATACCGTTTTGTTTAATGGCCAGTTTTTGCCGATCGCCAATTTCCAGGGAACGGCTTCCCTGCTACAGGCTTACGCCAACTGGCAAAATCGCCCTAACGATCAACTGGTCATCAATTTAGGGCTCCATCAGCAATATTTTGGATTGAACGGATCATATACCCTGGAACCACGACTGGGTATAAAATATCAACTAAATGAGCAGCATTCCTTCAGTTTCGGGGCAGGTTTACACAGCCAGCTGCAACCTATTGTCGTTTATTTTAGCCGGGATGATTTTGAAGGAGAGTCGCCCAATATTAACCTCGATTTTTCAAAAAGCATACACACGGTGATCGGTTATGATTATTTCTTCGGGGACAATATGAGGTTGAAAACAGAGGTTTATTACCAGCATCTCTTTAATATTCCGGTGGATATTGAACCTTCTTCATTTAGCATGTTGAATGCCGGCGCGGATTTCACCTTGCCTTCCAGAACTGGAATTAAAAATGCAGGAACAGCCCGGAATTATGGGTTGGAATTAACCCTTGAAAAATTCTTCAGCCAGGGTTATTACTTCCTGGTGACCGCTTCTCTCTTTGATTCCAAATACAAAGGAAGTGATGGGGTTTTGCGCAATACCCTGTACAATGGCCACTACGTTTTCAATGCGCTGGGCGGAAAGGAATTTAAACTGGGAACCAATAAAACGCTGTCGCTCGATTCCAAAATCACCTATGCCGGCGGACGCAGGTATTCTCCTATTGATCTGGAGGCCTCCCGTTATTATGGCAAAGAAATCGTGGTGGATGAAGATGCTTTCTCTGAGCAACTGGAAGATTATTTCAGATTTGATTTCAAAGTCACCTTCCGACTGAATGGCAATAAAACAGCACAGGAATGGTCCATAGACCTGATGAATCTAACCAATCATCGGAATGTTTTTCAACGTCTTTACAGCAAAAAAGCAGAGGATATACAAACCACTTATCAGAGGGGATTTTTCCCAAATGTCCAGTATAAAATTTATTTTTAAACCCGGTGCCTGGTTGCCGGTTATTGAATTTTTCAAACCAGCAACGAGCTACCAGCAAGCCTATTTCACCACCTTTACCACCCTTTCTTTTTTACCGTCCGTAATTTGGAGCAGGTAAATACCGGAAGGTAAATGGCTGATGTTTTCTGAAAACTGATTCCCTCCGTTATGAACTTCTACATGCCTTGACAAAACACTTTTCCCGGTGAGGTCGAGCAATTTCATGGAGAGTGTTCCTGAAAGGTCACTTTCAATAGCTACGTTCATTTTATCCACTACAGGATTTGGAGCAATCGTTACCTTAACGGGCAATAAAGTAGTGGGATCTATTGTGCTAACGTCAAGCGTTTCCGTAAGGATCAAAGTATTGGCCGCGCCATTATCGCCTCCGTTCGTACCATTTCCATTGGCAGCAACACCGCCGGCATAAACAGTCAATTCGCCTACTCCTGCTGCCGGGGCGATCCATTCAATTTCAAAAGTATCGGAAGCAGAAGGCGTTGTGTGTTCAAAATATTGCCTGGAGGAAATGGAGGCCACCCTCGTTCCGGCAGGAGCCGTTCCAAAAGTTCCTACATTGGTATCGTCATTATTTTCCAGCACTATGGATTGGATCCCAAATTTAGATGGCGTGCCCGAATTGGCCATCACCCTGTATCTAAGCGTATAGGTTTCTTCAGGCACGTATTCAACTACCGGGTTACCATCCTGCAACAATTCGATGATTACTCCTGGGTTAAAAGAACCATTATTATGACAAGCGGCGCAGGTAGGTCCTTGGGCTATGGCGTAAGGGCTTCCCGAACGATCCTGCATCCGGGGACCACTGCCTCCTTCCCCGCCGGCCGGTCCGTCCTTAAAGCTGAAGATAAAAACAGTTAAAAGTAAAAAAGGTATAAGGTGTAAAAATTTAAAATTCATAAAAAAGAATTCAATTTTCCGACTATGTTTTCAGAGAAAAGCCGAAGGATTATAAAATAGAATGAATGGAAGGCAGGAAGACCTACGCTTCAATAACGCCCCCTATAAGACCTTATTAATTCAAAATTGTTTAAACGCCCGGTAACGGTAATTTGTCACTCCCCGTACAAATAACTGTTTTCGGGTATCTTGCCCAGTGTTCCTCTGAAATAGTCGTCAATGAATTTGAAATCGGCTTTCGTATCATCGGTAGGATAAAACGGATCGGAAAACGATACCAGTTTGTGGGCATAATCAAATTTGCAAAGGAGGATGGGAACACCCGCCCCTTTGGCAATATAGTAAAATCCGGTTTTGAGTTGGTCCACTTTTTTTCGGGTGCCTTCGGGAGCAATGGCAGTACTGAATTTTTCTTCCCGTTTAAAAATATCGATAACGGTATCTACAAAATTATTGTTCTTGCTGCGGTCGACAGGATAGCCACCCAGCCAGCGAAACAAACCGCCAAAAGGACCTTTGAACAACGAATCCTTTCCTAGATACTTGACATCGATATCCATCACACTCCGTACCAGTAAACCCAGTGGAAAATCCCAGCTCGAAGTATGAGGAATGACCGCAATAACGAATTTATCCGGAATAGGATCAATATCGAATTTCACTTTCCATCCCAATAGTTTCAGTAAAAAACTGCTCAATTTCTTTCCCATTTCAATATTTTTTTAGAAGAATCCTTATTTTTGGCCAGCCCCTCTCTCTCACCTCCCTCCGGCACGCCGAAGGAGGGACTGGCTGAGGCGCGAAATTAGCCTTATTCATACAAATTTAACATTTTAATGTACACAAATATCATCAATGCCTCCGATCTCAAGGCCAACCTTGACCACCCTGACTGGGTGATTGTCGATTGTCGCTTTTCTCTTGCCGATACGGAAGAAGGCCGAAGAAATTATGCTAAAAGCCATATCCCCGGTGCTTTTTATGCTCACCTGGATGACGATCTTTCCAGCCCGATCATCCAGGGCGATACCGGACGGCACCCTTTGCCGGATGTGCAGACTTTTGTTGAACTGCTTTCTTCCTGGGGCGTGGGCGAAGGGGTTCAGGTAGTCGCTTATGATGACAGAGGTGGGGGCATTGCCTCCAGGCTTTGGTGGATGCTGCGTTGGCTGGGTCATGAAAATGCAGCCGTTTTGAACGGAGGATGGCAGGAATGGGTGAAAAATGATTTCCCCACAGATAGTGCAGTCCCTGAAAAAACAAGAAAATCCTTCCACCCGACCCTGAATCCCGATATGGCCGTGCCCTTCGAAAAAGTAGATATCCTCCGGGCCGAACCCGCCTACAGCCTGGTCGATTCCCGCACAGCCCCACGCTACCGAGGCGAAGAGGAACCCATCGATCCCATTGCCGGTCATATCCCGGGAGCGATAAACCTTCCGTTCCCGGAAAATATCGGCGCGGATGGATTGTTCAAATCCCCGGAATGGCTGAAGGCCAGATTCCAGCATGCTTTTGAGGACAAACCCGCTGATCATATTATCTTTTACTGCGGTTCCGGCGTAACGGCATGCCATAACATTTTAGCCTATCATTATGCAGGGCTGGGCGATGCATTGTTGTACCCGGGATCCTGGAGTGAGTGGATCAATAAAGGGGAAATTGCGGAGAAATATTACTAAAGGCTAAAGGGGAAAGACTAAAGGCTAAGGACTAAAAAAATGATGATCTGTAGCATTGTGTTACTAATAGGTGAAGCAATCTTTTTCCGAAATTTAAATATTAAAAAATTAAGTGAAAAAAATAATTCCCGCCTTAGGAGTATCCCTTTGAAGAGAATTGAGTGAAAAATTTTAGTCACTCAAAATATTTCAATATACGCTTCCGATCCTCACTTGCCTTATCATTTTTATGGTACAATTCAATAAAGCCAAAAAACCATCAAAATCGCAGAGAAAGGCAACTCAATCCCCCGTCGAGTTTTTGAAATTCAGACATGTCGAGAGCAAGAACAGGATAACCGGCATGCTCAATCATTTTGCGGGCTTTGGGATAGCCTTCGGGAACGATAACCGTGCCGTTCACCCAAATGGCATTGGCCGCATAAGCTTCGTCAGGTTCAATTTCGAGGATATGGAATGGTTGGAAGACAGCTTTGGCGAGGAATTCACCCGTTGCCAGTAAATTGTTGTTTTCAAGATAAGTCACCCCTGTTTTCAGGTGCAATACTTCTTCAAGGGAAACGACGGATTCCCTCATCCCGTATTTTTCAAGGATGGAGATCACCTGCCGGGCGCCTGCTTCATTCGTACGGCCGCTAAGCCCGATATAAAAATGCGACCCGACCATCATGATATCTCCGGCTTCGACGGTTCCGGGGGCTTCTATGATTTCAATATTATCGTAAAAATGCTCCAGCAGTTTGCTGATTCCGTCGGTTTCGCCCCTTCGGGAAGGGGCACCGGGGCGGGTGATGATGGCACAATGCGGAGTCAGCAAGGCAACATCTTCCACAAAAGTTGAATCCGGGAAATTTTCGTCAGCTTCCAAAACCGATACTTCCAGCCCGCAGGCTTCAAGTGCTTTTATGTATGCTGCATGCTGGGAAAGGGCCCGTTGATAATCAGGAATCCCCAAATTTGCTTCGGTCAATCCGTTTACCAAACTCTTTCCCGGCGTTCTAACGATGGCTCTTTTGAACATAAAACAGGGTCTGGTTAAAGGCTGAATAAATTGAGTACAGGTGGTTATCCCTTAGGGATGGTTCAAAAATAAAATTACATTTTTCTGCGCTGACTCCACTTAAGGGCCGGGGCGGAGGTGTGCAAAAGTGTAAATTTATTTCTACCGCATTATAATACTACTTTCCTTCTTCAGCCCCTAAAGAAAAGACTTCCGAAAGCCCTAAAGTCGGCAGCGGTTCAATTAATTCCGCAGTTCTTTCTACATTATTGACCTGGAAGGATTCGTACACCTTTAATTGTTTTTGATTGGCCAGCTCATTGAATCCCATTTCGTTCCAAACCGAGAGGTTGGTGACCGAACAGTTAAGGAGAGTAGCCAGTTGTTCCGGAGCTTCATCCTCCCCAAGATGATAATATGAATAGGCATAAGGCTTTTCAGAATCATCCTGGCCTTTCATGTGTACAGGGGTCGTCAGGGCCATAGGAAGGGCATCACCATCCTTTTGCGCCAGCAGGTATGCCTCAAAGGCAGGCATGACTCTCCTGGGAAGAATCAGGTAATTGCCTTTTTCATTAGCCGGAATAAAATCTTTTGTGTAAAGCGGGTTCAAGGTGCGAATCACTTCCATAGAAACGCCGGTGACCTGCGCTATTCTGAAAAAACTTACAAAATCATTCAATTCCACGGTCTCGGTCAGTTGAAAATCCAGGGAAGGAAATTCGGGTTCGAGATTGTGTTGGTCATAATATTGTGCGAGGTAAACTGCAGCGATAAAGGCAGGTACATAGTTTCTGGTTTCACGGGGCAGATATTGCCTTAGAGCCCAGAAATCCGTGGTGCCGCTCCTCCTTATGGCAGAATTGACCCGACCGGCTCCTGAATTATACGCCGCCAAAGCCAACGCCCAATCTTCATAACGCTCATAAAGGCTCGCCAAATGCTGCATCGCCGCCATCGTAGATTTGATGATATCTGTTCGCTCGTCAATCTGATCGTTGATGACCAAACCGTAACTTTTTCCCGTCTCCGGCATGAACTGCCACAGTCCGCCGGCCCCTACAACAGAAACTGCCCTTGGATTAAGGGCAGATTCGACAACCGCCAGGTATTTTAATACATCGGGGAGGTTGTTTTCTTTGAGATATTTTTCAAAAATGGGAAAGTACATTGCCGATCGGCCGAGGATGATTTCTGCATTCCGACGGTGTCGAACTACATAACCTTTAATATATCCTTCGACTACAGATTCATATTTTGTTTTGATAAAAGTCTGATCCATGGACTCAATCCTTGCCATGATCTCTTCCTCGTCGTATGCCGGAATTTCCTTATCCGGATTGCCCGCAATCAACTGGGACGAGGCCGTAAAAAGCAATAATAACAAGGGTAACAGGTGGTATTTTTTATAATTCATTTTTCAATTTACTATGCTTGAGTTTTCAAAAGTAGGAAATAAACTTCATACCGCAAAAAGGAAATTTTCATTTTATCGTTTAATTATTTGTTTAAATTTATTGTATTTTAAATCAATTTGTTTAAATTTGCAGTTATTTAACACCACCCGGGTTCGGTTTTTTTAGGGCCGGATCTTAAAAAATGCTAACTGTTATGAAAATTTTAAAAACTTTAGGACTGATCCTGGCAGCCCTTATCGGGCTGATTTTAGTAATTGCCATTTTTGTACCCAAAAGTGTAAAAACTGAACAGGCTATTGACATCAACGCTCCGATAGATGTCGTTTTCAACGCGGTAAATGACCTTTCCCAGTGGGAAAACTGGTCGGCATGGAAAGCCTCCGACTCCACCATGGTCACCACTCTTGGAGAAACCTACATAGGGGAAACGGGCTCTTACAGCTGGAAGGGAGAAGTAATCGGGGAAGGAAATTTAACCATTCTTTCCAGTACCCCAAACGAAGAAATAAAAACAGAAATTCATTTCGGCCCACAGGGGTCGGCCAATGGCCATTGGGTTTTTTCAGCGGCCCAACAAGGCACACATGTGGATTGGGACGTCACGTCACATTTCAAATACCCTTTCAACATCATGTTGCTGTTTATGGATTTTGGAGAAATGATGTCTAAAGAATTCAACAAAGGGCTGGCAATGTTAAAAGACCATGCTGAAAAAAAAGCAGCTGAAATGAAACCCACTTTTGAAATCAAAGAAATGGATTTGCCGGCAAGGTATTATATCGGTATCCGTGAAACGATTAAAATGGAAGACATAACCGCCCACCTTGCCGAAAACTTCCCGAAAGTATTCGGTGCGGTAGCCCAAAAAGGATTGGAAATGGCAGGAATGCCGAGTGGTTTATACTACACCTGGGATGAGGCTACCTCTACTACAGAGCTCCTCCAGGCAGCACCCTTAAAGGAAAATGCCACTATTGAAGGTTTTGAAACGGTTGAATTGCCGGCTTCCAAAGCATTGGTTATTGATTACTACGGAGCCTATGAAGGCATTGGAGCGGCCCATGAGGCCATGGAGGCTTACCTAAAGAAAAAAGGATATACGTCAAGACCTCCAGCCATTGAGGAATATGTCACCGATCCGGGGCAGGAACCCGATCCCGCTAAATGGCTGACCCAATTGGTTTATTATATTAACTAATCCGCTTTTGGGGGCGTTTACTTCAATCATCATGCTGCCGTCCAACACAGGATTGTTAGACTATCGCAGGTTTTAAAACTCAAAATCGTTAATTTTAATTCGATAGGCTGAGCCGTTTTGTTCAGCCTATCGAATCAGGATTTTATGTTACGAGCCAAATCTATAAAGGGAGAAATTGTCTGATAAAAATAAAGCGATATTTTAGTCTCCTTGCGTTTACCGTTCCCTTTAAAATTATCCCCCGCTCACCGGCGGAACGATAACAATTTCACTGCCTTCGCTCAAAATATACTCATCATCCCTGTAGGCTTCATTGACGGCAATGGCAAAAGAAGCCAGCCGTTCGAATTCAGGATACAGATTAAACAGTAAAGCCTTCAGGTCTGCAACATTAGCGCCTTCACGCAGTTCAACTTCTATTTCCTTTCCTTCCACGATATCCCTTGCGATTCCAAAGGTGAGAATTTTCAGCTTCATATAGTTAAGTAAGTACACTCTTTTAAGTGGCCGGTAAAATGATGGATTTTAGTCATCACAAAGGTATAACATTAATTCAAAACTTGCCATAAAAACAATTACATCAAGGCTTTACATGCTTTGTACAAGTCTTTCCATTCATCTCTTTCCCGCAGCACCGTCTCCAGGTATTCCTGCCAGACGGCCTTATCCTGTGAAGCATCCTTTATTATTGCCCCCGAAAGTCCCGCCGCAACATCATCCGCCCCGAGCTGGCCGTTGCCGAAGTGCAACGCCAGTGCCTGCCCATTGTGAATGACAGAGATCGCCTCTGCAGTACTCAGAGTACTCGAAGGTGATTTTATGCGCATCCGGCCATCCTGAGTTTTTCCTTCCCGCAATTCACGGAAAATAATCACCAGTCGACGAATCTCTTCGATAGGAGCGGTAGAAACCGGAAGCTTTAAGGGTTCCCCCAATTTCTCTATCCTGTGTTTCACAATGGTCACTTCTTCTTCCAGAGTGGCCGGCAAAGGCATGACGATAGTATTAAACCTTCGCCGAAGGGCACTGGATAATTCATTGACCCCTCTGTCCCGGTCATTGGCTGTAGCGATGATATTAAAGCCCTGAAGTGCAAGTACCTCTGAATTCAACTCAGGAACCGGCAGGGTTTTTTCGGAAAGAATGGTGATCAGCGCATCCTGTACATCAGAAGGTATTCTCGTAAGTTCCTCTATCCGGGCAATCTTGCCCAGCTCCATGGCGGTCATCACAGGACTCGGCACCAAAGCTTTCTCGGAAGGGCCTTCCGCCAACAGGCGGGCGTAGTTCCAGCCATATCGCAGGGCCTCTTCACTCATTCCGGCTGTTCCCTGTACCATCAGTTTGGAATTTCCGGAAATGGCCGCGGCCAGGTGCTCCGAAACCCAGGTCTTGGCAGTGCCCGGAATGCCCGTAAGCAACAACGCCCGGTCCGTAACGAGCGTGGCCACCGCCATCTCTATCAAACGGCGCGGACCAAAATATTTGGGCTCGATTTCCGTCCCGTCGTCCAGTTTGCCCCCAAGCAAATAGGTGACTACTGCCTGCGGGGACAATAGCCACTGCGGCGGGCATTGCCCCTTGTCTTGCTTGATAAGGGCCTCCAGTTCTTTTTCATAAGCCTGCTCGGCATGCGGCCGCAGGATGGTTAGTTTTGACATATGTGCTGGTTGCTGGCTACTGGTTACTTGTTGCTGGTTGCTTGTTACTTGTTGCTTGTTACTGGGTGCCCGGTTTGAGTTCCACTCGTTAAACATCACCTGATTTTCATCTCATCCACTTCTTCCAGGGTGTCCGGATTCAGTACCTGCATCTGAAGCGACGGGCCATCTACTTTGATGATTACCAACGCATTTTGGGTGGTGAACCCTGATGTTTTGGCAGTCCATGGAGTCTCTTCCTGAGCATAATACGGTGCCCCGGCAGCGCCGTTATTGATCTGGTAAATGGTTCTTGACAGTTTTAGCCTTTTTTCTTCCGGATAATCATCCTTATAAATTGGCGTATCCGGCCCGATTTCAGTACGACAGTAATTGTGTTCATCCCCGGTGAGCATGGCGACCACTTTGGTACTTTTATTGACCAATATATCAAGGTATTCATCTCTTCTTTCAATAATGCCTTTTTCGACTGACTTACCGGCCAGATAGGGTCGCTTATTGTTATTGCCCCCGTACCACATATCATCCCCGACGTGGCCTCCATTGGGGAAAGCCGGAGTATGTTGCGTGACAAAAATGTGATCAATATCCTCATCCTTTTCCAGCATCGCAATGGTATTTTTCAGCCATTCCATCTGGTTATCCATCAGATATCCGTGCATATTGCCACTCGATTCGGGATAAGAAGAAACAGAGGGAGCATAAAAATAATCTGAATTGAGGACAATCATGGCTACATTGTCATAGGTGTAATAATAAACCGTTTCATCATAGGGCGGAAAATCGATTTTAGTCCGATCGGGGTCATACGCTGAATTGTCTTCACTTATAGGGCCGTTATGCGGATTGACAAAATGATCGGCGAAAGCCGCCTCTGCCGATTTTGTTTCAAAAGGAAACTGATCCACCCGAAATTTTTTGGTCGTTCCCTTTTTTTCAAAGTAATAAATCAGGGCCTCATGGTTTCCCATAGTAGCCACCACTGGCAAATAATGTGCGAAAGGAGAAACGGCCTGCTTCCAGTTGGCATACTCAAGGTCTATTTCCTCCCTTTCGGTGGCATACCCGCTGATCAGGTCACCGGTGTACTGACAAAAAGCCACTCCTTGCTGACTGGCAAGAGCCATTATTTTTTTTACGATATAAAAATTGGTGCCTTGCATACTACGCTCGCCGCCGCCATTACCGGCCCTGGAGTCACTGGCATATCCAAAGGAAAATGCGGTTCGGCTTCCCGGTTTTGGCGCTGTTTTAAAATGATATTGCTGTTGATTGCTTCCAAACAATACCTGGTAATCATACCTACTGTTCGGTTTCAACCCCGACACTTCTATTTCATGTTGAAAAACAGGCTTGTCGTCCGAAAAAACATGGCCGCCTACTTTAACATGGCAAACGGTTTCCACATTGGTCTTAAAGGAAATGGTAGCTCCTTCGGAATGCAGTAAATTCACAAAGGGCCCTTCCATCACCGTCGTATCCACCTGAAAAACAGGACCCGCAATAAAAGATACTTTACCATCATAAAAATAATGGCCAAATTTACTGACCACCCTGTACCCCAGCGTACCTTTCCCTGTGTCTTCCCAGCCAACCATATCATACCTGCCGCTAAGTTCCCCTGCAATATCGACGAAACATTTGCCCTTTTCAATGGACGCAGAGGTATTGAAATAAACAGGATAAGGGTGTTTGGAATCGCCATAGGGAATTAATCCATAAACGAGTTTGCCCTCAAATTTAGGATCTTTAAAATCGAAAGCAATGCCAGAAGCTTTGCCCGTCGGTTCGCCCGTCATCCTGGTGAGGGTATAATCAGGAGCCGTTTCTCTTTTGTAATACCTCTCCCCGTCATCTTCAATGTATAATCGTCCTTCCGCATCGGTATGCATGTTGGAATAAACGGAAGGAATCATGACAGAATTATTTATAATGCTTTTCGTAACTTCCTGGCCCTGGAGGAATGTTGCAGGAAGGGAAACGAAAATAATAAACATCAAAAACAAAGTAATTCTCATAAGCGCGTTAATATTTATTTGTGTTTAAAGTTTTTCATAGATTTACAAAAATACAACTATGTTATCAATACAAAGGGGTAATTCACCGGGTTGTTTCTGGAAATTACAGGAAAGTCCGGGCAAAAAAGCCGAAGAACAACCTAAGTCAGAGCTTGTTTAAAAAATTAATTTACACACCTGGAAAAGTACTATATTTGGCTAACGAATATTTACTTTTCTTTTTTTCGGTTATTATTGCTATAAAATCAAATTCATGTCAATCATCAAGGCTCAAATCGTAGATATCCATCAGCGCAAAATTTATGCGGGCGAAGTGCATTTTGAAAATGGCAGGATTACCGCCATCCGGGAATCCGATCACGATGAATCCACTTACATCATGCCCGGATTCGTCGATGCTCACGTTCATATTGAAAGCTCCATGCTGATTCCTTCAGAATTCGCCCGTATGGCTGTGCTCCACGGGACCGTGGCCACGGTTTCCGACCCACATGAAATCGGGAACGTCATGGGCATCGAAGGCGTGCGTTACATGATAGAGAATGGCAATAAAGTGCCTTTGAAATTCTTCTTCGGAGCCCCTTCCTGTGTGCCTGCCACCAGTTTTGAAACTGCCGGCGCCATCATAGATGCCGAAGGCATCAAGCAATTACTGGCCATGGAGGAAATTCTCTACCTGGCAGAGATGATGAATTACCCGGGCGTCATTTTCCAGGATGAAGAGGTCGTGAAAAAGATCAGGTACGCCCACGAAGCCGGCAAACCGGTGGATGGTCACGCCCCCGGTGTCCGGGGAGAAGACCTCAAAAAATATATTTCCGCCGGCATCAGCACCGACCACGAATGTTTCACCCGCGAAGAAGCCCTGGAAAAAATAAATATGGGCATGAAAGTGCTCATCCGTGAAGGAAGTGCCGCCCGCAACTTCGAGGCCCTGATCTCCTTGCTGCCCGAATACCCGGAACGGATCATGTTCTGCTCCGATGATAAACATCCCGATGACCTGATGATAGGCCACCTCAACGAACTGGCCGCCAGGGCCATCGCCAAAGGCAATGACCTCTTCGACGTGCTCAGAGCAGCATCAAAAAATCCCGTCGAGCACTATAACCTGCCCGTAGGCCTGCTCCAGGAAGGCGACCCTGCCGACTTCATCCTGACCAGGGATCTGAAAAATTTTAAAATTGATGCCACTTACATCAATGGTGAAAAAGTAATGGAAAACGGCACCAGTTTCGTCAAAAGAGTCGAGGCGACCATCATCAATAATTTCCATACCAGCGAAAAAACACCCGATGCTTTCGGACTGGAAGCCAAATCCGACAACATCCGGGTCATTCGTGCCATTGACGGGGAACTCGTCACACAAAGTTTCATCACTCCGGCAAAAATCCACCAAGGCAAAGCCCTCGCCGACCCGGACCGCGACCTCCTCAAAATGGCCGTCGTAAACCGTTACTCGGACGTCAGCCCCGCCCTGTGCTTCATCAATGGCTTCAACCTCAAAAAAGGTGCCATTGCTTCCTGCGTCGGGCACGACTCTCACAACATCATCGCCGTAGGCTGCGATGACGAATCCCTATGCCAGGCCGTCAACCTCATCATACAAAACAAGGGAGGAATTTCCGCCGTTTTTGACGGACAATCCCATGTATTGCCCCTCCCTGTCGCAGGTATCATGACCAACGAAGACGGCTACAAAACCGGCCAACTTTACGGAACCATCGATGCCCTCGTAAAAGCTGAAATGGGCTGCAACCTCCGGGCACCATTTATGACCCTTTCCTTCATGGCCCTGCTGGTCATCCCCGAACTAAAACTCAGCGACCTCGGTTTGTTCGACGGAAAGAAATTTGAATTCGCAGCCTTGTTTGTGTAACGGGTTGCTGGTTACTGGTTACTGGTTACTTGTTACTTGTTACTTGTTGCTGGTTGCTTGTTTGCTGGTTTGCTGGTTGCTGGTTGCTGGTTGCTTGTTGCTGGTTAGATCCGCATTCTCACATTCCCCCATTGTTTCCTAATATCATTTTCCTACCTTTGTAGCTTAAATAAAAAGCAATGCTAAAAACCGCCGCACAATTCATATCCATCCTGTTTCACCCGCTGCTAATCCCCACTTACATGCTGGTGTTATTGATGATTGTCAACCCATACCTCTTTGGAGTACACGACATTTCGGAGCAAAACAGCATGCTGCTCATCATTCATACCATAATGAACACCCTGGTGATTCCAGCCTTTGCCATCCTCGTCATGAAACTTCTCGGACTCATCAAAACCTTCGAGATGCAGGACAAGAGTGAACGCACCGGTCCCTATATCATCGCCGGTATATTTTACCTGTGGCTCTTCCGCAATTTCCTCGACAATACCAATGTCCCCCTCGCCTTCACCTCCTTTTTGCTGGGCGCCACCATCGCATTATTCCTCGCCTTCCTGCTCAACATTTTCACCAAAATAAGCGCCCACGCAGTAGGCATGGGCGGGTTGCTGGCCATGGTCATCATCACCATGTTCCAGTTCAGCTACGATACTTTCAACCTTAATCTGTGGTTTGGCACCATCCAGATGAATATGGTCACCGTACTCATGATCACCATCCTCATCGCCGGCATGGTAGGTTCCGCCCGACTGATCCTAAAGGCCCATATCCCCTCCGACCTTTACGGCGGGTACCTCATCGGGTTCGCCAGCCAGATCTTCGCCCTCAGGTTCCTGTTCTAAAAAAAGGATTGCCCCAAAAATACTTTAGTCTTTAACCTTTAGTCTTTAACCTTTTCACCTCCCCGGGGCCATGTCTGCGCTGCGCTGGCCACCGGGCTATCCACTGCGTTACTATCCCTTGTCCTCCTCGCCAGCTGCGGCGACCTCCACTATACGTTCCGGCCAACTGCGGCGCAAAGCTAAAAGCAGGAGTTTTTCCATATTTCATATTCCGGAAGAAGACAGTCTTAAACGACCAAACCCACACACTCCATTGCGCTGAACTAATTGGTTTTGAATGAATAACCACCAAATCCGGGAAAGGTGCAGCGCACCTGTTTGTGATCGGAGATTAAATTTTGATCCAATTATTTAGGATGAAGTCAGAGAATTTCCTCCTTCCTTATTTAAAATCCGCAAATCCTTATCCTGACAGTTCCCCTATCGGCTCACCACAATCTTCTTCGTCACAACCCCCTTTGTCGTTTGCACATTCAAAAAATAGATTCCCGGCACAAGATGTTCTACGCCAAGGCTAAACTGGCGAAGGCTGGCCGATTCTTTTTCCAAAAGCATCCTTCCATCGACATCAAACAAATTCAACTTCACCATTCCCTCCAGGGCAGTATCGAGATGGACAAAAACCACATGCTCAGCCGGGTTGGGGAAAACCGTCACCCCAAAATCCGGAACCAACTCCGCTATTCCAACTGTCGCATTTTCATCGATCTTAATGTTGAATACCTGGGTCGGCGACAAACCGCCCTGACCATCCCGGACCAGGAAATTGAAATGGTCATAAACCTCCTCACCGCCATCATGTACATAAGTAATATAATTGGCATTCACCGCCGTCTGCCGAAACACATCGCCCACGCCAAGGGGTTCATCGATGTAATACAAAGTGCCTTCCGCCGGCAACGAAAGGATCGTATATTCCAGGAAGAACAAATTATCACTGTCCGGATCGTCTACCTCCAGTTCATTCTGGGTAATGTAGTTAAACCCGGCCGGCGGTACGTAAAGCGTATCATTGGTCACCACATAGGGCGACTCGGTTGAATTGCCGGCCGCACAAAATTCAATACTCCATTCCTCCAGGGCTCCTGATGCCCCGAAACCGGATTCTACAACCTTCACCCGCATCGTCCATTCTCCCTGGATATCTTCCCCCTCAAAGGCCGACAAAGACTCAACGGGTCTGAAAACAATACCATCGTCCGGAGGACAGGTGATGTTAAAAGGAGAATCATCGTCAAAGCCAATGCGTAAATTCAGGGTATTACCGCAGTTTTGATCGAACAGGACAACCTCTGTACCCGCCGGACTGATGAGGGTTATTCTCAAACTATTCACAGGCTGATAAACGGCCTGCATATAAGGAATATTCACGTCACTGATGATCCCGGAGGATTCGATAAAAAGCTTGGATTCAATCGTCGGCAATCCAGAACCACTGATATTTTTGGGCAGATCATCCGGTGTATAAGTTTCGCAACTGGTGGTGACAGTCTGGAACGCAAAAGGATCCAGCCAGGGCCCCGGGCCGCATGTGTTTATGGCCCGGATACGCCAAAAAAACAGGTGGTTGGGTTCAAAAAATTCAGCCGGGGTAAGAAGGGTATCCATTAGGCCGAAAGCACTGATGATCACGCTGTCACCAAATAAGGGGGACGTAGATATCTCCAGGTCATAGGTGTCGGCATCTTCAATCGGATTCCAGGAAAAATCAGCCCCCAGAATGATGCCGTTTTCACCATTTACAGGAGTGGCCATGGCCAGGTCACTGAAATCGCTTCTGGTGATTTCAAGGATAAAACTGCGGTAAGTGGTATCTGCCCCTGCTGCCGTCGCCTGAAGGATCACCTCATACGATCCGGAAGGCACTTCAGTCCCCAAATCCAGAGAGAAAGTGCCTGACTGGCCTGGAATAACCGGGTTTTGCTCGTATGTCGCCACCTCATCAGGCAACCCGGCCACCAGTTCAAAATGGACTTCATTGGTAAACCCTACCAGGGAGTCCGTTTCAAAATGGATGTCCACAAGGGCCGGCGTGCACACTTGTTGGATGAATGGCCCCACCTCGACAGTAAAACCAGGCACTGTGGCCGGAACAATCGCAAAATTCTGGTTCGAGATGTCAAAGAATACGTTTTCAAAACTTTCTACCTTAACCCTGGCCTGGTTGGTCAGCACATTCGGGATGGTCACCATGGTACTGCCGTTATTGGGTTGATGATAAGCCAGCAAATACGGATAGGTAAACCCTCCATCTACCGAAAGTTTTACATTGACAAAAGCACAATTGATGGGCGCCACAGTAGTATTCGCCACATCCCAGGTCACCTCTACCGATTCATTCACTTCGTAACTCAATCCGCCTGTATTGGGTGCCGTGACCAGGAATGGTCCGCCGGCATCCGATACCGTGACCACCATATCATCATCCGCCGTACAGCCGTGCAGCAGTTGATTGTCCCGCACGGAAAAAGTAAATTTCATGGTGCGTGCCACCTGCGGCAACACTTCCCAGGTGGGATTTTGGTTGTTGACAATGTCAAATAGCCTTGGAAAGACCCGGCTGGGCGATGCGGTCAAATTCACGGACCTGAAAAGCGGACCACCCGCACTATTACCTGAAGGCGGCATGGTCGCTACCTGGCTATCCATCTGTTCCCAGGTGGAGGTCAGCGATCCAGGGTCTTCCTCGTCATCCGCTGTTCCAATTAGCTCAAAAGGCGTTCCGACCGGGATGGTGTAGTCAAGGCCCGCATAGGCAGTGGGTGGGGTATTTTCACTCACCAGGCTTTCATAACAGGTACTGCTGGTACCAAAAGTCACATTTTGTGCAATTTCGCGCAAGTTAATGATATGGAAAAGGTCATCGCTATTGGGCTGAACATTGGGCGGGCAAATCCCCGCATACCCCATGATGGAAGAGGCACTACCCGGTTCAACAGCCGTATCGGAATTGCGTTGGCAATCATTATTCTGCGTGTGATTGCCCCCGTACTGGTGTCCCATCTCATGGGCGACGTAATCAATGTCAAAAGGGTCCCCAATCGGATTGGAAAGTCCTGTCACCCCCTGGGCTTTCCGATTGGGACTGCAGGGAGAGTTCAAACTGGCAATGCCGCCGCCGCCGGTACTGAATACATGACCGATATCATAATTGGCTGAGCCGATGATATTGTCCACCGTTTCCTGGTTTTGATCGAGCATCACATTGCCATTATTGTTGGTGTAAGGATCGGTGGAAGCACTGAAAAAGATCAGCTCATCCGTATTGGGAATGAGTTCCATGGTAATGGCAGCGTCCCGTTCATATACGCCGATCACCCGTGTCATCGTGGTATTCATGGCCGATAATACAGAAGGAATGGTTCCCCCGTGGTACTGGGCGTATTCGCCGGTGCAGGCCAGGGCCAGGCGGTATTTCCTCAAAATACAATCCCCGGCCAACAATGTTTTTGCTTCGGTGTAATCCAAATCATCAATGCCCTCCTCAACAGAATTACCCTCCACACCACACTGGAACGGAACGGTATTTTGCTTGACAAAATCTTTCTTAAAATAACTGATATAGTGTTCCGTATCTCCCTCTGCATAGGGGTCGATAAAAACAGTACTGTGCCTGCCGGAGAGGATCATGGCGTGAAAACCTTTCAAGGTAAAGTCTAACCGAACATAAGCCGTGGGATCGTCCATCCCCTTTCCGGCAAAAGACTGTATTTCAGGAAAACGGGCAGCCAGGTCCGGATGAAGGATGGGCGCTTTAACGATTTCAAAAATTTCCGACGTGCCGTCCGGCATGGGCAGGGTTATGCGTATTTTTTTGTCTGCTGCCGCTGCCGAAAATTTCATTGGAGCGGTATCCAGAGTCGTTTTAAAACCTTCAAAATCAAGAGAGACGGTACGATAAACCATCGGAATGATCCTGCGGTTCATATGCTGAATTACAAGATTCGCTTCACCGAAATCATTCCAGGGATTGGCCGCCTTTCCTGTGGTTTGTGCCATGAGCCCGCTTAGGCCCGACAAAAGAAAAAGGAATAGAACCAGGGTTGATTTTTTTAAAAATTGCATCGTAAAATTTTGTTTGTATGGTTGTGTTCGATCAATGCCAGTTTGAGTCAAACACAAAAATAATTTATAATTGTATTTCAAGACACTTTTCCCCCTTTTACTCTTTAAACTGTAAGGCAGGCTGCATTTTCAACCTTTTTTATCAACCTGTGTTAATCTAATGATTAGATTTTCATAATTTCGGGAAAAATTTATACCAGTCCATAAACTTAACAGTTAGATGAAACGCATATTACTAAGCCTTGTCCTGATCATTGCAACCATATTTATTGCCCTGCAATTGACCAAAAAAGAAGAAAATCACGAAGAAGGAGAGCTGTCCAAAGCCCTCAGTATCCAGGGGGCTCTCGATGAAGAATTCATACGCACCAAAGATCCAGCCCTGGGCTACATCCCCAAAGAAAGAAAAATCGCTGCTCTCGAAGAAGCCTTCCGTCTGCAGGAAGAGATGAAAACGATGCAGCGCAACAACAGCATCCTCGGATCCCGCTGGCGGGAAAGAGGCCCCAACAACATCGGAGGCCGTACCCGTGCCATCCTGATCGATCAAAATGATCCGGAACGTAAAACGATATGGGTCGGCGGGGTGAGCGGCGGACTCTGGCGTTCCAAAGACATCACCAAATCCGATCCTCAATGGGAGATCATGAGCAACTATTTCGAAAGCATGACCATCGGAAGTCTAGCCCAGGATCCTATCGAGCCGAATTATATTTATGCAGGAACCGGAGAATCTGTTGGCAGCGGCATCGAATTTGCCGGCATGGGCATTTTACGCTCTTCGGACGGTGGCGAAAACTGGGAGTTGCTTCCCTCCACCACCTCTTTCGTGGTTACGCGCTCCCTGCTCGTGCATCCTGAAACCGGCGATGTTTACGCTGCAACGCGCACCAAAGGCATACAGCGGAGCAAAGACCACGGAAACACCTGGCAAAAAGTGGCCGGATACGTTCCACCGAATGACTTTGCCACCAATGACTATTACGATGTTCAATATTCCCTCAACGGATACATTTATGCCTCCACACCCTCCGCAGTAAGGCGCTCGGCTACCGGTGATCCCGGAGACTGGGAAACCCTGACCGGATCCGGGTCCGGTTTTCCCAACGGCCTGAGCAGGGTGGAAATGACCATTGCCAAAACGAGTCCGAATACGCTCTATATTATAGGAGATGCCGGGAATTCTTCCTCCAATGTTTTCATCTCCCAGGACGGTGGGGTATCCTGGTTACAAAGGGCACAACCGCCCATTACCGGGGACGGTTACAGCCAGGCCTGGTATGATCTCGACATAACGGTCGATCCTTTTAACGAAAACCATCTTTACGCAGGAGAAATCCGTCTCAGCCAGTCTTTTGACGGGGGTAATTCTTGGAATAACATCAATAACATTCACGCGGATCATCATAAAATTGTATTTGATGAAGCTCAGGAAGGCATCGTTTATTTAGGAAACGATGGGGGTATTTACCGCAAAACAAACACATCATCCCCCCAGGACAGAAACAAAGGCTACAATGTAACCCAGTTTTATGGCGGTGCCATCCACCCGGAAGCAGGCAAAAATTATTACCTCGCCGGGGCACAGGACAACAGTTCGCTCCAGATACAAGGACCTACCAGCCCCTCTCCAGGGATTAATGTCAGAGGTGGAGACGGCATGCTGGCCCATATCGACCAGGAAGACGGAAAGTACCAGATGGTTTCCAGCCAAAATGGTGGCTGGTCTCTCTCAACAAATTACGGTAGTTCTTTTGATGGAGGACTGAATGTGGCCGGGCGCTGGGTAAACAGCAGTGATTTTGACAGTGAATCGAAAATCCTATACATGCAGAATTATGATGCAAATTCTGATTTTGTGAGGTGGCACGTTGACACAGGTACAGATGAAATGGTAGATTTAAGTAACTTCCAATTTAATCTACAAAATGCTAATGGTAATTTCATATCAACAGTCAGTACTGTGTGCGTAGCCCCCAATGTCTCTAACAGGGTCTATTTTGGCACAGATAATGGGCGGTTGATCAGGGTTGATAATGCAAATGATGATAACCTTTTAGAAGGCACTCAAGTCGGTTCCTTTACCGGGACTGTTTCCTCTGTTGATGTGGAATTCGGCAACCCGGATCACATCCTGGTCACGCTGTCCAACTACGGGATCAACAGCGTTTATGAAACTAAAAACGGCGGGGCGAACTGGATCAGCTCCGGTGGGAACATTCCCGATATGCCGGTTCGTTGGGGCATCTTTAGTCCGATTGATCCCACCCAGGCTTTAATTGCCACGGAGGCGGGTGTATGGGCCACGGAATTGCTCGACGGATCCAATACCATGTGGTTCCCTCCCCAGCAGGAAAAAGGCATCCCGCTCACGAGAGTCGATCAGCTCCGCGTACGTCGTTCCGATAATATGGTGCTGGCCGCCACTTATGGCCGCGGACTGTTTACCACGGATATTTTCATGGAACCCAAGGCAGATATGTTCATCGACCAGGTCGGATACACCAATGTGCCGTTGAAGTTCCTGGGAGAAGAGGCCATCAACGCGAGTTCATGGGCCTGGACATTCGGTGACGGCAGTACCAGTAATGAAGAAAATACCACCCATACTTATCCCAATATCGGAGAATACCCGGTAAGCCTGACTATAAACGATGAACTGACATCAGCCTCCAACGTCAAAATCCTTCCGGATCGTGGCCTTCCTTACGAAATCGGAACAGGAAATTACGGAGGTGATTTCGAAGGTAACACAGAGCAATACGGGGTATTTACCATCAGTGGCTCTTCCTTCAGTAGAGGAAATTCCACCATCGAAGGCAAGAATGGTGTCCATAGCGGGGCCAACGCGTTTGTCCTGGGCATCGATGAACCCTATTACGAAAACGGCACCCATTCGATGATCTACCTCCCTAATTTTGATATGGAAGAGGAAGGCATTTACGAATTCAGCCTGTGGGCAAAATTCAGCCTGAGCAATGGATATGATGGTTTCCGGGTAGAGTATTCAACCGACCGGGGACAGTTTTGGGAACAGTTGGGCTCGAATGAGGATGAAAACTGGTACAACTATAAAAACAACAATCTCGATGGAGCAGGTTTCGACCAGGGGTCTTCTTATTTTTCCGGCTCCAGAAGCACTTTTAAAAATTTCAAACTCAACATCAGCAACCTCTCCGGGAATAAAGACGTAGCCTTCCGCATTGTTTTTAAAGGCGGTACCAGCGGGAATTTCAGAGGCGTGGCCATCGATGATGTGGAGATCACCAAATATGAGGGCGAGTTAAAAACTGATCTGTTGAGCTTCAGCGGAGAATACACCGATCCTACCGAGATTACGCTGACCTGGTTAACCCAGCCGGAATACTATTGTCAGAAATTCGAGGTGGAACGCTCCGTCAACGGCTTTGACTTTGAAGAAATCGAAACGGTTTATGCAGCAGGTGGGACTTCTCCCGATGTCCACACTTATTCCATGACCACCAATGGCCAGCGGAATTTGAATTTCTACCGTCTAAAAGTCATCAATCAAAGCAGCGCCGCCGGGTACAGTTACGAGTTCTATTCTCCGACCATCGTCATGAGAAGAAAACTAGAAGGTATTGAAGTGCAATACTTGTTCCCCAACCCGATCGAGGACCAGATATTCCTGACTTTTACGGATATCCTGGTGGGCGAAACCCTTTACGAATTGTTTGCCGCCAACGGACAACTTATCGCCAAGGGCAACTTACCGGAGGGAGAACCAACCGCCACTTTAAACGTGCCGACCAACCTGGCATCAGGTGTTTATATCCTGAGAATACAGATCGGAGACGGCAACCAGCAAAGCTTTAAATTGCTGAAGAATTAACCATTGGATTTAACGATAAAAAAAGGGAGCATTACCGGGCGGTAATGCTCCCTTTTTTTATCGTTATTGGAATATTACGGCATCAATTCAGAAACCGATAGGTCGCCTTAACCAAAAAAGTATTGTGGATCTTGCGATCAAACAGGTTTTCGGCCAGGCTGGTGAACAGATCTTTGGTCGGATCATCGGAATTGGTCACCCCTTGTGTCCATACCAGGAACAACTCCGAGCCCGGAGTGTATTCCCAGCGAGCCACGAGGTTGGATCTGAATTGCATGAAATTGAAATCGGGGTTTCTAAAGGAATAATCTGTTGTCCCGTCTGTATTTTCATCAACATTATACACGCCATTGGCTTCATCGTATTTGATCTGGGCTTCTGTATAATCCACAAAACGATCTTCGCGATGCCGTGCCAAAGGACTCAACACTTTCTTAAACACGGAATAATTTCCTTTCGAAATAAACGGCTGCCCGTAATATTGAATCGTCAGGTCCGGCGTAATATTATAGTTGAGCCTCAGCGTCATGCTAATGGTGGGCTGATTGATGGAAGACAGCACATAAGTCGTTTTGTCATCCTCGGTGATGGTAGTAACATAAATATCTTCCCGGCGGGACCTTGAGAGGGAGGGGCCAATGGTAAAATTAAAGGCATCTGATGCCACGACGGTAGCATTCAGGCCCACCCCGCGGTACCTCGTTTTAACTTCAAAGGCATGACCAAAATTAAGATTCATATTGAAAATCACCTTTTTGCGGGCATTGGAATACACCCTAAAATTGGCGCCGATACCGATGGGTTTTCGGAAAGTCGGACCTCCCCGCAACCAGTTGTTGGAATTGTCAAGAAACTCCTTGTTGAACCCAGCATTGATGCCCCAGAAATTTTTAAATTCCGCCTGTCCACTCAGGTTAAAGGACTGGTGCAAGGGATTGCCGCCAAAATCCCAACTGGCTCCGTGGGTGTAATTGGCACGCCAGGATCTGAAAATTCCTTTCGGATCAGTTTCGTTATAACCCAACCAGAAATAATGGTTGATCTCGTCGGCATTGTATTGAAAACCAATGTCATTGAGTTCCAGTCCAGGAGACCGCCAGGTCAATCCCGTTTGAAATTTTAATTTACTGGCATATTTACCGATATTCAGATCTCCGCCGTTGCCCGTCAGGTGAGTGGCTTCAGGGTCAAATTCGATGTAATCGGCATCAGGGCGTTGGAAATTATGCTCAAAAGCGCGTTGGGTGCCTGAAATGGCTGTTTTAGAACCCGCCACCCTGCTGAGTACAAATCTTCCGGTCAGTCGCCAGTTCCTGTTGTCCCAGTTATGAAAAAAGTCAAGCCCTCCGGAATAAGCATCGGAGTGCAAAAAGTCGAGTGCTTCCGTTTCAATATTACGCTGTACTCCGGTAAAAATTCCTCCTATCGCCGAATTTCCGTCATTGAAATCCTGCTGCAAACGGGCTACTACATAATTGGTAAAAGGCTCAATCACTTCATGACTTTCCACCCCGCCCTGGTCGATCAGGGCCTTTTCTTTCGCGGTGATGGATTCCAGTAAACCTATTGAAAGACCGTTTTTGGTCTTGCCGCTGAATTTGGCTGCCCCGAGGATGGTGGTAAAATCGGGTTGATCGACAAACAGGTTTTCTCCCGGGTTATTATAAACCCTGCGGTGCGGTGCCGCCCCGATTCTACGGGAATAAAAAAGGTTGTCGGTATTAAAGTTGCCCCCGGCATCAGCATTGGAAATATTGTAATCGAATAAATTTCTGTTTTCAATAAAAAACGGACGCCTTTCGGAGAAGAAAATCTGGAAACCATCGAGCCTGATGGCCGAGGGGTCGGCTTCCACCTGTCCGAAATCGGGATTGATGGTAAAGTCAAGGGTAAGGTCATTGGTAATACCCAGTTTACCGTCGAGGCCGGCTGACATTTTTTTGCCGGTACCCGTAGCAAAAGGATTGCCTTCCTCTTTTTCAAAAGTTTCAAACTGTCCGAGCACATAGGGCTGAATTTCGAGCTGTCTTTTAGGTTTTATATTGGAAAGCCCATTAAGTTCTCCAAAAGCACTGACCCACCGACCCGAATTCTGAGGCAGGTATTGCCAGATGGAGCGGCTTTCATTCCGAAAATCACGCCGGGTCAACTGAATGCCCCAAATTTGCTCTTCCTCCCTTGAAAAACGTAACTGCGACAAAGGGATCGCCACCTCGGCCACCCAGCCACTGCTGTCCACGCTGGTCTTGAGGTGCCAGATGGGATTCCAGCTCGTATCCCAGTCATTGCCGTCGTTGGAAACAAATTCATCTCCTTTCACCCCTGAAACGGAAGCGGTAAAAGAAAAAGCCGTCCTTAAATCATGGTAGCTGTCAATATTGATCTCCACCCAATCCCCGTCAAAGCCATCGCGGCGCGACATCCTTTTGACGATCTTTTCCGGTTCGTCATCATGACACCGGTAACCGATGTACAGGTTTTTATCGTCGTAAAGTATTTTAAAAGAAGTTTCGCTGGTCGGTTCCACCCCATCATAAGGCTGGCTTTGAGTAAAGCCTGAAGACCACTCCACCGATTGCCAGACTGCCTCATCCATGATCCCATCAATTTTTGGTGATTCGCCTTCCACTTTTTTAGTGGTGTAGCTTCTTTTTTCGGTCGAAGGCGTAAAACCGGGATGGGGGCTTTGCGAAAAAAGGGAAAATGAAAGAAGAATAAATACTGTTAGGGTTATGGTCCTGACGGATTTCATAAGTAATAATTTTGCCGGGTGAATAATCAATAGATGATGAGGCTACCGCAAAATTAATATTTTAATTTAAAACAAAAAATGTTTAATTTAAAAACAAAAAGTTTATATAAAGTTGCACATTTTTATTATTTTTGCTCTGTATTTTTCAAATTCAGGAAAGATGAACGAGCAGAACGATTTAAATGAAAACGACGGAAACGGAAATGGCCAGGAAAAGATCATTTCTCTTAAGGGAATGTATGAAGATTACTTCCTGGATTACGCCTCTTATGTAATCCTGGAACGAGCCGTACCTTACGTTGAAGATGGACTGAAGCCTGTTCAGCGCCGGATCCTCCATGCGATGAAGGAGAAGGATGACGGGCGTTTCCACAAAGTGGCCAATATTATCGGGAACACCATGCAGTATCACCCGCACGGGGATGCCGCTATCGGGGATGCATTGGTGAACCTGGGACAAAAAGACCTCTTGATCGATTGCCAGGGGAACTGGGGCGATACCCGTACCGGCGACCGGGCGGCTGCCGCTCGTTACATCGAGGCCCGTCTGACCAAATTCGCCCTGGCCGTCGCTTTTAATCCACAAACGACAGAGTGGCAGCTTTCCTATGACGGACGGAAAAAAGAACCGGTAACATTGCCGATGAAATTCCCTTTGCTCCTTTCGCAAGGCGTGGAAGGCATCGCCGTCGGATTGTCCACAAAAATATTGCCGCATAATTTTATTGAGCTCATCAAGGCCTCCATCAAAATTTTGCAGGACAAACGGGTAAAAATCTACCCTGATTTCCAAACAGGGGGCATGATTGATGTGGAGGATTACAATAGTGGAAAACGGGGGGGAAGGGTGAAAGTGAGGGCCCGGATGGAAATCGTTGAAAAGCACCTGATCGCCATCCGTGATCTGCCTTACGGCATCACAACAGGGGGCCTCATCGACAGCATCATCAAGGCCAACGAAAAAGGCAAAATCAAGATCAAAAAGGTAACGGATAATACGGCCCAGGATGTGGAAATCCTGATCGAACTCGCACCGGGTATTTCTCCTGATGTAACCATCGACGCGCTTTATGCTTTCACGCTTTGTGAAGCTTCTATTGCTCCGAATGCCTGTATCGTCATCGATAATAAACCGCATTTCGTTTCCGTGGAGGATATTCTTCGGGTCTCCACCTTCAACACCAAGGAATTACTGCGCAGGGAACTCGAGATCGAGAAAAATGAACTGGAGGAAAAACTTCATTTTGCCAGCCTCGAAAAGATATTTATCGAAAAGCGCGTTTACCGCGAGATCGAAGAATGTGAAACCTGGGAAGCCGTGATCGATACCATCGATCAGGAATTGAAAAAATATGTAGTCACTCCATCTGACCCACCCCAGGCCAATGATCCACGCATCCGTTTATTGAGAGACGTAACCCAGGACGATATCGTTCGCCTGACGGAGATCAGGATCAAACGGATATCCAAATTCAACTCTTTCAAAGCCGACGAACTGATCGCCAAACTTGAGGAAGCGCTCGAAAAAGTCAAACATCATCTGGCCACCCTGACGGAATATACCATCGCCTTTTTTGAAAACCTGCTGGAACAATTCGGAAAAGGAAGAGAACGCCGTACGGAGATCACCTCCTTTGACGCCATCAAACCTACCCAGGTGGTGGTGAACAACTCCAAGTTGTATGCCAACTTCGAAGAAGGGTTCATCGGACACGGAATGAAAAAAGACGAATTCATTTGCGATTGTTCAGACATTGATGATATCATTGTTTTTCGCAAGGACGGCAAATTCCAGGTTTCCCGGATTGCCGATAAAGTTTTTGTCGGCAAAGACATCATCCATGTGGATGTATGGAAAAAAGGAGACGAACGAACCACTTACAACATGGTTTACCTGGATGGAAAGACCGGACGGGCCATGGCCAAACGTTTCAATGTAAACGCCATCACCCGTGACCGGGAATACGACCTGACCAAGGGAACTAAAAATTCCAAAACCCTGTATTTTTCCGCCAACCCTAATGGAGAGGCAGAAGTCATTACGGTACAATTAACCCAGGCCAGCACTGCCCGAAAGAAGGCTTTCGATTTTGACTTCGGCACCATGGATATCAAAGGACGAGGATCTGCCGGAAATATACTGACCCGCTACCCGGTCCGTAAAATAAGTCTTAAGGAAGCCGGAAAGTCCACCCTTGGCGCACTTAAGGTTTGGATGGATGAGGTAAGTGGCCGCATCAATACAGAAGAGCGTGGTTTGTACCTCGGCGAATTTGATACCGGGGAACAATTGCTCGCCCTTTACAAAGATGGTTCCTACGAAGTGACCGACCTGGAAGTGAATAAAAAATTCGACACCAATGACCTCCAGGAAATTTCCAAATTTGACCCGGACCTCCCTGTCAATGTCATTTACCACGAAGGAGGCAAAGGCTGGACCATGGTGAAACGTTTTGTCATCGAAACCAGTAAACACAACCAACGGTACAATTTTCTTTCCGAAGAAAAGGGCACTAAATTGTATTTTGCCAGCACCAATCCGGAAGCCAAAGTTTCCTATGCCTATAAATCCAAAAACCAGAAACATGAAGCAGAACTCGATTTTGTTTCTTTCATGGAGGTCAAGGGATGGAAAGCATTGGGGAATAAGCTCACGGAATTCAAATTGATCACCGTAAAGGATATTTCTCCCGAGTTTAAGCCGGAATTCAAGCGTAAGGATAAAAAACCTGTGCCTTCAGTAGAGGAAGAATTCCCGGAACAAACCATAGCCGAACAGGAAACACCTGAGCCGGCTCCAAAGCCAAAATCTCCGCCGGATCAAAAATTGCACCCTGGTGATACCATCGATTTTGATGTAGAAGAAGACGGGCAGGGGAAGTTGTTTTAAAAGACTTTTTGTTTTGACTAAAATTCAGGCGAAATTTTAAAGGGTAACTTGAATTTAAAATCATCAAGGCATCGTTAAAATTTCCTTACGCAAACCAAAATCGTTAATCCTTGTTGGTTATTCTGAACAGAATAATGAACAAGGATTATTGATTTAAAACTATGAAGTTTTTTATGTCTCATTAAAAAACGTAAAATTCCAACACCATTGACCACCACCGACTACAAAAACATCGCCGATACCCTGCCCAAACAGCCGGGGGTTTATCGTTTCATCGATGAAACGGGGGTGATCCTGTATGTCGGGAAAGCCAAAAATCTTAAAAACAGGCTGGCTTCCTATTTTGGCGAGCGACAGGATCGGGCGTTCAAAACCCGCAACCTGGTCAGGCATGCCGATCATATTGAATATACCATTGTTGAAACGGAAGCCGATGCCCTGCTGCTGGAAAATACCCTGATCAAAAAATTCCAGCCCCGGTATAACGTAATGTTGAAAGATGCCAAGGGTTATTCTTACATCTGCATCAAAAATGAGCGTTTTCCCAGGCTTTTCATCACCCGCAAAGTCATCAGGGACGGATCCACCTATTTCGGCCCCTACACTTCCCGCACCCGGTTAAAGATTATCCTCGACCTCATCAAGCAATTGTTCCCCCTGCGCACGTGTACCTTCAATCTTTCTGAAAAGAATATCTGGGAAGAAAAATTCAAGGTTTGCCTGGAGTACCACATTAAAAACTGTATGGGTCCTTGCGTAGGACTGGAAAGCGAGGAGGAATACAACGTCAAAATCGACCAGATCAAAAATATGCTCAAGGGGCATTTTAAGGAGGTGATCAGCCACTTTCAATCGGAAATGGAGAAACATGCTCATAACCTCGAATTCGAAAAAGCCCAACAGATCAAGGAGAAACTTTCCGCTTTCCAGGATTACCAGGGAAAATCTACCGTAGTGAGCATCAACATCAAAGATGTGGACGTATTTTCGATCGCTTCCAATGAAAAGGAAGCCTTTGTCAATTACATGAAAGTCGTCAACGGCGCCATCATTCAGGCCCATACCCAGGAGATGGATAAAAACCTGAACGAAGACGAACGCGACCTGCTGGAATATACCATTCCCACCCTTCGGGAACGCTTCAACAGTTTTTGTGATGAGGTCATTGTACCCTTTAAAGTTTCTCTGCCGGATAAAGACATAAAGGTGACTATTCCCCAGCGGGGCGACAAAAAACAATTGCTCGACCTCTCCACCAAAAATGTGAAATACTACCTATTGCAAAAACAAAAACAGGAAGTCACCCAAACCCGTAAACAAACCAGTACCGAAAGAATCCTGAAAACCATTCAATCCGACCTGCAGATGGAAGCCCTGCCCCTGCACATCGAGTGTTTTGATAACTCTAATTTTCATGGCTCCTTTCCCGTCTCCTCCTGCGTGGTTTTCAAAAACGGGAAGCCTTCCAAAAAGGATTACCGTCATTTTAACATAAAAACCGTCGAAGGCCCCAACGATTTTGCCAGCATGGAAGAGGTCATTTACCGACGCTACAGCCGTTTACTGAAAGAAGAACAATCCCTTCCACAACTTGTCATTATTGACGGGGGCAAAGGGCAGTTGAGCGCCTCCATGAATAGCATCAAAAAACTGGGGCTGGAAGGCAAAATGACGGTCGTTGGCATCGCCAAGCGACTGGAAGAGATTTTCTTTCCCGGCGATTCCATCCCGTTGTATATCAATAAAAAATCGGAATCCCTCAAAGTCATCCAGCATGCCCGGAACGAGGCCCACCGATTCGCCATCACCTTTCACCGCAACCAACGCTCCAAAGGATTCCTCACCACCGAACTCACGGGTATTCCGGGCATCGGCCAAAAGACCGCCGATAAACTGCTGAGCCATTTTGGTTCGGTCAAAAAACTTAAAGCCGCCACTTTGAGCGAAATCGCTAAAGAAGTGGGCATGGCCACGGCGAAGAAAATTGTGGATTGGTCCAATCAGCCTTGATCTGATTCAATCATTTTTTGATGGATTTCCAGGGCTGTTTCTGTTTGGAAGGAACAAAAAACTACCCTGTAATAGCCTTGTCTAAATTTTCCATCAGCCATTCTTTAGTAAGTATTGGAGATTGCGTCTCCAGCAATTCCTCCTTCAGTTTTTGTAATTTTTTTTGAAAGTTTTTCCTTTTATGTAATGGTGCTGATTTGAGCAAAAAGACAAACTTCCGTGTATATTTCACAAAATTTTGGGTCATTTTGATGCGGGAAGAAGACACCTTTTTAATGCGAATAAGGTATAACCTGAAACTTTCCAAAAAAGACAAAAGCACCCCGTACTCCTTTAAATTAAAAAAGATTTTAATCTGCATGATTTTTGCATTCATCTGGTAAAAGACATTTTCAAAGTTCACCTTATTCAATAACTCAAGGGCTTCATTATAATTTTGCTGGTAGTAATATAATTGGCCAAGGTTAAAATTGTAGGCATTATTTCTTATTTCAGGACTCAAAAACCCCCGATTTGTATCCATAAAATCCTTCGCCCATTCAAAATATTTTAATTTACAAGCCAGGGTGATGATGTTTTTAAACCACATGTGATGGATTTCCTGATTATCCAGATGAAAACCGTCCTCCATCGCCAACAGATAGAGTTTAAATGTAGTTTCACCATACATTTTTTCATCCATGTTGATTAAATTAATCCCCAGATTTATGGCAAGATCGAACATCAACAGCGTATCGCTTTGATTACATTTATCCCTATCCTTTTCAATCAGGTCAACTAATTTAAAAAAATGTTCCGGTTCCTGTGGCGTCAAAAAAGCCGTCAATATTTCATAATAAATTCGGATCAAAAGAATTTCTCCGAAGTAATCCCATCTTTCTTTAAGGTAAGTCAATAAATGGTTTAATATGCCTAAATCGTAATCATAATCATAGATCATTTTACGATTTAACATATCACAGGCGGACCTAAGCTTTCTGAGAATAAACCATATTTCAAGCGCCCGTTCCGAGTTTTCCAGAAAAACAGGAGAATGCCTCTTATCAATAGTTGAAATATTATAATCATTTAAACGGTCTATTTCTGATAGCTTCAGGTAATAGGCATCGTCTTTCTCAGAACTCTTCTCGATTTTTTTCCTTTCTTTCTTTGAATTAATCTGAAAAAGCCTCCGCATATTTCGCTCCATAGCCCCTTCCACCATAAAAAAGGATTCATAACCACTCTTTTCATAAGCCATCTGTCCCAAATACTTGTTCAACAGAACCATTAAATAAGACATCAAGTCATTTACTTTTCCTTCCTGGTAACGATCGTCAGAAAAAACAACGGCATAAATTTCTGTTTTTGTGATGGTATCCCAACTCCCTTGTTTTTGATAGAAAAAATCAAAAAGAACCATCGTTTCCTTATGCTTATTAAAAAACGGAGAATGTACGAAATCTCCAAAATTTCGCAATTCTTTGGAATTTAATGCCTTCAGGCACTCCACTAGCTTCGTATTTTTTATCAAATCGGTAATTTTTTACTCCAAAAAAAATAGATTATACAAATATAATTAATTCATTATCAATTGATAAAGATTTTTACATTTTGATTTTTAATCCAAAAATTAAATAAAAAGTACAAATTTTGATTTTTTTTAATCCCCAATTTTACTCGCAGTTAATCAGCAGAGTCTGATTTTTAATAAAAGCACTTTATGAAAAATTTAAGCACCTTATTCAACTTGCTCCTGTTTTTTTCAGGAGCCCTGTTGGCCCAATCAGGCGAACTGGATCCTTCTTTTGCCGATAATGGAATTTTCGCCTGGGATATAAACGGGCAACATGACGTCCCAAACGGTATGGCCATCCAGGAAGATGGTAAAATGGTTTTTATGCTATCCCTGGATTATCCAACTGTTTTTAATTTCGACGTTGCCATTGTTCGCCTCAACCAGGACGGATCCATTGATTCCACCTTCGCAGAAAATGGCATTTACCACTACATCAATCCCGCAGCCACTGATCTGGGCTATGGCATCCAGGTACTGGACGATGGAAAAATTCTGGCTTCAGGGGCGCATGGAACCAGCAATGCCAACCCGGAAATGCTCCTGATCAAATTAAATCCCGACGGGACGCCGGACGAGACCTTTGGCAACAACGGTATTGTAATCCAACCCATCGGGACCAGTGAGGATTATGCGTTCTGCTTTTCTTTAACGGCCGAGGGAAAAATCATTGCAGGAGGCATCAGTTACCTGCCCGGTTACAACTACCAAAGAAATGTCGTTTGCCGGTTTAATGCCAATGGCAGCCTGGACTCTACCTTTGCGGATAACGGCGTGTTCCTCTGGAACGATAATATGACTCATAACGACATACTAGATGTAGCCGTCACAGAAGAGGGGGATATCCTGGCCTGTGGCATGAGTGCCCCGGCAGGAACCGATCGTCTTTCCATTTATAAAATTTTGGAAGATGGCAGTGCTCTGGATTCCACTTTTGCCACCAATGGAGAATTGCTGGCTCCTTTTCAAGGCAAGGCTTACGGCATTATTATCCATTCTAATGGCAACATACTTATCGCAGGCAACAACACCAATGTCAATGGTAGCGACCTCCTGGTTTTGGCCTACCGACAGGATGGTTCTCCTAATTTAGATTTTGGGCAGGATGGCATTTTTATCATTGATGCGAACATCAATGATTATGCCAGTGCCTTAATAGAACAACCCGACGGAAAAGTAATAGCCGTAGGTTCATCAGGAGGCGCCTTCCTTTCGCTCCCTCCCGGAGGTTTTTTCTCCGTCAGAATGGATGCCATGGGCAACCTGGATACTTCCTGGGGCGGAACAGGTTATGTGACGACGGCAATGTCAACGGGAATAGGATCCAGGGCGCTGGATGTTGCGTTACAGGCAGACGGGAAAGTAGTGCTTGCCGGAGCATGGGCAAATGACCAGGGCAACGACATGATGGTCATAAGATACGGAAATTTCATCGACGCTGACATGGATGGTTATGGATTGGAGGAGGACTGTAATGACAATGTTTTTGCCATCAACCCCGGAGCAGAAGAAATTCCCAATAATGAAATCGATGAAGATTGTGACGGCATGGATTTAATGGTGGGCCTCCATGAAACTGCTTTGGCTCAACAATTCAACGTTTATCCTAATCCAACCAACAATACCGTTAATATTGATTTTGACCAAGCTTCGTTTACCATCGAGTTTATTGAAATCTATGACTATCAAGGTAAAAAAGTCGAAAATATTACCGAGATCTCCGCTAATAATAATATTACCATTGACCTTTCCGACTTCCCTAAGGGCTTATGGGTATTAACTTTTCATACGAATGCCGGAATTTTCGGAAAACGTGTGGTAAAAATTTAAACTATTTAAGGTGCTTTTATCCGGGCTGCAAACAATCCTGTTAAAGATTGTGCAGTCCGGTATTTTCCAATGATAGGTATACCTAAAACGTTTACATTATGTTAGCTCAAAAATATGTACTTTTTTTAACCATTGTACTTGCTGCATCCGGCATAACAAAAGGACAAAACCTTATTGCCGATCCCGGTTTTGAAAACTGGGACGGATCATTCGGATGGTCTCCGGGTTCCCTTTCCGGTCTTTATGATTGGTACGAAGCCAATGGAACAGCTGATTATCATAACCAGGATCCTATGTTCAACGGGTCAAATCTTACCGGCCTGGAAGATTGCCCGCTGGGAGAAGGAAATACCAATTGTGGTTTCCCCTATGAAGGCCAGGGTGTTTTAGGATGCTGGAAAGGCAATGGCCCTGATGGCTCAAGGGAATGGGCTGGTACTCAATTAATTGAGCCCATGGTTGCGGGCGGCTGTTATAAGATTTCTTTTTGGATCCAAAACAAAAAAGACCATCCGGATAAATTGCTGGCAACCAACCAGTGGGGGATGTTCTTCAATCATACTCAAATTCCTTTTTTCAACCCCAACCTCACCAACTTTGCCGCTATGTCTGACCATTGGGTAGCTTGCGAACAAATTATCGATGGCAGTGATTGGGTGAAAGTCGAATTTGACTACCAGGCCAGTGAGGCTTTTGAATTTGCCTATATCGGTTTTATGGGGGATTATGCCACTTCTTCCAATATTATCTACAACAGCGACTACCTTTTGGGACCCTATGTCTGGATTGACGAGGTCATCGTCGAAAGAATTGATCCACAGCTTGCCCTCTCCGATGATATTTCAATTTGCATGGGGGAGAGTGTGACCCTTGAAGCAATTTCTAATTTTCCGGTCCTCTGGGAAGACAATCAGAGTAATGCCATTTCCCGAACAGTAAACCCGGAACATACGACGACTTTTTATGTGCAGACACAGGATAGCACTTTATGCTCGGTAAGAGATTCTATTGTAGTAACCGTTGTTGGAGACCAGCTGGTCAATTTCATGGGTGTTTCTATTTGCGATGGCGCGGATCCGGTTATCCTCGACCCAACCATAACCAGCGGCTCCTGGAGCGGACCAGGCATAATTGATGAAAACCAGGGGCTTTTTGATCCTGTTTTGGCAGGGATTGGCGATCATTACATCATCTATGATTCAGCCGATGACTGTAGCGAAAACTTTACCATGCATGTTGAAGTTTCTCCTCCTCCTGTGATCGATTTTGAGGCAGATGTCCTGGAAGGTTGCCCGCCCCTCGAAGTTCAGTTTAATGATTTAAGTGCTGTTTCGGGTATTGCTTATACCTGGGATTTTGGAAACGGTGCCATGAGTAATGAATTATTGGCAACATCGACCGTTTACCCTGAGTCAGGAAATTTTGACGTAAGCCTGGAGGTCGTATATTCTGAAAACTGTAAAAGCAGCCAAACCATACCGGGCCTCATTGAGGTTTCGGCCCCCCCCGTAGCCGATTTTACCTATTCCCCTGCGCATCCTTCTAACCTGAGCCCTGAAGTTCACTTTTTTGATGCTTCAACAGGCCTTCTGTCGGAATGGTTATGGGATTTTGGCAATGGAACCACCAGCGATAAAAATAATGCCAATACTGCATTTGTTATGCCGGGAATTTATGAGGTCCAGTTGCTGGTTACTTCTTCGAACGGCTGCAGGGATTCCATTTCACGCAATGTAACGGTTAACAGCATTGTCAATTTTTATGTGCCCAATGTTTTTTCTCCTAACGACGATGGCATCCACGATTTATTTGAAGTATTCACGGTGGGCCCTTTAAAAGATTACAAAATGACCATATTCAACCGGTGGGGTGGTATGGTTTTTCAAAGCAATGATAAAAATACCTCATGGGATGGTGATCTGCCAAACGGTGAAAAAGCTGAAACCGGGGTTTACACCTATTCCATTGAATATGAATACCTTGGACTAACACCAGAAGCCTCTTTTTCCGGCGTTCAGCGGGGAGATGTAATGGTAATCAGATAGCCAGGGGTGTTTTAACACTTGCACAAAAACGCCATCATTCTTAAACACTACCTAAAACAAAAATTATTATCAATCAACAAATTTTTTAAAATTATGAGACTATTTCTACTTTTTTCACTAATGCTTCTGGGCATGTTTTCGTCGGCCGCGTTGATCGGGCAAACGGCAACTGTGCACGTACAAGATGATGCAGCTACCGCTATAGTAGGTGCTTCTGTAACGCTAAACACAACAATCGTTCTTACTGACGATAGCGGAGATGCCATTTTTGCCGGATTAGCCGACGGAGATTACGCGTATACTGTTACTGCAGATTGTTATGTGGCTGGTGCTGGTGTTATAACTATTGCGGGTGCTGATAATTCAGATACCACAGTACTGTCATTAAGTACCTCCAATGATTTGTTCATTAATTTACTCCCTCCGGGTGGGTTTGGTTTTCCTCCATCAGGCGTAACCGTGCGTCTATACAATGATGATCTGTCTTATGATGAAACACTGGTTACCGGTGGGTTTACTGTTTTTTCAAATGTGCCTTACGGTACTTACAACTATACCCTTTCCCAGGATTGTAAACAAACGGTAACCGGTACGACTACTGTAGAGTGTACTCCCGGTGATATTGACGCCCTGGTGGCTGAATTTGGCGTGAATCAAACAACCAATGATTTGTTCATCAATTTAGTTCCTCCGGGTGGTTTTGGTTTTCCTCCATCAGGCGTAACCGTGCGTCTATACAATGATGATCTGTCTTATGACGAAACACTGGTTACCGGTGGGTTTACTGTTTTTTCAAATGTGCCTTACGGCACCTATAACTACACGCTTTCCCAGGATTGTAAAGAAACTGTTGAAGGTACGACTACTGTTGAGTGTACGCCCGGTGATATTGACGCCCTGGTGGCTGAATTTGGCGTGAATCAAACAACCAATGATTTGTTTATCAATTTAGTTCCTCCGGGTGGGTTTGGTTTTCCTCCAACAGGCGTAACCGTGCGTCTATACAATGATGATCTGTCTTATGACGAAACACTGGTTACCGGTGGGTTTACTGTATTTACTGATGTCCCTTACGGTACTTACAACTATACCCTTTCTCAGGATTGTAAAGAAACTGTTGAAGGTACGACTACTGTAGAGTGTACCCCGGGTGATATTGACGCCCTGGTGGCTGAATTTGGCGTGAATCAAACAACCAATGATTTGTTCATCAATTTAGTTCCTCCGGGTGGTTTTGGTTTTCCTCCATCAGGCGTAACCGTGCGTCTATACAATGATGATCTGTCTTATGACGAAACACTGGTTACCGGTGGATTTACTGTATTTACTGATGTCCCTTACGGTACTTACAACTATACCCTTTCTCAGGATTGTAAACAAACGGTAACCGGTACGACTACTGTAGAGTGTACTCCCGGTGATATTGACGCCCTGGTGGCTGAATTTGGTATCAATCAAACAACCAATGATTTGTTCATCAATTTAGTTCCTCCGGGTGGGTTTGGTTTTCCTCCAACAGGCGTAACCGTGCGTCTATACAATGATGATCTGTCTTATGACGAAACACTGGTTACCGGTGGATTTACTGTTTTTTCAAATGTCCCTTACGGTACTTACAACTATACCCTCTCTCAGGATTGTAAAGAAACTGTTGAAGGTACGACTACTGTAGAGTGTACCCCGGGTGATATTGACGCCCTGGTGGCTGAATTTGGTATCAATCAAACAACCAATGATTTGTTCATCAATTTAGTTCCTCCGGGTGGCTTTGGTTTTCCTCCATCAGGCGTAACCGTGCGTCTATACAATGATGATCTGTCTTATGACGAAACACTGGTTACCGGTGGGTTTACTGTTTTTTCAAATGTCCCTTACGGTACTTACAACTATACCCTTTCCCAGGATTGTAAACAAACGGTAACCGGTACGACTACTGTAGAGTGTACTCCCGGTGATATTGACGCCCTGGTTGCTGAATTTGGTATCAATCAAACAACCAATGATTTGTTCATCAATTTAGTTCCTCCGGGTGGTTTTGGTTTTCCTCCATCAGGCGTAACCGTGCGTCTATACAATGATGATCTGTCTTACGACCAAACACTGGTTACCGGTGGGTTTACTGTATTTACTGATGTCCCTTACGGTACTTACAACTATACCCTTTCCCAGGATTGTAAACAAACGGTAACCGGTACGACTACTGTAGAGTGTACTCCCGGTGATATTGACGCCCTGGTGGCTGAATTTGGCGTGAATCAAACAACCAATGATTTGTTTATCAATTTAGTTCCTCCGGGTGGGTTTGGTTTTCCTCCAACAGGCGTAACCGTGCGTCTATACAATGATGATCTGTCTTATGACGAAACACTGGTTACCGGTGGGTTTACTGTTTTTTCAAATGTCCCTTACGGTACTTACAACTATACCCTTTCTAAAAATTGTAAACAAACGGTTACAGGAACGACTACCGTAGAGTGTACTCCCGGTGATATTGACGCCCTGGTTGCTGAATTTGGTCTTAATCAAACAACCAATGGCCTTCTATTCCAGATATTACCTATAGGTGGTTTTGATATTGCTATTAACAATGCATCTATTCGTGTATGGAACGATGATTTAACTGTTGACCAAACGATTACTTCAAGTGATTACAACTTGTTCCCAGACCTTCCTTTTGGCACCTATAACTATTCAGTTACCAAAGACTGTTACGCAACTGTTACTGGAACCACTACGGTAGATTGTGCTATAGATGTTGATGGCAACCCTGAATACAACAGTCAGGTGGTAGAATTGACGCTTATTACTACTCCAAGCACTATTAACAGTTTAGTGTTCTATGTATTGCCTCCAGGTGGTTTAGGTTTTGGTATTAATGGTGCATCGATCCGTGTATGGAATGATGATTTTACTGTTGATCAAACAATTATTTCCAGCGGTTACAACTTGTTTGCCGACCTTCCATATGGTAATTATCACTATTCAGTTTCTAAAGACTGTAACGTAACTGTTACGGGTATTACTATTGTAGATTGTGCTGTAGATGTTGATGGCAACCCTGACTTCGTGAGTCAGGTGGTAGAATTGGGACCCACTACTACTAACAATGTTTTCTTCTTTGTAGGCAATTTCTTCCAGGAACCTGATTGCACCATTACGGTTACCAATACGGAAACTTTCGAGCAGACTTCTATCACAGGACAAAATATCCTCGGTGATTACATTGTTGAAAATCTGCCTTATGGTACTTATAACTATACAGTAAGTAAAGATTGTTTCGTTAGTCAAACCGGTCAAGTAGTGGTGGATTGCCAACCTAATGACGGCGAAGGCAACCAATTAGGCAATGCCGTTTTCTTAGGAGATATGGTGCCGAACACAACCAACAATGTTTTCTTCTTTGTGGGCAATTTCTTCCAGGAACCTGATTGCACCATTACCGTTACCAATACGGAAACTTTCGAACAGACCTCTATCACGGGATTAGATATCCTGGGTAGTTATGTTGTAGAGAACCTGCCTTACGGAACGTATAATTATACCGTAAGCAAAGATTGTTTCGTTAGTCAAACCGGTCAAGTGGTGGTGGATTGCCAACCTAATGACGGCGAAGGCAACCAATTAGGCAATGCCGTTTTCTTAGGGGATATGGTGCCTAATACAACCAACAATGTTTTCTTCTTTGTGGGCAATTTCTTCCAGGAGCCTGATTGCACCATTACCGTTACCAATACGGAAACTTTCGAACAGACCTCTATCACTGGGCTAGATATCCTGGGTAGTTATGTTGTAGAGAACCTGCCTTACGGAACGTATAATTATACCGTAAGCAAAGATTGTTTCGTTAGTCAAACCGGTCAAGTGGTGGTGGATTGCCAACCTAATGACGGCGAAGGCAACCAATTAGGCAATACCGTTTTCTTAGGGGACATGGTTCCTAATACAACCAACAATGTTTTCTTCTTTGTCGGTAATTTCTTCAATGAGCCTGATTGCACCATTACCGTTACCAATACGGAAACTTTCGAACAGACCTCTATCACAGGACTAGATATCCTGGGTAGTTATGTTGTAGAGAATTTGCCTTATGGTACGTATAATTATACCGTAAGCAAAGATTGTTTCGTTAGTCAAACCGGCCAGGTCGTCGTCGATTGCCAGCCTAATGACAATCAGGGAAATCCACAAGGCAATGTTGTTTTCTTAGGGGACATGGTACCTAATACAACCAACAATGTTTTCTTCTTTGTCGGTAATTTCTTCAATGAGCCGGATTGTACTATTACCGTGACCAATACGGAAACTTCCGAGCAGACTTCTATCACAGGGCTAGATATCCTGGGTAGTTATGTTGTTGAGAACCTGCCTTACGGAACGTATAATTATACCGTAAGCAAAGATTGTTTCGTTAGTCAAACCGGCCAGGTCGTCGTCGATTGCCAGCCTAATGACAATCAGGGAAATCCACAAGGCAATGTTGTTTCCTTAGGGGACATGGTGCCTATTACCGTTGACAATTCAGTTACACAAGTGGATGGAACCTTAACGGCCAATGCAACCGGATTGACCTACCAATGGACTTTGTGTGATGGAACGGAAATCGAAGGAGAGACCAATGCCTCTTTTACTCCAACAGTAACCGGAGACTATGCAGTAGTCGTTACGGATGGTAATTGTTCTTCTACTTCTGAATGCATTACCGTAATGGTTAATGGAACAACCTCTTTAAATGCCGGCGATCTGTCTTTTTATCCAAATCCGGTTCAGGATGAGTTAACAATCGATTTCGAGAAAATGGTAAGTGATGTTAAGGTACGTGTCTTTAACATTAATGGACAGCTGATGTTTACTCAAGATTTTCCGGAAACGGAGATGATTAAACTGGATATGTCAAAACTAATTCCCGGAACTTATATGCTTGACTTAACAGTTAAGGGAGAAAGTTTAAAAACTTCCATTATAAAAATGTAAATTATTGAATAAGAGCTCATGCCGGATTTTGTCAGAACGGACAAAATTCGGCATGGCTTCTTTTTTTCGTTAATCAGTGTTCATTATTCAAAAAAAGATTAAACCATCGATTAACGGAAGCCGGATTTAGCCGTTTTACTGTAAACTTTTGTTACCCGGCATTAAATATTCCCCATTTATTATCAGCCAATATACGCTTCAAATTTAATCCGTATTGAACCAAAACGAAAAGCTCATTATTTTCACAGCACCATGCTCTGTTCCCTTTGGCCGAGCAGTAATTTAAAAGTTATGTACAAATCATTTACACTTGTCATTTTATTCCTTTTTGCCAGCCGGTTAATTATAGCTCAGGCTGGAATCCTTGACCCTTCCTTTGCTGATGGCGGGATTTTTAACGTTGACCTTAATGGAAGCCATGATGTGCCCCAGGGAATTGCCTTGCAGGAAGACGGTAAAATGGTGGTCATTTTATCAGAAGATTATCCTGGTGTGCCCAATTTTGATATTGCCATCGTTCGGCTTAATAGTGACGGCACCATTGATAGTACCTTCGCTGACAATGGGATTTACCATTATATAAATCCGGTAGCCACGGATCTGGCTTATCACATCCAGGTATTGGAAGACGGAAAAATATTGGGAGCGGGGGCCCATGGCACCAGTGCTGCCAACCCGGACTTGTTATTGATAAAGCTCAATGCGGATGGCTCTCCCGATCCGTCATTTGGCACCAATGGCATTTCCATCCAGCCTGTTGATGCCAGTGAGGATTATATTCGCAGTTTTGTAGTCAATGAGGAAGGTCAGATTATTGCGGGAGGTTACAGCTATCCTCCCGGGTTTTATGCCGCCCGAAATTTCGTCGCCAGATTTAACTCCAATGGATCCCTGGATTCAACTTTTGCCGAAAACGGCATTTTCATCTGGAATGACAATCAAACCTTTAATCACATCCATGACGTCGCTTTTGCCGAGGATGGCGGCATTCTCGCCTGTGGAAGATCCGCCCCTTTTGGCGCTGACCGTATTTCTCTTTACAAAATCCTGGAAGACGGCAGTGCCCTGGATTCAACTTTCGCCACAAATGGTGAAATGCTGGCCCCGTTCGAAGGCACTGCTAACGGTATGATCGTTCATTCCAACGGAAACATCCTGATTACAGGAAATAGCTCCGCTATAAATGGAACCAATCTTGTCGTGCTGGCTTTTGACCAGGGTGGGGTTCCCATCGCCGATTTTGGTATAGATGGCGTATCATACTTCAGCGCTGAAGACTACAATTATGCCAACTCAATTATAGAGCAGGTAGATGGTAAAATAATGGTCGCGGGAAACAGCGGTGGTTCTATTTTCACGGGCGGCCCTCCAGGGGCACTCTTATCGGTAAGGTTTGAAGAAAACGGAGTTATCGATCCTTCCTGGGGAGAAACAGGTTATGTATTAACACCGATACCGGGCACAATTGGAGCAACAGCCAATGACATCGTCATTCAGCCAGATGGCAAAGTTGTTCTGGCAGGTCAACATGCAGCCGACGGAGGAAATGACATGGTCGTCGCCAGGTATGGCAATTTTATTGATCAGGATGAGGATGGTTATGGCATTGATGTGGATTGCAACGACCTTGTATTTGCCATAAATCCCGGAGCAGAAGAAATTCCCAATAATGACATTGATGAGGATTGTGACGGCATAGCCCAGGTGATCGACCTCGACATGGACGGGTATGATTCTGACAAAGACTGTGACGACATGAATGCAGCTGTCAACCCTGGCGCAACAGAAATACCCTATAACGGGCTTGATGATGATTGTGACGCAACCACCCCGGACGATGACCTCGATGGAGACGGCTTCATTTTGGCCGACGATTGTGATGATACCAATGCCTATATCAATCCGAACGCAACAGAAATTCCGAATAATGACATAGATGAAGATTGCGACGGCATGGACCTCATGGTTGGGGTCAATGAAACGGCTTTATCACAACAGTTTTTGGTTTACCCCAATCCTGCCGGCCAACAGGTGAACATCGAATATGATGGAAATTCAATTATCACGGAGAAAATCCGGATCATGGACCCTTCAGGGAAAATGCTTAAAACCCTGGAGCCCTCAGGTTTTGAGGGTCTTATTCAAATCAACCTGGAAAGTTTCCCTGCAGGTTTATTGATTTTGATCATCCAGACCAACGAGGGCATAGCGGTCAAACGCGTCCATAAACAATAAACCATTCATCGAAAAGAAGTCTCATAATGGGAACGAAGAGCCAGGGTGTCAGTTAGAAATGATGTCCAGGTTCTTCTTCCTTAATGAGCGATCAAATTTACATTGTCCCCTTCTTTACAATGAACTGCCTGTGCAACAATTTCCAGGCAGTTTTTTTATGGCAGCAGCCACCCGTATTTTTCCCAATCTTCCAGGTAATCCACATCAGAAAGTACCGGGAGTTCGTGCCAGGATTTTTCCATTCTCTTTATACGTTCAACCGTTTGGTCAAAAACATGGGGAGTACTCCATTCCATGTTATCAAATAATTCATGTGCAGGGCTTCGCATGCCGAGCAGGTAATATCCTCCGTCCAGGGCCGGGCCGATCACGAAAGGATGGTTGTCCAATTGCTGGAAAGCTTCTTCAATAATTTGTGCATTGATTTGAGGAATATCACTGCCTACGAGGACTGCTTTTTCGTGGGTTTCGAGGGCAGTGAGAAAAGCGTGAAACATTCGGTCACCTAATTCATCTCCGACCTGAGCCATTTTCAAAAACAGGTTGTTGTTCCACTCATCCCCCCGATTCACGACATCCGCATAAAAAAGCAGACGATCCACTTTCAATTCAAGCACCGTTTCACGAGTATGTTTTAGCAAAGCTTTATAAATCTCCAGCGCCTTTTCATCGCCTACCGAACCGGCCAGGCGTGTTTTCACTTTGCCGAGTTCCGGGTTTCGGATAAAAATGATGAGTGCTTCAAGTGAGGAAGGGATAATTGGCATAATCATAAGTTCTGGAGAATGGTAGGTATTTAACCGCAATGTTCGCTAAGGAGGCGCAAAGGCAATGATTACTTTTCGTACTTTGCGCCTCCCATTGCGCTCCTTGCGTTTAAACTAATGTTCTTTCGGTTTAAAAACCAGCTGCTGAGCATTTTTTTCAATCTCCTGCCGGTTCATTTTCTGGGTATGGTATTGCACGTTCACATACATTTCGGCCTGGTCATCATAATGGTCACTCATAATGTTGCCTGATTGTCCGGTGGGATTGATATTGAGGGAATGATCCACGTCCGCAAAGTCGAGCAGGATACGCAGGGCCGGACCGCTTTGAACTTTGTATTGGTCATCGGCGGAAAGGACATGCTCCTGTTTGTTGGGCACCCCGTTTCCTCCTGCTGTAGGAAAAGGCCCGACGTTAAAGATTTTGTCAAAAGGCTTTTTCCGGCCGATGGGATGCACATGCGTCAGGATATTGACATCCGCCCATCTCCATTTACTAAGGTCCCTGCCCAGGCCGGCATACAAATTGGCCGCCGTTTCTTCAAAGGCTAACTTAAAAATGTCTTGCTGGCTTTCACGGACATCAGACGTAGACACATTGTCCCACCAGGGGGAAGCCGGGTTGTTGATGAAATTCGGAATACTGTTTCTGTAGGAATAAGATTTTAATACTTCTTCAAAAGCTAAGGAACTGAGTTCATCGGCCATACACTCAAGGGTCATAAAATAAATGAATTTATTGTACACAATAGCCGCCTTGCTCTCCGCGCCATGTTCACCGCTCCAGCCGTCCATCAGGTTAAGCAGGGTCATTTCGTCCTCCGTCAAATCACTATTTTTGAGCAGGTCCACTATTTTCATCGCATTATCCGCATGGATGGCCGAGGTATAATCTGCATGAATATTTTTCATTTCCTCAATAGTCCAGTCGTTTTTGGAAGAAAGCAATTTCGTGATCCGGTCAACCCGTCCGTTAGGCAGGTAATACCCTGGATAAATGATCCCGTTTACCGGTTTGGGTTCGTTATTGGCAGAAACCAGGAAACCCGATTCAGGATTTTCACTTTGCGGATTTTCCGAAAAATCATAATACCCCAGTAACTCATCGGCCCCGCTGGCGCCATCGAGGAATTGGGCCGGGTTGACATGAGCGGGGCGTTTCGGAATTTTTCCTGACGACCATAAGGCAATGTTGCCGTCTTTATCCCCGTAAACTACGTTGAGTCCGAGAATGTCATTGGTAGCGGCGGCGGCGCGGGCCTCATCGATATTCCTGGCATGTCCCATATCGTAAAACGCCTTCACCGAGTTGTTGGGCAATTCAAACAATGACCACCAAAAGCTGACGGGAGCTTCCCCCATCCCTTCCATCACCTCATTCATAATGGGGCCGTGGCGGGTTTTCTTCACCGTACATTCCACATCGGCAGCCCCTTTGACTTTGATCACTTTTTGTATTTTTTCTACGGCTTGCCAATGGTCATCAACCCACACTTCATCAGGGTTTTCAGGATTGGATTTTTCCAGGTAAAGATCACTGATATCCATCGGAAAGATCGTCATCCCCCAGGAAATATCCCTGCTGTGGCCGATGGCGGCAAAAGGTACGCCGGCCAGGTAACTGCCATAAAAACTAAATCCCGGGTATTCGAGATGGGCTTCATACCAGACTGAAGGCTGGGAAAAGGCGATATGCGTATCATTGGCCGTGATCACCTGGCCTGATTTCGATTTTGAAGAACTGACCACCCAGGCATTACTGCCTTCCCACACGGGGAGATACAGATCGGGAAAAGATCCTTTCAGGGACAACGCATTGTCCGGCAATCCCGCGGAGTCTTGGGTCATGGTCGGCTGATGATAGGAAGCATAGTTCATAAACCAGTCTTTGAGGTATTCCTGGCCATAAACTTTTTCTATTTCTTCCAAAACCAAATCAATTTTAAACCCGTTCGTAAAAGCCATCGCCATATAAATAACGGTGGAATACATGTCTTCCATGGTGTAAGGCTCCTTTTTGATGCCCAACAGTTGGAATTCAAGAGGCATGGTCCCGGTATTGATGAAATGGTTAATCCCGTCGATATAGGCAAACCCTTCTTTTTGCATAGCGGTTTCCCGTGCAGGAAAGGCCAGGGCTGCCATGCGTTTGGCTTCCTCCCTGACGCCCAGGGTCAGAAAGTATTTGTCCGTTTTGACAAGATCGGGCCCTAAAAGTTCAGCCATCCTGCCCGAGATCAACCGCTTAATGAGTTCCATCTGAAACAGTCGTTCCTGGGCATGTACATAACCGAGTGCAAAATAGGCATCCTCTGCATTTTCGGCATAAATATGAGGGATACCGAATTCATCAAATAACACCTCCGTTTCGGCGCTGATCCCTTCAGCCACCAGGCTGCCTTCATATTGCGGTGCCTGTTTATTGAGGTAAACAAAAACTACTGCCACGGCTACAACAAGGAGAACCAGAATAGCAAGTAAGAACCGTTTTAAAATTTTCATGTGTATTAATATTTTTTCTGTGACAAGACACACCTTTATCTGTCAATAGTATATTGTTGTGGTTGATGTTTGGAAGCCATAAACTATATGCCTTGTGTGCGCCTCGAATGGTAAATATATTCTTTTTTCATGAAGGATACAACTGAGCTTACTCTGTTGACTGAGGCGTGAAAGTCTCTTAAATGAATGGGCAACCCTAAGAAGCATTTGCAAGCCGATTCAATTTGTTTTAGTCTTGTTCAACTGACCATCTACCACAAAGCAACGCTTTTGTCATATTTGAGGGGGGACTCCTCTTTAGTCGGGTTGAAGCGGAGACAAATATGTCAATTTATTTTTATCAAAACCACAAAGCTGTCTTCATGTGGTAGTGGTTCCACTAATTCTTCTTATAGGTTTTGGAAATGCTTACATTTTTTCAATCACTTCAGCTTTCAGCCATTCAAAGGCTTCCGACTGGTTATATTCTATTTCCGGTCTTAATATGGCTTCCATGTCGCCTTTAAAGTCCAGATCATTTTCTTTTGACTCTATGTTAAGTAAAAACACTTTTTGACTTGGTGGTTTTTTCTCCGTGGCAAATTCTGTGTACTGTCGAAAGCATTCAAGGATTTCTTCAATGTTTATGTCGATATTTTTCCTGGCATAATCCAAGTCAAACAAGTCACGTCCTTTACTTCTTTGGTACAAGGCCCTTAGTTTGGTGCCGAGCAGTTCATTGATGCTGTAAGTCCGTACGTCACAATGTCCTTCAAACCATTCGCTTTTCACTTCAAAAGGGAAGTCTACCCAGTCAAGCACGTTGAAATGTTCTCGACAATTGATTTCAAGTTTCAGCCGCATCCGAATTGCTTCATACTCAGAAGTAAATCGGTACAAGGCTTTGATACCGTGGCCTTTGTTTTGTGTTTTTCGGGCTTCCTCAAAAAAGGTGATAACTTCCCCAATACGCTCCATTATCGGTTTGATGGGACCTGGCTTTATTTGCACCAGGTCAATGTCTTCTGAATACCGTGGGGCAGGGTGTAAGTAGAGTTTATGCAATGCAGTACCTCCTCTGAATGCCAGATGTTCTCGAAGAAAGTCATCCGAGAAAATTTCCACCAATGCCCTGCTTATGATTAAGTCTTGCTCAACCTGAGCAAATTCTTTCCATGGTGCATGTTCCTGCCATCTCGCTATATATGGTTTGGCAATCATAAATCACTCTCCAATTTAAGGTTTACATCTATTTTCCAACGGTTATTAGCACTTCCTGGTTTCTGATTTTTCTTTGGGCTAAGTAATACCGGATAGTAGGGTTGTTGCTTCAGTTCTTCATATATGATGTCGGCAAAGGTATTCTCCCCAATTAGTTCTTCCAGTAAAAATCCAGCCCTTTGAAGTGAACTTTTATGGCTGTACCAAGAAGTGAGTTCTTTTATGTCAGCCTCATTAATTTCTTCAGTTAGTTCTTCTAATGAAGCCAGCATGCGATTCAGTCCACCAATTTTGGTATGGTGATGGATCAGATCGATAAAAGTGAGCGCTGGAGAGGACACTTTATATTCCCCGGCATCCGATTTTTTAATTTCAATATTGTTCTTTGGCCAATTCCCGGTAGTCAAAAACTGAATATCAAAACTCTTCTTTTTAATGTCAATTAGTTTTGGTATTTCAATAATGAAATAATCTCGTTGTGATTGCTGATGACTCGCTCCATGGATTTTTGCAGCAGAGAATAATCCCACATAATACTTGCGATCAAGGTATTTGAATAGTTTATCAGCATACAACTGAATGGGTAGTTTTTCTGATGAAGAGTATCTGGGAGGGATAATTAGATAAAATCCTTTTCTGAGGCTCAGAATTTCTTTCTTCTCCGTCAATCTTGATATTTCTCTTTTGACGGCAACTGCGGCTTTGGAGGAGTTTGTAGTTACCTCTTCGAGCGAGAAGGAGTATTCCTCAAATGATTGTAATTGCCTTATGTATTCTGAAACAGTCAATCTTAGAAAAATTTTGAGAAAGATACGTTTTTTTGGTAATAATCTCGAATAATTTCTAAAATATTTTAGAATTGGAAAAAACATTCTCTTTTGCTTGCGAAAGTTTAGCCTGTAGTTATTACAGGAAAATGTGCCTGCTTAACGTGTTGAATTTCTTAAATGGGGCATATCTTCCCGCTATTCCCCCACGCTAAAATGCCGGCTTGTGATATTCATCAATCCAAAACGCCCGGCAATTCCACCACAAAGGTGGTTCCCACGCCCACTTCCGTTTCAAAATAAATACGCCCGTTTGCCGCTTCCACAATATTTTTGGACATCGCGAGACCGAGGCCCATTCCTGAATTTTTGGTGGTAAAACTGGGTTCGAATACACGATCCTGCATGTCTTCAGGAATGCCTTCCCCGTTGTCCACTATTTTTACCACCGCACGATTTTCTTCATTTTTCAGCACGATAGCAATGTCCCCGATGCGGTCCTCGGGAATTGACTGCATGGCATTTTTGATGAGGTTGTTGAAAACACGCATCAACTGGTCACGGTCGGCGAAAACACTGATTTGTTCAGAACATATATCCAGGGTGAGCTGGGTATGCACAGGAGCTTCCTTTTGAAACAGCTGGTGAACGGACTCCAGCAAATGGTTTAAAACGAAAGTCGTATTTTCCGCCTGGGGCATCTGGGCAAAATTGGAAAACTCAGTCGCAATTCTGCTCAGGCCGTCAATTTGTTCAATCAAGGTATTGGAAACGCGGTCAAGTAAGGGTTTCGCCTGTTCGGGATCGGCCTCAAAAACACGTTTGAGGTGCTGAAGGTGCAACTTCATGGGTGTCAGCGGATTCTTGATCTCATGAGCCACTTGTTTTGCCATTTCGCGCCAGGCGCCTTCGCGTTCCGATTGTTTGAGTTTGAGGGCACTTTCTTCCAGTTTACCGATCATTTTGTTGTAAGCATTCACCAATTCACCGATCTCATCATCGCTTTTCCATTCCAGCGATTCGTTTGAACTCAGGTTGGTACGTTTGAGCTTTTCAACCAGGCTCACCAGGGGATCCGCCACCCGGTTGGCCACTATTATACTTATCGCAGCGGTGATCAAAAGCAGGAAAACATAAACGTTCAATAAATTTTCCCAAAAACGATACAGGTTCGTTTCCTGGTTTCGCCGATTTACGGAGTCGGAAAGTTCGGTTCCATCAGGGTTGATAGAATTGCGGAAAGAAATGGTAGTCACCAAACCCATAGCAAAAAAAGAACAAAGCATGAGAATGATGATATATAATTGCACCTTATTCCTTAGCGAGGGCCCCCAAAATAAAGGAAATTCCTGCGTAAGCGGAAGAGCCTTGAAGTAATAATTAAGTACAGACAGGAAGATGACCGCAAAAATGAACAGGCTGAACACAGAAGAAAACAAAGTCATCGGGCGGTAAAAGCCCCCTACTTCTCTCCCTATGATCACCGTGGTGTCGTTCAGGCTGCTATAGATCACATTGGAATTAAACCCACTCAAAGTCTCATTCCATCCCCCGGCAGGAGGCAGCATGGTTTTTAGGGTGTCGTTGAGCAATACCTTCCCGTTTTGCCACACAAAACGATCTTTGTAATAGACCGCAAAAACGTAATCTTCCAATTGCTCCAGGTTTTTGTAATGCTCAGCAGGCTGAACATTATTGTTTTCCATGGGGCGAAGGCAAATAATTACCGTATTAAAAGAAGTGGTATCACCGGGAATAGGAAAATGTTTTTGGGTAACATAAACGTATGCGATATCATTTTCAGGAGTGTACAATAATTCGTTTATGGGAGCCTCTTTTATGCTTTTGAGCAAAGAAAAACCTTCTGCCGGGTTTTTGTCCTCGATGAAGGAGTGTCCAAAATTTTCATTCAAAATATACACCTCGTATGCATACACCCGGGAAAGGTATTTCTCCCGGCGCATCAGGGCATCCATTTGCCGCCGAATATTATTTTCTTCAAAGGTAAAAGGCACCGGAGCCGTAAAATACAATACCAGGCTGTCATCGGAAAAAACATCTGCCAGGAAAGGCTCCAATTGGAGCTCAGCGGTGGAATCCCTTAGGACGGACAGTTCTTTTGCCAGCTCCAACCTCGTTTCGAGATCACGATCCAGGTTGTATTTATAAAAAACAAAAGCGGTAAATATAGAAAAAGCGACCATCCACGAAATGAGCCAGGTGAGACTCGTGGTCCTGCTGTCGATATAAAGGTCGAATAATAGTAAGTAAACAAAAGCAATTAACACAGACTGGTAAGCAGGGAAATCCAGGGTAAAAAACGGGACAATAAAGAAACTAATCCCCAATACCGCCAACAGGGTCATCAATCGGACATTCCTGGGCAAGCCCGTCCTGAAAACATCGAGAATCATCCGGTGAGAAAAAATAAAAAAGGCGATGGTTAGCAGTAACGCACTGATGATATGAATATAAGCTGCTTTTTCAAAATGCAATATATTCTCAAAATCAAGGACCACCTTAGACTCATAAACGAGCCATTTAAACTGACGGGTGAGCATAAACAACCCTGAAATGATGCCCAGGTAAATGAATCCTGAAGTCAGCATCCTGAAGGTCTGGGTTGCGTTTTCCGGGATTTCATAGGTAAATCTCCGGTGAAAAACAACGCTGATCCATAAAACAAAAAGACTGCTATTGAGCGCACCCGGATACCAGTAACACAGCATGATGAAAAAAACGGCGATCGCCAATGTCAACAAATAGCGGTTTTTCATTTGTTTTAAACATTTTACGAGACACTCGACTTTTGGTTGCCTGTAAATTTAGGATTTCTTTTGAGAAGCAAGTAAAACGGAAGGTATATTTTAGCAGGTCATCAATTTGTTAAACTTGGACTATGATTAGGAAATATTGCCAACAGCCCTTAATTTTCACTGATTTTCCAAATAAATGCTCCTTATGATGCTAAAACGTTCCTTTATTTTGTTCATTGTCATCTGCTTTTCCTGCACGCCCGAGCAAGAAAATAGCGGACGAGGCAGTAAGGACATTAACGGAAAATGGATAGGCTCTTATACTTTTGAACTGCAGATAAAATCGGGTGATTCCTTCCACGACATCAGCAGCTATTTACCTCCTAAAAGGTTCGACTGCGAAACCTTCCCTCATGAAAAGCAGGATGAAATCTGGTTTTCAAACTTCCATGACCTGGGCGTTTGCGTTTTTGCCAAAGTTTCCGATGATCAGGTTACCATTCCTATCCAAGAGTTGAATACTGACCCGGAATCGTTGGGATTTGGCAGCTTTCCGTATGCGCCTGTCCGTACCGTTTCCGTAAGAGGCTCAGGAGAAATTATCGAAGTGCCCAGAACCGATACGACGCCGGCCGGGTGGGCGGTAACCTTAAATTACCAACTGCTTTACGACAATCAAATCCTTTGGAATGTTTCGGGCCATGCTTTTCAAAATCCGCTTCCCGGAAGCTCCTCAAAGGCCTGTGAATGAACGCCCGGAGGCAGCCTTTTCATTGATTGGTGTTGGTCAAAGAAAAAACATGTAAACTTAGGCCGACATTGGTTACAGGTGATTTGTGAGACTGGTCCTTCAGCCCGGGAACTCCTGGCTGCATCCTGAAGATTTTTTTTGGATGGTTTTCCAAAAAAATTGGAAGGATGCTCATCTGCACCACCCTTTGGGGAGGTTGCATGCATTTTAAATCATATCAGGCGGCTTTCTTCGCAAGATAAATGTATCCCGCCAGCACCACAAACAAGCTTCCAATTATGGTCCAGAGTAATGCCCCGTTTAATGCCCCTTTATGACCTCCTGCTTCTTCCACGATGGCCCAGGTGATATAAGCCATCAGGATCATGGTCCACAAGTTGGTAATTTTGAGCATCATGACTGCCAGGGCATACTGGTAAGCCTTGTTCTCTTCCGTAATTTTGACCGGATAATTATACGTTGACGGGGACATTTTTCCGATAAAATAAAGCAACAAATAAGTACCCAGGGCAATCGCCGGAAGGAGAAAGATCATGGCTTTGCCGCCCCAGGCATCCGGCTCGCCCTGAAGATTGAAATGATGCGGAATGGTTTCCGGCAGCGTACTCCATTTCAACGCTACGTAGATCCACATACCAACCAACAGGAAAAGGCTAAGTAATTCAATCAACCGTTCCTGGTCACCCAGGGGAAGATCATGTTTTGAATTTTCCATACCGTTTTTTTTATAAAATTAATTCCCGGTTCATTTTCACCACCATTTTTTTTGATAAAAATAAAAAAACACTCCTTTCGGGTAACTTTTCCTGTTTCGTAAGGATACAATAACACGAGAGGCCATGTGAATCATGGCAAACTGAACGGCATTGGCCGCCAGGAATTTTTCACTTAAAACCTACACCCAAATTCCGTTTGATATGAAAAAAGGCGTTTTTATTTTAATGACAGCATTCTTTTGTGCCATGACCACTTTCGGGTTCTGGTACGTCTCCCAAAAAGTCATCAACGATCAATTGCGGGCCATTGAACAAAAACTCACCACTGTTCATCTGAATCCATAGGCCGTAAATCAATAGGGTCAGGAAAAGCCAAAAGATTTTTTGGGGGTTATGGATTAGCTTTGGGCAAAAGCCATTAAATTTGAGCCTCATTGTTATTTGCTGATCAATACCCAACAGGATGAATGAACAATTTGCCAACCTGAATGCGACAAGGGCTCTATTGAAGTCTGTCACCAGTGATCTTACCGTGGAACAGCTCAATAAAATTCCCAAAGGATTCAATAATAATATCGCCTGGAATCTCGGCCACATTCTCGTGACCCAACAACTGCTGGTTTACGCACTGACGGATACCAAACCCCTTATTTCAGAAAACCTGATCCAGACCTTTCGTAAAGGCACCGCCCCTGAAAAAAGAGTTTCAAAGGAAGTTTTGGACGAAATCATGTCAGGCCTGGCCACTTCGGGACCCCGGATGGCAGAGGATTATCAAAACGGGATTTTCGGAAACTTCAAGGAATACCCTACCAGTTATGGAATCGTCTTGCACAATGTGGAGGAAGCCATTGTTTTTAATAACATGCACGAAGCCTTGCACCTTGGATATATCATGGCCATGAAAAGGGCGTGGTAGTTTATTAATTTTCAGAGTTTTGAGATGACTCCTCAAGTTGATCACTGCTAATCAAGAAACATTTCCCACAATAGCTGCCGGGCATCTGCTTTCATGCGTTCGTAATTTTCTATTTGTTTATCGGATAACAGCGGCAACAGCTCCCTTTCCTTTTTTTGATTGATCTCTTTCATTTTAAAATAAGCCGACCACCAGCTGATCTCCTGGTCGAGGATTTCCTTTTGGACGATCTTTGCATATTTGAGGTTTAGTGCACGGAAAACAGGAACCTCTCCGGGTTGTAGTGGCAACTCCTTTATCATTTCATCGGTTATGATGGCGCAACGTTTTTCGGGTGTATCGTAGTTTTCCGGGATGGTTTGCCCGGTGGCCACGGACTGAACAGCCAGCCATAAAAACAGGATTGGAATAATAGAAAAATACCCTGACATTTCGTTAGAATTTGGTAACCGGAGCCATAAAGCAAAAAAGGGCAGCCGAAAAGAGGGTGCTTTCCGGCTGCCTAGTCATGCTAAAAGGTACAGATTGTGGGTGAAAGGAAAATGAATCATCACAGGATTAATACAGGTCTATTTGATAGGAGTTGCCATTGACTACCACCACTGCAGCACCATTGCCCTGGAAAATAACTTCTGCATCGAAGCTGAAACTGTGCCCCGTTGTGCTGGTGCCGGAGATGGTCAGATCAGCGGTGCCGCTTTCTATCCTGCGGGTTCCTTTATTTACATTCAGGTTGGTAATCGTCATTTGAATGGTGGAAGTGAGTGAATTTTCATTCCTCACTTTAGAAGTCTGGCTGCCGGAACGGCTGTAAGTTCCGTTTAATACATAGTTGGTCCCCAGAATCAGGTTGTCGAGGTTCCAGGCACTGCTTGAAGCATCTGCTGATTCCATGCGAGTAGTTTCATAAGTTCCCTGTGATTCTCGGCTGAAGTCGAGGTTAACAGGAATTTCAGCATTGTTGCAGTAAACGGTCCATTCCAGGTGATTGCTGTAAGAAGCCGTGATAAAGGCATTGCTTTCAACTACTGTAAAAGTTGAATCAAAGGTAACTCCGCAAGGTTCATTAAAAGTCTTTTCCGCATATTTATCGGCAACTTCGGCCGCATCTTCCAGTTCGCTTACCAGGCCTTCAGTATCCATGGTCAATGCTCCTTCGATCACATCAACGGCATCTTCTTCGGAAATAGTCATTTCGATTACAGGAGTATCGTTCCCTTTTCTGTCGCAGGAGGTAGTGAAAGTCATCACAAAAAGCATAGCAAAAAGTCCAAAAGATTTCAGGAGGGTGTTCATGATTTTTGAATTTTGAATTTGAGTTTTCATAATTAAATTAATGTTTTAGATGAATGAATAATTTTTATTTTGAATAGTTGATACAAAACAAAAGGGTTTTACATCTTAACAGAAATTTATTCAATGAATGGTCAGGCTTTTTCAACGATCGGCAGGAAATTCGGTTGTATTGAAGAAGATTGAGGGTGATTGAAGAAGATTGGACGAAGATTGAGGGAGATTGAAAAAAAATTCCCAACTTTGCGTCATGGAAAGACAGATTCACAACTGGTACAGCCCAAACCTGCAAAAACACATGGATTTAGCGGTTTACGGGCACTACGGCTTCGCTTTACTTTTGATCCCTACTGCGGCGGCGGATTATCTGGAGTATGAGCGTTTTTTGCTTATCGACGCCATTCGCCACTATATTGATTCAGGAAAAGTAAAAGTCTTTTCCATTAACAGCATCAACTCTGAAAGCTGGCTCAATGACAGGATGCATCCACGGGATAAATCCATCAGGCACCAACAATTCAACTCCTATGTCTTTCACGAAGTAGTGCCGTTCATCAGAACGCATACCAGTCAGGATACGCCCATCATTACTTGTGGCGCTTCGCTTGGTGCATTACATGCTGCTAACTTGTTTTTCAAACGCCCTGATCTCTTTGAAGGGGTTATTGCCATGAGTGGCGATTATGACCTCAGCACCTATACCAAAGGCTACTATGACGAGGATGTGTATTTTAATTCCCCGCTCCAATACATGGCCAACCTGGATGACAATTTTTTCTTGCCACGATTGAGGGGGAAAAGACATATTCATTTTCTTTCAGGAACAGGGAATTACGAAAATCCGGATGCTTCCCGACGCATGTCAGGCGTGCTGCATGCCAAAGGTATTCCACACGAACTGGACATCTGGGGACCGGACATGACCCACGACTGGCCCACCTGGAGGGCGATGCTGCCTTATTACCTTGAATCGAGGTTCTGATTGAAGATTGGGAATTGGGGTTTTGGGTTTGTTTAAACGCAAAGGACGCCGGGATGGCGCGGAGCTCGCAAGGAAAACGCTACTCAATACAGGCCAACCCTTATAACATATTACGTAGAACCCAGCAACCAGCAACCAGTGGAATGAAATGACATCCCGATACGTAGTGTCGGGGCAACCAGCAACAAGCCAAAGCCTACCACTCCATTCCCGGGAAAGCCCGCTGCATATACTGCATTTCTGCCAAGAGATGACCGAGGTGCTCGGTATGCCGCCCCAGTTTTCCACCACTTTGCATCCACGGAATGTCCGGTGAAACAAGGGTAGCCTGTTTTAGCACCTGGGTTACCTTTTCCTGGTATAACGGTTGAATACCCGCCAGGTCAACCCCAATTCCCAATGCTGCCATCTGTTCGTCGATTGCATCAGGTAAGCATAATTCTCCCGTGTACATCCAAAGATCATCCAGGGCCTCCTGCATTTTAGCATGGCTCTCTTCAGTCCCATCCCCCAGGCGAATCAACCATTCGGAGCTGAACTTCAGGTGATAAGTAATCTCTTTCAGCGACTTGGCGGCAATGGCGGCCAGCTGTTCATCCTTGCTTTGGCAAAGTTCCTGATGAAAAAGATAGTTGAACACATCAAAAAGAAACTGTCGGACGATAGTTTGTCCCCAGTGGCCATTAGGCTGTTCAACCAGGAGCATATTGTAAAAGGCGTGCTCGTTTCGTAAAAAAGCGAGGTCGTCCTCCGTTTTTCCCTGTCCTTCCATTGCTGCAGCATAGGTGTACAGGTTGCGGGCCTGGCCGATGTAATCGAGCGAAAAATTGGTAAGGGCTATATCCTGTTCGAGAATTGGTCCGTGTCCGCACCATTCTGCCAAACGCTGTCCCAGAATGAGTGCGTTATCCGCGATACGAAGTATATATTTGAAATGAGCCTCCTGACTGTTCATGCTTTAAATATTTTTCACCTCTTTGGGAATAGAATAAAAAGTTGGGTGGCGGTAAACCTTGTCATTGGCCGGCTCAAACATTGCATCATTTTGGTTAGGGCTCGATGCGGAAATATGTTTTGACTCCACCACCCAAATGCTTACCCCTTCATTACGACGGGTATAAACATCACGTGCATTTTCAATAGCCATCTGTGCATCTGCCGCGTGCAGGCTGCCGACGTGTTTATGGTCTAATCCATTTTTACTTCTGATAAATACTTCCCAAAGGGGCCAGCTGTTATCCATGGTTAGGTTTTTAATGGTTCAAGTTGTTTAAGTTGTTCAAGGGGTTCAATTAGTTCAAATTGAGCGAAACGAAATCCTGTACCGTAGGTCGGGAGGGCAGGTTGGTTATTCAACTTCCGTCCATTGCCTTATCAGCTTACGCCGGAACCGCTTCTTCTGCTCTTTTTTTACGTTTTTCGGCCCAGGCCAGTGCTGCTTCTCTTACCCAGGCACCTTCTTCGTGAGCTTTAACCCTGTCGTGCAAACGCTGACGATTGCACGGGCCATTGCCTTTTACCACGGCCCAAAATTCGTTCCAGTCGATCTCCCCAAAATCATAATGACCTCTTTCAGGATTCCACTTCAAATCAGGATCAGGAATGGTTAGTCCCAGGTATTCTGCCTGGGGAACGGTGACATCGATAAACTGCTGGCGCAATTCATCGTTGGTCTTTCTTTTGATCTTCCAGTCCATCGACTGTTGTGTATGAGGGCTCTCATCATCTTTAGGTCCAAACATCATCAGGGAGGGCCACCACCAACGGTTGATGGAATCTTGTGCCATTTGTTTCTGCTCTTCGGTACCGTTACACATTGCGATCAGTAATTCATACCCCTGTCGCTGGTGAAAACTTTCTTCTTTACAGATCCGGATCATGGCACGGGAATATGGGCCGTAGGAGGTCCGCTGCAACATCACCTGGTTCATGATGGCCGCACCGTCAACGAGCCAGCCGATGGTACCGATATCTGCCCAGTTGAGACTGGGGTAATTGAAAATACTGGAATATTTGGCCGTACCTTCATGTAATTGTTGCAGCATCTCATCGCGATCAATTCCTAAGGTCTCAGCGGCGCTGTACAGGTAAAGTCCGTGCCCGGCCTCATCCTGGATCTTTGCCAGCAAAATAGCCTTTCGCCTCAGACTTGGGGCGCGGGAGATCCAGTTGCCTTCCGGTAACATTCCTACTACTTCAGAATGAGCGTGCTGGGAAATTTGCCGGATCAGCGTTTTGCGATATGCCTCCGGCATCCAGTCCTTGGGTTCTATTTTTTCATCGGCATCAATCTTTGCCTGAAAAGCTTTTTTCAGTATTTCCGTCGACATGAATTATTTTTTTTGTGGTGCAAAGATATGTATTTTTTAAAAACGAACAGTTGTTCGTATGGAATAATTAAACAGCCGTTGAGCCGACATTGTTTTTAGCGATCCATTTTTCGGGTATTTCACTCATTCCCGGGTCCTACTTATTGATCCTGTCATTGTTTCTACTGCTTAACCTTTTCCATTCAGACGATGACATCTGTTCTGGGATCGGGCCTGAGTTCCAGCTTCAGGCGGCTGTTGAAGAAGGTATTTATTTTTTAGATAGATTCGACATGCAGAATCATCTTGCGGTTAATTTGAAAAAATGCCCCCAGTATTTGGCATAACTAAAAACATGAGTTCATCCCGGATTTTCAAAAAATTTCTATTTCAGACAGTTTTTGAAAATCCGGGATGACTCATGTTTAATCCCCTTTCAATTAATACATTTTTATATTCCCGTAAAACAACAGGATTATTATCTATCTGCTTCCAGTGCCTTGCGCACACTTCCATGCTCCAGCAACAATTCCCTGGCTTCATCCAGAGGAAGTTTGAGCATATTTTTCAGCATCTTCGCCCCGCGGTCCACGAGTTTGGCATTGCTGAGTTTCATATCGATCATTTTGTTGTCCATCACCCGTCCCAGGCGGATCATGGTAGCGGTGGAGATCATATTGAGTACCAGCTTTTGGGCGGTGCCGGCTTTCATGCGGGTGCTGCCGGTGACAAATTCAGGGCCGGTAATGACCTCAATGGGGTAATCGGCCTTTTCGGCAAGAGGGGATCCCGGGTTGCAGGTGATGCATCCGGTGGTGATGCCGTTTTTCTGACAATCATCCAATCCCTCCACAACATAGGGTGTCGTGCCGGAAGCGGCAATGCCTACCACGACATCCTCTTTATTGATCAGTTGTGTTTTTAGATCCTGCCATGCCTGGGTGGTGCTGTCCTCTGCATCTTCGACGGCCTTTCGGATAGCGTAATCACCGCCGGCTATCAAACCAATGACCCAATCGTCAGGCACCCCAAAGGTAGGAGGGCATTCCGACGCATCCAAAATACCTAGTCGTCCGCTTGTACCGGCTCCAATATAAAACAGCCTGCCCCCTTTTTCCATTTTTTCCACGACCACTTCAACCAGTGCGATAATCTGAGGAAGGGATTTTTCTACCGCCAGGGGCACACTTTTATCCTCCGTATTGATGTGGGTGAGCAAATCCGTTACACTCATTTGCTCGAGGTGTCGATAATTTGAAGGTGATTCCGTTATTCTTTTCACAACAGTGCTTTTCAATGAAGATGTTTAATATTAAATCAATAACTGATGTAATGCACGACAGCATAACAATTGTTCAATCTAATGCCCAATTGAGGAGCCGGCCCGTTGTACCTGATATTGTAATCCATTCGATTGATCGTAGCTTTGATATTATTCCTAATCTTTTTTCCAAATTCTTAAATGCTGCGTAAGGTCAGTCAATAATCTGGTATAAACCAAAGTCCGACAATTTCGCTATTTCATTGGACACGAATCTACTCAGCGGGAAATTTTGAAAACACAAAAACGTAAAAATCAATTGCTCAACAAATCTTCGATGTTTTGTTTTTAAAATTGCTCGCCACATCTGTTTTAAAAAACCTTTTCCATGATGGCCTGGATCGTTTCCGAATCGCCCATAGTATAATAATGAAGACAAGGCACCCCAAATTCCTTTAATTCCCTGGATTGCATGATGGCCCATTCGATGCCCACCTGCCTGCGATCTTCGGGCGTTTTGGCTTTTGTAAATTCATTGACGAGCGTTTCCGGCATATCCACATGAAATAACCTGGGCAGTGAACTCAACTGGTGGATTTTGGAAACGGGTTTTAGCCCCGGAATAATGGGCACCGTAATACCCGCTTCACGGCATTTTTTGACGTAGTCGAAATATTTTTGATTGTCATAAAACATCTGCGTCACGATATAATCCGCCCCGGCTTCAATCTTCGCTTTGGTATTTTTCAAATCCATATCCAGGTTAGGCGCCTCAAAATGTTTTTCCGGGTAACCGGCAATGCCTATGCAAAAATTCGTTTTCGAACCATTGGCAATATCTTCATGCAGGTATCTTCCCTTATTCATATCCACGATCTGTCTGATCAGGTCTATGGCATAAGAATGTCCTTCTTCTTCAGGGATGAACCGGCCATCAAACTGACGGGCATCCCCCCTCAGGGCGAGGACGTTATTGATATCCAAAAAATTCAGATCGATCAGCGCATTTTCGGTATCCTCTCGGGTAAAACCTCCACAGATGAGGTGAGGTACAGCATCCACCCCATAACGATGCATGATGGACGCACAAATGCCGACGGTCCCCGGGCGCTTCCTGATGGCTACCTTCTCAAAATATCCGCTGGAGCGCTTTCGGTAAATAAAATCTTCCCGGTGGTAAGTAACATCAATAAAAGGAGGTTTAAACTCCATCAACGGGTCGAGGGTATCAAAAATGGCCTGCATACTCCCGCCCTTTAATGGCGGAAGGACTTCGAAAGAGGCCAAAGTATGGCCATTGGCTTTTTCGAAATATTCGGTGACTTTCATCTTTAATGCATGTGTTTTGGTTCAAGGTCTTACTTTAGTCAGGCCATATTTTAAAATGCAAAACTACAACAATTCTATTCCTTTTTTTTAACGCTCATCCAAATTTCCACCTTCAAAAGTATTGCTATAATTATAATTTGCTTTCCTCTTAATTTTTAAACGACAAGAAAAGGGTAATCAATAGAATCTTCGATGAAAAATACCATTTTTTCGTGATTTCGATTTTTTTTTCACATAAAACTTGCTTTTGAAGGGTAAAACACCATATATTTGAATGAACGTTCGGTCAATAAAAAAATATGTCACCAAAAACAGAAAATCAATTTGAAGTCATAAGACAGAAAAGTGTCGCCAATATCAAGGAGACTGCCTTGGAATTATTTGCCAAACACGGATATCACAGTACCTCCATCAGCCGCATTGCCAAGGAGGCCGGTATATCGAAAGGGCTGATGTATAATTACTTTGACAGTAAAAAAGACCTGCTTCATGACATACTGCTGGAGACTGTTGAGGTAACCGAAAAAGCAGTAGCGGATGTCATGTCTCCTGATGACACGCCATTTATTCAGCTCAAGAAAATGATGGATGCACTGATCAAAAGTGTTCAAAATGACATAAGGCACTGGAAATTGCTGACAGCACTGGCCGTGCAGACGGATGTCATGGAGGAGTTGCAACAGGTCGTTCAGGAAAAACAGCAGGCCTTCATGGAAATGGGGTTGGGCATTTTCACTCAATTGGATGTGGAAGATCCCGGAATGGAAGTTATGATGTTCGGAGCTTTGCTCGACGGGCTGTTTCTCCATTACCTGAGCTTTCCGGAGGCTTATCCTATTGAAGAAATGAAGGAATATATTTTAAAAAAATACGAACCAAAATAAATTTTAATAATGAAAAGACTGAATTTAATATTCATAACTCTCCTGTTTTTTGGATTAAATTTTTCCGGGATGGCACAGGGAACCCCTACCGCCAAAGAAATAATAAAAATATCGGATGAAAAGGTAAGGGGATTGTCGAGTTATGCGGAATTGTCGATGAAAATCATCCGTCCTGACTGGACACGGGAGATGAAAATGAAAAGCTGGAGTAAAGGGAATGACCTCGCCTTAATTGTCGTTACCGCTCCTGCCCGTGACAAAGGAATGGGATTCCTTAAAAGAGGCAACGAAATGTGGAACTGGCAACCCAGTATCGACCGAACCATCAAACTCCCGCCTTCGATGATGCTCCAATCCTGGATGGGCTCCGACTTTACCAATGATGACCTGGTCAAGCAGTCTTCCCTTGTCGTTGATTATACCCACAAATTGTTGGGCAAAGAAATGGTCGAAAAACGAGAGTGCTATAAAATAGAACTCACTCCGCTGGAAGACGCTCCGGTAGTATGGGGCAAAGTCATTATGTGGGTTGACACCGAAGAGTATATGCAAATGAAAGTTGAATTCTACGATGAAGACGGCTATCTCATCAATACCATGCTTGGGAAAAATGTGAAAATGTTAGGAGGTAAATTGTTGCCTTCGGTAATGGAAATTTTGCCCGAGGATCAGGAAGGCAATAAAACCATCATCGAATATTTGTCGCTGGACTTTAATCAAAATCCAAAGGATGATTTCTTCTCCATTCAGAATTTGAAGCGGGTAAGGTATTAGCCTGGTTGCCCCGACACTGCGTATCGGGATGTCATTTCATTCCACTGGTTGCTATTACTGAAGACTAAATTAAACATCGTTAAATTAACCTATATAATGTTACTAAAATTAGCGTGGAGAAATATTTGGCGAAATAAGCGGCGTACCATGATTACGGCGGCGTCTATCTTTTTTGCGGTTTTGTTCTCTGTATTCATGAACTCCATACAAAAAGGGGCATGGATTCGGATGCTGGACAATGTGGTCAACTTTTATTACGGCTACGGCCAGATTCAAAAAAAAGGATATTGGGAAGATAAATCCATCAATAAATCGCTGACACTAGATGACGATTTGTTGAAACTCAGCGATGAAATCCCCGGTTTAAAAGCATTGGTTCCCCGCCTTGAATCCTTTGCGTTAGCCTCCTATGGCGCTCAAACAAGCGGGATGCTGGTCGTTGGTGTCGATCCCCAACAGGAAGACGAACTCACCAATTTAAAAGGCCGGCTGGTGGAAGGTGCTTATTTTGATAAAAAGGATCAAAGCGTGCTCATTGCCGAAGGAGTAAAAGAAATGCTCAAGATTGAATTGGGTGATTCCCTCATTCTGATCAGTCAGGGATATCATGGCATCAATGCGGCGGGGAAATATCCGGTAAAGGGGGTAGTGAAGTTCAACTCTCCGGAATTAAATAAAAGAATGATCTATCTGCCCCTGGAAGCAGCTCAATATTTTTTCGGCGCCCCCAATCTGGTATCTTCCCTGGCCATGAAACTGGATGACCAGACAAGCCTGCCCGGTGTAATAAAAGCCCTAGATACCCGACTGGATACGGCAAGTGAATACAGGGTCATGGCCTGGAAGGAAATGCTGCCCGAATTGGTCGAAGCCCAAAAGACAGACGCCGCAGGGAATTATGTCATGTTACTGGTTCTTTATGCCATTATAAGTTTCGGAATCTTTGGCACCATTCTCATGATGGCAAAGGAGCGGGAGTACGAATTTGGCATCTTGATCTCCATTGGGATGAAACGCTGGTTGCTGGCGGTTTCGGTATGGCTGGAAATAGTAATATTAGGGCTCTCCGGAGCAGTTTTGGGCCTTCTGGGGGCTGCTCCTTTGGTTTATTATTTCAAAGAAAATCCACTTGATTTTAGCGGAATGTCAGAAGATATGACCGCTGCTTATGAAAAATGGGGCTTTGACCCGATTTTCCCGGCCACCTTTGAATGGCAGATATTTATATGGCAGGCGGTTATCGTGTTTTTGATCACTTCTGTTTTAGCCACTTTTGCGATGTGGAAAATTTGGAGGCTTAATCCAATTGAGGCGATGAGAGGATGATCAAAAGTGAAAAGGGTAAAGTAAAAAGATTAAGGTAAGGCATAACAGCATAAACAATAAAACAATGTTATTAAAAATTGCATGGCGGAATATATGGCGGAACCCTACCAGGAGTTTTGTTGTAATGGGCGCCATTATCGTTGGGGTTTGGTCTGTGATATTTTTGGCCAGTATGGCTTCCGGGATGGCAGACAGTTATGTAAATAATGCGATCGACAATGAGGTCTCTCATATACAAATACATCACCCGGATTTTCCAAAAGACAAAGAAGCAAAATTTTATCTGAAAAATATTCAGGAGCTTATCTCTCAATGTGAAAATGTGGAAGGAGTAAAAGCCGCGTCTGGGAGGTCTTTGTCCAATGCCATGATTGCTTCAGGGAAAAGCACCCGGGGGATTCGTGTTTCAGGAATAATTCCGGAGAAAGAAATCCTCGTAACCGGTATCAGTGAAAAAATAGTAGAGGGAGAGTATCTGAGTGATAAGGGTAAAAGCCCTATCCTGGTCAGTAAAGTAACCGCTAAAAAATTAAACCTGAAACTGCGATCCAAGGTAGTCATTACCATGCAGACCCTCCATGGCGATATTACTGCCGGAGCTTTCAGAGTAAGCGGCATTTTTGAATCAGGAGACAACATTTATGACGAGTCTGTATGTTTCGTCCGGATGGAGGATCTGAATAACCTGCTGGGAGAAAAAGATATTGGTCATGAGATAGCTATAAGACTGGATAACCTTCAGCTTTTGGATACTACTCAAATATTGCTGCAACAGGCTTTCCCTGATTTATCCGTACAATCCTATAAAGAAATTTCCCCGGAACTGGAACTTTTCCAATCGCAAATCAGGAACGCTTCACAAATTTATATGTTCATCTTCATGCTGGCCTTAATATTTGGCATTATCAATACCATGTTGATGACCGTGCTTGAACGGATCCGGGAACTGGGAATGCTTATGGCAGTAGGGATGAATAAGATCAAGGTGTTTTTTATGATCATGCTGGAAACCTTAATGCTGGCTTTAATTTCAGCGCCCATTGGTTTGCTTTTGGGTTATATATTGACATCTCGCTTAAGCAAAACGGGCATAAACCTGGCGCTTTTTTCAAAACAAGGAATGCAGGAATTTGGAATGTCCACGTTCATTTATCCAAGTCTCGAAACTGCAATTTATCTCGACCTCGCTGTAGCGGTAGCCCTTACGGCTTTACTCGCTTCTATTTATCCGGCTTATAAAGCCATAAAATTGAAACCTGTGGAGGCGATCAGGAAGATATAACTGGTTGCTGGTTTAAAAAAAAAAAAATCATCTTATAAATAATTGAACGATGAAAGTTATAGAAACAAAAGATCTCAAAAAAATATATAATCCTAAAACCATTCCTGTTAATGCGTTGCGCGGGGTGAGCCTTGACATAAACGAAGGTGAATTTACCGCGATCGTAGGGCCTTCGGGTTCCGGAAAAACGACCCTTTTGAATATCATTGGCGGATTGGATCGGCCGACGGAAGGCAATGTGATGGTTGGAGGGCAGGATATTTCCCAACTGAGCGACAATCAACTCATCAATTTCCGAAGAAAAAAAATCGGGTTTGTTTTCCAGGCCTATAACCTGATACCGGTTTTAACGGCAAAGGAGAATGTCGAATTTGTGATGCTTTTGCAAAAGAAATCCCAAAAGGAGCGTGATGCAAGAACGGCGGAATTACTTAATGCGATTGGCCTGAATACAGAAAAAGACAGGCGTCCTTCCAAGTTATCAGGTGGACAGCAACAGCGGGTGGCGGTAGCAAGAGCCTTGGCTTCACGGCCTGCTTTCATCCTCGCTGATGAACCTACTGCGAACCTGGATTCTGTTTCAACGACCAATTTACTGGACATCATGTCCCGACTGAATAAGGAAGAAAATATGACTTTTGTCTTTTCCACCCACGATCAACGGGTCATTGACAGAGCAAAACGCGTGATTACCCTCGAAGATGGAATGATCGTTTCTGATGAGACTAAATAAAATACATAAAAGCATGCTGAATCGGATATTATCCCTATTGCCGGGGATACTGTTTTTCGCTTTTCAATTATCCGCGCAGAACGACAAGGTAGTCCTGAGTGGTTATGTGAAAAACATGCAGACCGTCATTTTTTTCAATAACTCCTATCCCAACGCGCAACAAACAGCGTTCACCGACACAGTTTTCCTCGACCAGCTGATCCACCAGCGGCTGAATTTAAATTGGTATCTCAATGACAAATTCACCTTGAAAGCTGGGTGGAGAAACCGCCTTTTTTTAGGAGATTTTGTCCGATCTACCCCTGGATATGCGGAACAGGTTGACAAAGCGTCCAATGATTACCTCGACCTTTCGGTTTTGGTCATTGATCATCCTTCTGTCGTTTGGCACAGCGTACTGGATCGCTTATACCTGCAATATTCATCAGGCGACTGGGAGGTGCGCCTGGGACGCCAACGAGTCAATTGGGGCATCAATACCGTTTGGAACCCCAATGATATTTTCAATGCTTTCTCTTTTACCGATTTTGATTATGAGGAACGGCCGGGAAGCGATGCCGTCAGGGTGAAATACTATACGGGAATTTCTTCCAGTATTGAAGTCGCCGCCAAAGCTGCCGACAACATCAATCAGGCCGTTATTGCCGGGTTGTGGAAATTCAACAAATGGAATTATGATTTTCAAATGTTGGGAGGTTATGCCAAAGACGACATCGTCCTTGGCGGCGGCTGGGCCGGCAACCTCAAAAATGCAGGGTTCAAAGGAGAGTTCAGCTGGTTCACCCCCTTAACCGATAAAAACGAAGAGGATGCTTTTACGGCCACCATTGGCGTAGACTATTCCTTTGCCAATTCCCTTTATCTTAACGGAGGAGCGCTATACAACAGCATGGGTTCTTCTCTGGGAGATGCCTCTACCCTATTCTCTTTTGAATTGTCGGCCAAAAATCTTTACCCTTACGAATGGGCCTTTTTCGGCTCAGCCAGTTATCCATTCACCCCACTGATCAACGGGGGGCTGGCCCTGATTTACAGCCCGGTGAAATCCCAGGCTTTATTTTTAAACCCGACCCTTACCCTTTCCATCAAGGAAAACTGGGATCTGGATTTGATCGGGCAAATCGTTTTTGACAAAAAAGAAAAATATGGCAGCTCCCTGCAGGCTGCTTTTTTGAGGTTGAAGTATAGTTATTGAAAATTAAGCTTTTTACGCCATTGACGGCCTGACTCTGAGTCAGGCCGTCAATGGCGTCCCGCCCCCCTCCCCCTCTATAAAAGCCACGAAATCTAAAAACGTGACGGCAAATAGCTCAATAAATTTACTTTTTAACTTTCCCGGCCATGTTCGGGCCTTCTCAAAAAGCAAAATACAGTTTACCAACCCCGGAAAATTTTGATTGAATATCAAGTTCCGCTTTCCCGGCAGGTACCAGGTATTCCAAACCAAAAGACAGGCCAAATCCTTTATACAACGGAACATCAACCATCAATTTCGGAACCAGGCCTTTGAATTTTTCCGAGAAGGAAATTTCGTGTACGGCCCTCATGCTGCCAAAATAAGGATTTCCTATCACCGTTCGCACCTGCTGTTCCCTGCTCAGATTGAACCGGGCACCTAATCCCGCATGCAGTTTTATGCTTCGGGCATTGAGCAATGTCCGGTAAGCCGAAACATCCAGGGAAAGGCTTTGCTGGGCAATGTCAAGGGTGTCATAATAAGTATCGAAATTATCGGACCAGTCAGGGTACCACTGGTTGGCAACAGCCACGTCCAGGGAATCGTGATAACTGAAGCTTCTTTGCATCTGAACATCCAGGCCAACCAACGTTTTTGAATTCAGACTGTAAAGCATTTGGATCGACTGACCGGCCGCTTTTGGTGTCCGTGGATCGCCCTCCAGGGCAATGGTTTTTCCCAATGGGTAAGTCAGTCCCAAAGCCACACGTCCGTGTAGTTTATTATTCTTTTTTACGTCCACCTCTTCCGGTAGGGCCTCATTGGCCACCAAAACGATTTTTTCCGGAAGGCCGAAAGGATGTTCCCCGGTCACTTCAGCAAGAAGAGTGGGCAACACAATAACCCTGGAGAACGAACGGCTGTAAGGGACTTCATCCTTAAAATCATTACTATTTTCATTCGCAAGTGAAGTTCCCGGGGTGTCCATATTTTCCATTTCGGAATGGTCTGTTTCGTAAATCCGGCCGGGGTCCTGTTGAATCATTGATGGGAATTCCCGGCTGTTGTCAAAAGTCCGTTTAGTCAAAGATTTTGTTGCTTGAGAGAGCGGTTTTTGCACGGTTTCATTTAACAACAACCGGGAAGCATCAACAGGAGTGGAGATTTGATCATTCATCTTCCGTTGCTTTTCATCGACCGGTATTGCCATTTCAGATTTTACAGTTTCCAGGGTACCCGGCTGCTGTTTTTTCAAAATCACATAAGGAATAAGTGCAGCAGCTATCAATCCGCCAAGCGACAACCAAAAGATAAAGAAAAACCGTCTTTTCCTTGGCGGGTGCAATTGTTTAAACACCACTTGCCAGTCTTCCGGGCGGTAGTCAAATTCCTGCGTTTCCGACAGCATGTCTTTTATATGTTCAAATTGCATATCACTCATTCCGTCACTAAATTTTGAGCAGTAATCAATGCTTTCATTTTGCTTTTTGCCCGCGACAAATTGGATTTCGAAGTTCCTTCGCTAATATTGAGCATTTCGGCAATTTCCGAATGTTTGTAGCCTTCCACCATGGCCAGGTTAAAAACCACCCCATAAACGGGAGGCAGGCTGCGGATCATTTCCAGCAAGGAGTGGTAGTCCATTTTGGAAATTATTTCCGTCGGGACGCCTACATTGCCCGCCGTATCCAGGGCAACCGGGGGCGGTCCCTTTCTTTCATAAAACTTCCGGTAATGATCAATGGCACAGTGGACAAAAATTGGTTGTATCCAGTTTTTGAAAGGCCCTTTGAATTCAAATTTTTCTATATTCCTGAAAATTTTCACAAAAGCATCGTTGAATATTTCACCGGCTTCCTCCCTATTGTAGGCATAACGCGAACAAATAGTCAGCCCGTAATTGTAAAATAACTTATACAATCGCTCCTGGTCCGCCGGGTTGTTTTTTTTACAACCTTTAATGATATTTTCAAGGTTTTGATCCACGTTCAATAGAGCCTTTCCATATTTTGGGTTCGTCAATTTCCGATAAACGCATTAAAAGTACCATTTTCCAGTTGGGAAATCTCGGCGTAGCCGCAGGAAAAAATATAACACTTACCGTAAAAGGTACCGGAAACAATCATTCCAAGGTTTGTTTCGAGGACCTGACGAATCTGAAAATGGTTTTCGGGAGTAGGGAAACCCATCGCGTAAGGTTCATAATCAGGATAATCCGTTTCGTAATAAGTAGTAATCACCCTGGCGTAGTGGTCGCCTTCATCATAATCACCTTCGTGGAGGAAACGAGTCTTGAAATCTTCCGGATCATTATAGGAATAAGTGTCCGTTTCCGGGTCAAGGCTGACATAATTCAGCGCCTCTTTCCTGATCAGCTGGATGTAAATGGACCGGCCTTCAGTGTTCGGGAGCGGGTATTCGATGTCGAGTATCAAAAAAACCGAATCCACATCGTAAGGCACATCCGTCCAGGCGAACTGGCCTTCCGCATTAAAATAAGATCCCAGGAATTTTGAATAACGCAATTTACCCGCATTAGCCGGTTCCTGTAATAAATTGGTATAAGTTTCAGAACCCCCTTCCGCCTCGTTGTACCAACTGCTCAAAGCCGTTACTTTTACGTTTAAACCCATGGTAGGCAAAAGGAACGGGGTGGAAATGTTATCGTCGTTGATGTCACAGTTGCCAAAAAGCAAAACAGGAATAGCGAACAGCAATAATTTCTTCATATCAAGGGTGTTTAAATGGTTAATTAATCTTCTGATTACCTAACACGCCGGATTAATAGAAAGGGTTGCGTAGGGGTTAAATTTAGTTGTTTTTTGAGTTCCAGTTGTTCTAATGGAGCGCAGTCACATACCTTACCGCAGGTCGGGAGGATTCAAAGTAATTAAGCGGTTCCTTTAAGTTATAGAGTGATTTTAAAAGTATAAAAATTCTTTTAATACTGGAATTGAATCGGGAAGCATGTTTAAAATTCAGGATTTTTGAAAATAAGCTTACTTCCAATAGCAGAAAAGTTATCTTTACGCATTAAAGAAAAAAATAAAAGAATCAACATATGTTGCTATCAATGACCGGCTACGGGCGGGAAACCCAAACCTTCAAGCATAAAACGATCAATATTGAAGTGCGCTCCCTAAACAGTAAATTCTCTGACCTGCGGTTAAAATTTCCCCAAAATTACAAGGAAAAGGAACATGAAATAAGACGCATCGTTTCCGAAAAAACCCAGCGTGGAAAAATCGACGTCCTGATCGAAACCACCTCGCTCCAGGGGGATGATGAATTTGGATTGAACAAAGCCCTTTTCAGAAAGTATTTTGAAGAATTGAGCGCCCTTACCGAAGAGTTGGGTGCCCCTCGTGAAGACCTGACGGCAGCGATCATTCGTTTGCCCAATGTAGTCGCTACCGAATCTAAAAGTATCGATGAAGAAGAATGGGAATTTGTGTTAAAAGTTCTTGATGTGGCCCTCAATAACTTCAAGCAATTCAGACTCGCAGAAGGCGCCGTGCTGGAAGAGGATCTGAAATCCAAAACCAACAGAATCATCGAATTGCTGGAAAAAGTCGATCCATTCGAAAAAGAACGCATTGAAAAAATCCGAAAGCGCATGCGCCAAAATCTTGACGACTTCTTCGGCAAAGAAAATGTGGATGAGAACCGCTTCGAACAGGAAGTCATCTTTTATCTTGAAAAAATTGATATCTCCGAAGAAAAGGTCCGCCTGGCTCAGCATTGCAAATACTTTTTGGAAGAATTGGATAAAAAGAACACCGGCAAGGGACGCAAACTGAGTTTTATCAGCCAGGAAATGGGCCGGGAAATCAATACCCTCGGCGCAAAAGCCTATTCATCTGAAATCCAGCGTCATGTGGTAGATATGAAAGACGAACTGGAAAAAATCAAAGAACAATTGGCCAACGCAGTATAAAGATCATTATATAAAATGGCTTAAAAATAAAACCCGGCCCTTATTACTAAAGAGGCTGGTGGAATGTATTCATGAGGAAATTAGTAATTTTTACGGCACCTTCGGGAGCAGGCAAAACGACTATCGTCAGCCATCTGCTCAGGAAAATAGACTCCCTGGCCTTTTCCGTGTCGGCAACTACCCGCGAACGGAGACCCAATGAAATAGATGGAGCATCCTATTATTTTTTAACTCCGGAATCCTTTAAACAAAAAATTGCCCAAGGGGATTTCGTGGAATGGGAAGAAGTCTACAAAAATCAGTTCTACGGCACGCTAAAAAGTGAGGTGGAACGATTGTGGGCAAATGACAAAAATATTATCTTTGATATTGATGTGCAGGGTGCGATGAGTATTAAAAAGGCTTTTCCTGACGAATCCCTGACGATATTTGTAAAACCGCCGAGCCCGGATGTACTCCTTAAACGCCTTGAAGGGCGAAAAACAGAAACTCCGGAAAGCTTGAAAAGACGAATTGAAAAAGCCTCTCTTGAACTGGGGTACGAAAAAAAATTCGATACCATCCTGGTCAATGACGATCTCGATTCGACGCTAAAAAAGGCGGAGAAAATTGTAAAGGATTTCATTAAGGAAAACTAAGCTCTCCGACATGTGTTAATTTTATTACGTTTAAGAAATTTTAATCAGATACCAAAACGGAAATAACTTTTCAATGAATACGCTGATCACAGATGGTATTGAAATAAGTGTTGAAGCTTTTTATCAAAAGGACTACTCTCGTCCTTCCAAAAAGCGTTATGTATTCAGTTACCGTGTCCGAATTTTTAATTTCAGAGAAGATTCCGTACAGTTGCTGCGTCGCAAATGGCACATCTTTGATTCAGCCGGTTTCATCCGCGAGGTAGAAGGAGAAGGCGTCATCGGGGAACAACCGATCCTTCCTCCTGAAGGCAGCCATGAATACGAATCCTGGTGCCCGCTGACCACTCCAATCGGAAAAATGGACGGCAGTTTCCTCATGGTCAGCCTTGAAACCAACGAAACATTCTCCGTCCTCATCCCGGAATTTCGCCTCATCGCACCGTTTAAATTAAACTAAGGATTGCTGTTTGTTCGTTATTTGATCTAGAGACCATACCTTCGCTACGCTCGGCACCGGGCTATCCACTGCGTTACTATCCCTTGTTCTGTCGCAGATCCCGTACACGATAGTGTCGGGACTCATCCTTGCGCCGACCTACGCTATCCGCTCCGGCAAGAAATACTCAAAGAGGAAAGTCAAAAATTCAAGTCTAACGATTCAATTCCGGTATTAAAAGAATTTTTATACTTTTAAAATCACCCCATAACTTAAAGTAACAACTTGAACAATGCCGATCTGCGGTACGATGTCGCTACGCTCCATTGAAACCACTTGAACCATTGAAACCATCCATCCTCAAACCACCGCAATACACTTCAGCTCAATGGCAATGGGTGTGGGCAAAGAATCAATCCCCACAGTAGTACGGCACGGTTGATTGTCTTTGAAGTATTCCGCATAGATCCGGTTGTAAGTGTGAAAGTCGCGCTGCATATCGGTGAGAAAAACAGTTACATCCACAAGATCCTCCCATTTGGCCCCGCTGGCCTCCAGGACGACTCTTACATTCTGAAATACCGAGTGGCATTGTGCTTCAAAATCAAATTCAGTGAAATTTCCGGCAGCGCTTCGTGCCAGCCCCGGAATTTCATCGTTTTCCGGACGGCGTGGGCCTATGCCTGATAAAAACAATAAATTCCCCACTTTACGTGCATGAGGATAAAGGCCTACCGGCTTCGGTGCATTTGCAGCATCAATTTTTTTATTTTCTGACATAATTGGTTTATTAAGCTTAATTTGATGACAAATTTACCGCTATTTCCAGGTAAAAAGGCAAAAATCCGCCCGGTATGATAATTGATACCCCTTGCTAATCAGAACATACGGCCTAACTTTGCTGTTTCACTAATGAATAAAGCTTGATTCCCAACCAGAAACGAGCAACCAAACCAGAAACGAGCAACCAGTAACCAGTAAAGTAACCAGTTTCCAGTAACCAGCAACCAGTTTCCAGCACATGATTCAAAATATACTCGCAAAAATCTTACTGGCCCCCTTTTCCCTACTTTACGGTTTGGGCGTTAGCCTCAGGGATTTTTTCTATCGCCAGGGGTTATTAAAATCCATTGAATTCAACCTGCCGGTGATTTCTGTGGGGAATCTTTCTGTCGGCGGAGCCGGAAAAACACCACACATAGAATATCTCATCCGTCTTTTGCATGAATACCTGAACATTGCTACCCTAAGCCGGGGTTACAAACGCAAAACAACAGGATACATTGAATTGCACCCTTCGATGACGGCAGAGCAGGGAGGTGATGAACCTATACAGTTTAAACGAAAGTTTCCCGATGTGATGACGGTCGTTTCAGAAAACCGCGCCTTTGCCATTCCCAAATTGCTGATGACCCGACCTGATATTGAACTGGTGCTGCTGGACGATGCTTTTCAACATCGCTCCGTCAAGCCAGGACTCAATATTTTGCTGACTGAATTCAGCCGGCCTTTTACCAAAGACTTCCTGCTTCCTTCCGGTCGACTGAGAGAATGGCCATCTGCTTATGAACGTGCAGATATTATCATTGTCAGCAAATGTCCCCCGGAAATATCCTCCAGGCAGAAAGAGGAATTCAGGGAGATGATCAAACCCTTTCCTCACCAGGAATTGTATTTTTCCTATTACGATTACGATCCATCCTATTATATTTTCAATACAAAGTACAGGGCCGATTTACAACCGGACTGGGACGTTCTCCTGATCAGTGCCATTGCCCGGACGGACTACCTGCTGGATTACCTGAATAGCAAAGTGAACTCGGTCAAAGTACTCGAATATGAGGATCATCACCTGTTCGACAAGTTTGATATGGCCAACCTTAAAGCCCGATTCGAAGACATGGAATCCGAAAAAAAGATCATCCTCACCACCGAAAAAGATGCCATGCGCCTGGAATTGCACAAAAAATTCATCATTGACAGCAAATTACCTGTCCTGGTGCTTCCCACGCAGGTAAAATTCCATGACGAGGACGGAGACCGTTTTGATGAACAAGTTCGGGAATACATCAAAAATTTCACCCTCTAAAAAGTAAACCCAAAGAATTCCTTCCCTCTTTGAAGCATTAGAGCATTGTAGCATTCTTCGGCCCGAACAAATCCAACAACCCTTTTTGTAGCTATCCTGCTTTTAATTACCTTCACCATCAAATTATTCAAACTCAATCCATGTTGCTGAATCTATTGTACGATTTTCTCAAGATTGTCGTTTTGTTGATCCTGCGTATTTTTTATCCTTATACTACGGTGATCAATAAAGATGGACTCAAATTTGACCACCCAACCATTGTCGTCAGCAACCATCCGAATACCCTGCTCGATGCAGTAGGGGTGGCGGCCCGGGTAAAAAAGAGGTTGTTTTTCCTGGCCAATGCCAGTCTTTTTGCACATCCTGTAGCGAATTGGTTACTCAACAGGCTTTATTGCATTCCCATCATGCGAAAAGAGGATGCGGAAAAAAAGAAAGTAAACAACAACGAATCCTTTCAGCGAAGTTTCGATCATCTCGCCGGGGGCGGCTCAATGTATATCGCCCCTGAAGGCTCCAGTTTTATGGAACGCCGGCTACGCCCGATAAAATCAGGAACGGCCCGGATAGCCCTAGGTGCAGAGGCCGACAATGGCTGGAACATCGGGGTCACCATTCTCCCCATAGGGCTTACCTACTCCGATCCCCATAAATTCGGTACCCGGCTGGTGTTTAACGTCGGTGCAGCAATCCCGGTTGGTGATTACCGGGAAGATTTCGAAAAAGACCCGTTAAAAGCAACCACCAGCCTGACCCAATTGCTGCAAAACAGAATGCAGTCCCTGATCACCAACACCATCGATGACGAAGAGGATGAATTATTAAGAAAACTGGAAACCATCGACCTCTCCGAGTCAAATAACCTGGAGCAGGTCTTTGCCAATACCCAAAACCGCATCACCTGGTTAAGAGCCCTGGAAAAAGAGGCCTGCCAGGAGATTAAAGAAAAGACCAAAGAATATTTTGAGCTACTGGATGCAAAAGGAACCAACGATAAAGCCGTCTGGCTTCAGAAAAACAAAAACCTGGTCGGGCAATTTGGAATGAGGGTCATTTTGGCCATACTTGGTTTACCTTTCTTTTTGTACGGTAGCCTCAATCATATTTTTGCGGTGGGAATCCCGGCTCTGGTTACGAAAATGGCCCGGCTTTATATCGGGTATGATTCCACCCTGAAATCCCTGGTCGGGCTTTTCACCGTTCCTCTTTTTTATATATTGCAATACCATTGGGTAAAGTCATGGTTTGATGTTTCGGTTGCTGCTGTTTACCTGATCACCCTTCCCCTGGCGGGATTATTTGCATGGAAGTTTGCTTCCTTTTTAAAATTGACCTGGGCGGTCTTCCATTTTACAAAATTGAGGAAGATGGAAAAATTACCCCTGCTGAAATCTCGTGAAACCCTAAAGGAAATGATCCAACGGTAATCACATAAAGAAAATAAAAGGGCTTCAAAAAAATAACCTTGCAAAAAATAATTTTAATTCTTTTCCTGGTCTCTCTGGCTGTTCAGTTATTTTTTTGGCTGGGGATCTTTTCCCGCCTGGCCTTCTACAAAGCTGGAAAGGCAAACACGCCATCAAAGCTGGGAGTGCATAAAAAGCCGGTCTCTGTGATCATCTGTGCGAGAAACGAAGCCGAAAACCTGAAAAAAAATTTGCCTTCTATCCTTCGCCAACACTACGATTGCTTTGAGGTAATTGTAGTCAATGATAATTCTTCCGATAATTCTTTGGAAATTCTTTTGGAATTTCAATTTAAATTTGACAACTTTACAGTCGTTAATCTACAACAGGCTACACTACCTGGGAAAAAAGAAGCTTTAAGTGCGGGAATAAAACAGTCCCGTTTTGACATTGTTCTACTTACCGATGCCGATTGCAGGCCCTCCAGTGAATACTGGATCGAAAAAATGCAGGAGGCAATCAATGATCCCATTGAAATCGGTTTAGGACACGGTCCATTTTTTTTTGAAAAAAGCTTTTTAAATCTTTTCATTCGCTTTGAGAGTATTTCCACCGCTATCACATACCATTCTTTTTCATTAGCAGGCATTCCTTATATGGGTGTTGGGCGTAATTTGATCTATCGTAAATCACTGTTTGAAAAAACAGGCGGTTTCCAAAAACATGCCCACCTGGCTTCCGGCGATGATGATTTGTTCATCAATGCCGTAGCTCATAAAAGTAATACTGCACTCATTTTAGAGCCCACCGCTTTCGTTTTTTCCAAAGCAAAAAGCAGTTGGCCAGGCTACTACTATCAAAAAATTCGACATCTCACTACAGGAAGTAGGTACAAACTGCAACACAAATTGCTTCTTGGTGCGCTTTCAGCGAGCCATTTTGCATTTTATGCCGGTTTGTTCATCCTGCTTTTCAACAACAGCTATCAGATGATAGCCTTAGGTAGTTATTTGGTGAGAATGACAGTAGTACTCTGGCTAAGCCGGCGAATGTTGAAGATCTACAATGATCTGGGTCTTTGGAAATTTTTCCCCTTATTCGACGTCTTATTCATTTTTTACTACCTGATTTTCTCGCCTGTTTTATTAACAGGAAACACGAAAAAACAATGGAAGTAGTTGCAAAAACTAACTTATCAAAAAAAGCCCTTGAGGATTACGAATTGGTAAAAAAAGCGACCAATGGCGACCAAATGGCCTACAGTATTCTCATGGATCGTTACCGCAATTCGATTTACCATCTTATGCTGAAAATGAGTGGCGATTCTGAAGATTCACACGACCTTACCATTGAGGCCTTTGGAAAAGCTTTTATTAAATTGCCTTCTTATGTGCCGCGTTATGCTTTCAGCACCTGGCTGTACAGAATTGCTATTAACAATTGTATCGATCATGTCAGGAAAAAACGCTTCAACATTATATCAATTGACGAAACGTTGTTTGAGGACACCGACCTGACTTTTTCCACAAACATGGAAGCTTATTGCCTCAACCCTGAGGATGAGATCATCCGGGAACAAAGGCTTTTTCTGATTCGAAAACTGGTCAATCAACTCAATAAAAAATATCGCCTCATGATCGAGTTGCGTTTTTTTGAGGAGCTGAGTTACGAAGAAATCGCTCAGGAACTGAGCATTCCTCTCGGAACGGTAAAAGCCCAACTCTTCAGAGCAAAGGAAATATTGTTTGAATTGATCCAGCAACCGGGGGCAAGTGCTCATTTTGATGCCACTTACGTCAAGGCTGCCGTTTAAAAATATCTTCATAATAATTTCCCTCAATGGAAATAATAATAGCAATTATTTAGAAAGGCCCGCTTTTGGCGGGCCTTATTTTTTTCAGGCAGGTTAAATAAAATATACGATCAGCCCTTCATTACTTTCCGCACCAAAACGGATTGATCGCCTTGGGTAATTTCCAAAATGTATAACCCGTTTTTCATCTCCGGCAAATGAATTTTCCCATTGAGAGGGATGACTCTTGAAAATACCTGCTTGCCCGACAGGTTGTAGAGTTTTAGTACCGCTCCTTCCATATTCTCCTGCGATGTTATGCTCAGCGTATCCGAAAAAGGATTGGGACTCACGGAAATTCGATCCTGGTCCGACAAAAAAGGCACGTCATTGACATTTTCGCTAAATAACCAGGCATAGGCATCCGGAAACTCCCGGCGCCAGTACCATTCACTATGCTGACCGTCAGGATGAGTGACCACCAACACCTCTTCCGATCCAAACCCGGCATTGTGAAGGGTGGTTTCCATGGCTTCCAGCTCCTGTACAAGGGAAGCACTTTCCTGTTCTCCGCCAAGTAGATAAAATTTCATGTCGTACTGCTTGCCCGTAGTCTGTACATGAGTGTACACTTGATCTGAAAACCAGAAGGAAGGAGAAAAAATACCCGCTTTACTGAAAACATCCTGGTGTTCAACTGCCGCATAAAAAGAGATGAGTCCCCCCAGGGAACTTCCCATGATCCCTGTATTGTTCCGGTCGGATTTTGTCCGAAAATTTCCATCAACATAAGGCTTGAGGGTCTCCACGATAAAATCGACATATTCGTCTCCTTCCCCGCCGCCATATTGGTTATTCACCCATGGGGAATATTCATCAATACGGTGTCCGCCCCCATTATCAATACCGATCACGATGACCCCCTGGTCGCCGTTTTCAAACAATGTATTGAGGGATTCATCCACCTCCCATTCTCCCGAAAAGCTCGTATTTGCATCAAACAGATTTTGTCCGTCCTGCATATACAAAACGGGGTAGGTTTTGCTGGTGGTTTCGTAATCCGGGGGCAGGTAAAGCCATATCCTTCGGTTACGGTTGAGTTGGGGAATCTGAAAGTCTTCTGAAAGGATATAAGCGTTCCAGGTCAGCGTTCCGTTACTGCCTCCGTTACCTTCCCAACCGGCAATACTGAGATCAACAGATTGTTGCCCACCTCCGTAATAGAGGGTTCTGTTAGGGATAAACTGGCCCTGCGCATTGCCTTCTACGGTGGGCCAGCTGCCTCTTGTAAATTTAAACTCCAGGTTACCCACCGAAGGAGAGAAGGTAACATGATAAGCTCCGTTACCATCATCAGTCAATACATAACCGGAATCACCAGGGTTCCAGTTATTAAAATTCCCGGCGATATAAATGTCATCATTTACGGGGGTGTTGCCCGGTATGGAGGTGACATTGATCGTCAATTGAGCGATTAATACCTGGCTGATGAAAAGCATCATAACCAGCCAGCCATTTTTGAGGATTGAAAATTGTACCATTTAATTAATTTAATTCCGTTTAGGATTTTTGAAAAGGCAAAGGTATGCCTGTTCTCAATTTATGATGCAAAAATCAGGTACAGTTTCTCATCGAATGTAAAAAAAGGAGAAGAAATTTCAAATAACCAATAGCAAAATGGAATTGCCGTTAAAAAAGTTTTCATTGGGTCGCTTCAATTACTGAAAAAGTCTTCTCCCGAACCATGTTTGTAATTCTTTTACAATCGTCGTGTTATCCCAAAACTCAATAGTGAGATGCCATACCCCACTTCTCCGAATAAACTCGTTTTGGGTTTTATCAGGAACCTTGCTCCCAGGAAAGCCGAAGTCATGAAACTTCCTTTAACAGGTTTAAAATTCAGATGTTTTTTAAGTAATGTGATATTACCGCGTAGGATATCAACATGGGAAATCGTATAGGCAAAATTCATTCCCCCGTAAAGATCCCACTTTTCAAAATAAGTGGAATGCACGGCGAACCTGCCCCCTACCAGGTAGAATTTGTTCTGGAATTGTTCAAAATCCCCATCATTCATCAAATCGGCAGCACTTCTCACCCGTGTATGTCCCGCGATAAGCCCGACACTGTAACGTTCATTGAGGCGATAGTTCATTCCCAGCATTACCGGGGGAAATTCCGTGTGTATCTGATCCTTGACAAAAGTCGGGATCACCCCCACACTGACAAAGCCTTCCAAATACGGGTATCTTAATTTTTCACCCTGAGCTAATGCAGCGTGTACCGTTAAAATGCATATAACCAAAGAGAGTACATTTTTGATTTTCATGGTTTTTTATTTTTTATTTTTTTAAAATATGGTTTTAAAACCGGTTACCTATATAAAAGCCGCGAGATGCCTCCGTGTGACTTTTTTATGCTAACTTTTTTCAGACCTCCGAGACCTGGCGGCGGCGGGCTGGGCGCTGAAGGGAGGAGGGCAGGCGAAAAAAAGTTGAGCTTTTTTTGTCACGTTTGGCAAGTTCGCGGCTTTTATATAGGAAAGGATCATATTCATGAGTACATACAATATGGAAAATATGGGACCTTATATCATGACGGTGAAGCAATTCGGAAATTCATTTTTACCGGTTTTGCTGGACAACCTGGTGAAGGAATATCACTTCCAGAGGGAAGATGCCTTATTGGTAGGCAAAAGTGTGCTCAAAAAACTGGAATGGAAATTTTCCGAGAATAAAAGGCAGCCTGTTCAGGTTTTTCAAGAAGCAATAAGTAATATTGTAACTCGAGAAACCAACAAATACAGGCGGTTAATGGAAAAAAATTTCGGACTATCGGAAGACGCTTTTAATGAAATGATAGAGAAGATGCAAAACGGAGATGAAAGTTTGTTTGAAGTCATTTTTCTCTCTCATTTCGAGTTTTGTCTGTCTTATATACAAGCCAAATACAATGCAACCTACGAAAACGCATATGATTCTTCTATGAATGCCATGTTATCCTTTTGCAGAGGGCTAAAGGAAGGAACTATTTCCTATGGAAATTTACAATTCCTTTTTACCCAGATGGCCGGGCAGTTCTACTTTAAATGGATTCGTAAAGAAAAACCTAAAGAACCCCTTGAAAACATAGATATCCCGGAAGAAGAAGATTCCTTCGATGAAGCAAACCTCAATACTCTAGACAAGGCATGGAATCTTTTGGGAAAGGATTGCCGGCAACTGCTTGAAAACTTTTATTACAGAGACGATCAACTCAAGGAAATAGCCAAAAAACATGAAAAAAGCCCATCGGCCATGCGCAAACAAAAACAACGTTGCATTGAAAAGCTGAGGGAGTATTTTAAACAAATGAATCATTAAATTATGGAAAGTTCAAAAAAATTTACGGATGAAAATCTCGAAGGAGAAGCATTGGAAGCTTACACGGAACAGTTTCTGCGCGCAAAATTCGACAGGGACCGAAAAAATCGCTGGGCCAAAATGCTGGCAGAAAAACACGGAGTCGCTCCACCTGTACGTGGACAGGTCAAAAAGAAAACCCGCACCCTCTATCTCTGGATAGGTGCGGTAGCGGCCGCCATTTTGCTTTTGTTCATTTTCAAACCAGCCTTTTTACAATTTCCAACGGGAGGGTATCAACAAATGGCCGATAATTTTTTGCAGGAAGACTTTTTTCAAAACCAGGACATATCAAAGGGAGAACTGAATATAGCACAATTGAAGTTAGACGCTGCCTCCGCCTATAACCGAAAAGATTTTACGACATCAATTGATCGTTATGAGGAGCTGTTATCCTCGGGCCAGGCTGAATCTCAGCACATTTTTTTCCTCGGCTTAAGCTACCTGTATGGAAAAAATTATCCAAAAGCCATTGAAATGCTCACGCTTTTTCTAGAAAACAAAGATACCCTCAACTTTAAACAGGAAGCTCAGTGGTTTCTGGCTCTGGCCTACCTCAAAAACGAAGAACCCGATAAAGCCAGGACATTTTTAAAAATGGTCAAAGAAGGCCACTGGAATACTGAAAAAGCAACGCAATTACTCGAAGCCCTGGAATAATCAGGTATATCAGGCTGATTTATACCGCTACGGCCGACAAGGATTTATTGACAAAATACATATCGATTTGTCCTTTATTCTTGGCATCCACTTTGCCCCGGTATTCGCAATCGAACTTATACCGAACCAGGTTGAAGGTTGATTCTGAAATATTGACTTTTCCTGGTAAACTCTTGGATTCCATCCTGGCCGCAATATTCACGGTATCCCCCCAAATGTCGTAGGCAAATTTATTCACTCCCACAACCCCGGCAACCACCGGACCGGTATGTATACCAATTCGGGCTTCAAAATAAGGCCGTCCCAAACGTATTCGTTCCTGCTTATGTTCTTCCAGGAATTCCTGGATTTCCAGGGAAGCCCGCACAATATTATATGGAATGGATTTTCGATCGCTCAACCCGCTGGCGCACATATAGGCATCTCCAATGGTTTTGATCTTTTCGATATCATCGTATTGAGAAATAATAAAATCAAAGGCTTTAAAACAGGAATCGAGTTCTTCCACCAATTCTTCAGGAGTAAGCTGTTCGGAGATCTGGGTGAAATTTTTGAAGTCCGTAAAAAGAACGGTCACCTCATTGAATTTCCGGGCCTTGGCTTTTCCGAATTCTTTGAGCTCGCTGGCAATAGAGGCCGGCAAAATATTGAGCAATAATTCATCGGAACGTTCACGTTCCTCTTCGATCAGTTTATTTTTATCAGAAAGCATATTGGCCGCTTTTCTTTTAGAGCGATAACGGGCATAAAATAAGATCAACAACAAAAACAAAAAAACGGCGGCCACAAGTGTCTGGTTCCTTAAGTTCCTGCTTTGGGTAGCCTCAAGTTCACTTTTCTGGGCGATCAGCTTGCTTTGTTCGGCCTCCAATGTGGCTTCAGTCAGTGCTGTTCTTTGTTCAAGGGCTTCCCGCGACAAACTCTTTATCTCCTTCTCTTTCTTTTTGGCTACTTCCTCTATTTGTTTTTTTTCTTCCGCAATCGTCAATATTTCCTCCTGTTTTGCAGAGATTTCCTGTTGCTTTTTTTCATTCGATTGCAGCAACTGAGCCTGCCTTTCTTCCAGTACGGTTTTATCGGTGGAAAGCTGGTCGCTCTGAAGCTTTAAATTATTGATGGCAAAAGTTAGCTGATCCTTTTCCTTTTCAAGTTCCCGCTTTTCCTTTTCCAATTGAGCTTTTTGACGTTCAAACTTGCTGTCCAGATCACTCATCGTCGTTCCTTTCTGACTAAAATAGGTAAAGGCTTCCTGGTTTATTTCGTAAGCCCTTCGGTAATTACGTTCCTTTACGGCCACCGCACTTCTTTTGGTAGTGGCCTGGATGAGCAAATCCGAATACCCTGCCGCCTTGGCAAAATTTTGGGTACTTTTGAACCACACCTCGGCATTCCTTGAATCCCTGTCCCGCTCATATCCCTTTCCGATCACATACGCAGACCGGGCGGCCATCCCGTCGTTGCCTTTTGAAATGGCCTGGTTGTGGGCAGCCTTTCCATAATCTATACTTTTGTCAGAATCAACGCGTAGATAAGCTTCAGCAAGCTGGAAATTCAACACCATCTTTTCCTCTGTTGACGTTGCTTCACTTAATGATTTCTCCAGTTCTTCAATGGATGTATTTTGTCCATAAACAAAACATGACAACAAAAGAAAAAGAAGGCTGTAAATGAATTTCATTTTCATTAATATTTATTTTTCCGGGAGACCGGCTGACAAAAATACGAAATAGTAAAAAAAATATTGTAAAAACACGTAAATACTCTCTCAGTTACCCTTTTTAGAAGTATCCCTTTGCATCAATTCCAGGGATGAATCACGAAAAAAAGGTTTTACGGGTACTGAATCTTTGATAGGAATTATTTTTGGCAACTCGGGTTTATCCGGAATGAGAGGTCTGTTTGAAGTGTCTCTATTCAGTCTTGCCTCAACCAAAAGGATGGAGTCCGCAATTACTCCGGCTGCTTTAAGAACTTTCTCCCTGCAGGCATTTCGTTTTTCTGACTTATATTGTTCCACCCTTTCATTAAGCTTTTCCAGGATCACCTGCTCACGCACCGAACTTTCGTTCTCCTGTGAACAGGAAAACAGGAAAAAAGCAAGGACACCAACCAATAAATAGGTTTGAAGACGCATATCAGCGAAGTATGACATTTATAGGCCCAAAAATACATAAATCCGGCCATTAAGTCTCTTGTCAATAATTTTTTCGCTAAAGTTTAAACGTCGTCCAGAATGTTATGCAAAAGTATTGGAGTAGCAACAGTCTTTTAACGGCCCTCCTGTGGAGCTCAATCCGAAACCAAAAAAAATTAAAAACGATAATAGGCTCCCAACTGCAGCCCGACCCCATACAACTTATTGGAAAAATCTTCAGTGGATACGACAGGGGTTACACTTTTTCTGAAAACGGGCTCAACAGAAAACCGAACAGAAGGACTCAGGTCATAGGCCAGATTTGCACTTAAAACCAAATCAAATCCCGTCTTTCGGGTCTCAGTAAATTGCCGGGTGACTCGCGGTTGATTGTACCGGCGGAATCTCATATTTTTGGAACTGATTTCGGCTTCCAGCACAGTGGTATTCAAAATGTTCAGGGCCAACCCGGTTTGAACACCATACTTCAGTCTTTTGGTGCCCCATTCATAACCAACCAAAAGAGGAATATTTACAAACTTCAATTTTTGCCGGGTGATGACATCCAAAAGGATATTTTGCCCCTGGCTGAGTTGATCGCTGGAAGATCGGCGAAAATCTACTTCCAAATCAGCACTCCCATAAGAAGATGGAACACTCAGCGCGTAGGTGCTTTGGTACTCATCCCCTACCTGAGTTTCAATGGAATGATCATACTCAATCCGGAAAATCTGCCGGGAAATCAGCCCCGCTTTAAAAAGCCCGAGACCTGTACTGATTTTCCAATGATCCCCTATCAGAATTCCAAATTTGATGCCTGCCTCATTGGACCATTGTTCTTTTTCAAATGATCTGAACCATAACGGTCCTCCCGAGGATTTGGTAATCCCGGAAGTCAAATTCGGTGCAATGTAGCCCCCCGCGTAAAAAGACAATTTTTTTACCGGGATGACAGGAAGTGCAGTTTCCTGTATCCCGCCAGGGAACAGCTTAATCGGTCGCTCAGGTACATAAATAAAAGGGATCGGCAACGCCAACCGGGAAACCATCACTTGATCATTCAATCCACTGCTTCTAAATTTTTCCGTTTTTTGAATATTCTCATCGTTTTTTCCTGATTCCGGAAGATCAATCCCCGCCATGTCGTTTTTACCGTTCTGTGCCGATGCCGAAAAGATCGTTTGGTCCGGCGTTTTTGCCATTTTATTGATCCGTTTATTGGTTTTTTCTGTAACCGGAAAGGCTGACAAATCCTCTTTTTTTAGAGGAGCTGCCGAAGAAGGAGAGATTTGTTTTGTAAAAGAAGATTCCTGAGGAATATCCGTATGGTCTTCAGGAGATTCTTCTGTTTTATCAGAGATTGCCCCTATGGTTTCGGGGGTAATGTTGTCTTTTTGTGAAGCCTGATTGAGTAATTCAATTTCCTGTGCCTGCAAGCGAATGTCTTCATTGAGTGCTCTGTTCTGAAACCATAAGAAAAGGGTCGAACCCAGCATACCAAGTAACAGGATGCCCAATAACAATTTTGTCCGGGAAAAGGAAAAAATCCCTCTGCCCACAGGAGTGGCGGCCTCGATCCTGCCCCATAAATCATCCGAAGGGATATCCCATCCGTCCGGTGCCGGAGCATCGGGAAGATTTTCAAATTCCTTCCTGAAAAATGAATCCAAATTGTCATTATGTAAATTTTCTTCCATAGCGGAATTTCTTTGTCTTTATGATGAATGGGGCCTTTAACCCACTAAATTTCTTTCAAGCATTTTTCTGAGCATGGCTTTTGCCTTGGATAGTTGAGACTTGGAAGTACTTTCCGTAACCTCCATCTGTTCCGCTATCTCCTTATGCGAAAACCCTTCTATTACATACATATTGAAAACGGCTCGGTAGCCCGGCGGTAATTTTTGAATTAATTGGGTAAGTGCTTTGGCCCTGAGATCGCTCAAAATGACTTCGTCCGCCTGGTGAGTGTCTGCGATTTCGGTAATTTCAACCGTATAGCCTTGCCTGTTTTGCTTTCTGATATGTTGCAGTGCCGTATTGACCATCACCCTTCTCATCCATCCCCCCAGAGCGCCTTCTCCCCTGTACTGGTGAATATCAGCCATGATTTTCACAAAACCATCCTGTAATATATCCTCAGCTTCCGGACGGTCTTTGGCATAACGAAGACATATACGAAAAAGAGAAACCTTGTACAATTCGTACAATTGTCGTTGGGCTTTTTTGTCTTTTTTTACACAGCCGTTAATGAGTTTTTTTTCGTCGCTCTCCAATTAAAAGTATTTTTATCCTGTTCCCTTTGACACAATGGTGCATAAACGTTTAAAAAGGTTGCCTGAATTTAAGCATTAAAAATTCAACTTTCTTTAATAAATCCGCAAAAACCTCTTTTCTTGTGGGTGGATCAAATCAGCAAATCGTTCTACCATGGTTTCAGTTGACATATTAATACGTTTTATCCTGGCCCTCGTCATGCTGGGGGTGGGAATGTCGATTGAGGCCTCCAATTTTAAAGGAGTATTTCAACGCCCCAAATCATTCCTCCTGGGACTTTTTTCCCAAATGGTGGCCTTACCCGCCTTTGCTATCCTGATGGTTTACCTGAGCCCGCTGTCCCCAGAGTTTAAAATAGGGATTATTATTTTATCTCTTTGTCCCGGTGGCAATATGTCCAACTATATTTCTTACCTGACCCGGGCCAATACTGCCCTGGCCATCTCTCTTACCACCATAAATGGCCTGCTAACGGTCTTTACCATCCCGCTTGTCAGCAACTGGGCTTCAAGAACCTTCCGGGGCCAAGAAGAATGGTTCTCCCTCCCCTTTCTTTCCACGGCCATGGAAATTTTTCTGCTGATCCTGCTGCCTGCCGCCATAGGTGTTTTAATCAGATACTTCCGCCATGAACTGGTGGAAAAAATAGAAAACCCCGTAAAATGGATTACTTACCTTTTGCTGGTCATCATGTTTTGTATATTGTTTTTCGGACGCGAGGCACAGGGCGGATTGAATTTGACTTTTGAGGATATTTATAAAATCCTGCCGTTCACCCTGGCACTCAATTTTTTCGGCATGCTGTTCGGTTATTATTTTGCTAAATGGAACAAACTCTCCAAACGCAACGGCATCACCATTTCTATTGAAACAGGGCTCCAGAATACAGCCCTCGCACTTTTGGTCACCGGCACCCTGCTCAACGACAGTGAAATGGCCAAGCCTGCCCTGATCTATGCCGCTTTTAGCTTTTGGACCACCCTGGGATTCGCCTATTTTATGAAAAAACGAACAGGATTAAAATAAAAAACCAATTTGAAAAATTCCTGAAATGCTGCATTGTTTAAGGTTCGAGCGGTTCCAAGAGTTCCAAGGGAGCATAGCAAAAACCCTACCACAGGTCGGGAGAGTGCCTCAATCTCCTTCAATCTGACTCAATCTCTATATACTCATTCTTCCCGGAAGCATTAAAAAGTGATTCGTTACCAATATTCCCAAAACCACCTGGGAGCCCAATTACTACCCAAAAGGGCTAAAATTTAACACCATGCGCCATTATGTCATGATACATCAATCTATTTAAGCCATTTTGTCACAAAGAATACTACTTTCCTGCCTACCTGGCTTCACTATCTTCATGGCACAAATATTGACCCCGGGAAAGTGTATTCATTAATTATTAAATCAATAAAAAATCAGATAAAATGTTAGTTGTAAGACCTACTTCAAGACCACAGGCAAGACCTGTTTACACAAGACCTCAGCTGGTAGATTTGAATACCAATGTAAAAGTGAATGTTATTGAACTGGAAACGGAATACCAGTTGGAATTAGCTGCGCCGGGACTGACCAAGGCCGATTTTGAGCTGCAAGTTGAAAAAGAATTGCTGACTATTTCTGCCAAAAAAGACCAGGCTCCGCAAGAAGGGGTTAAGGTTTTGAGAAACGAATTCGGAAAATACGATTTCAAACGTTCTTTCCATTTGGCCGATACCATTAATACTGAAAATATCACCGCTTCATACACGAATGGCATCCTTAAAGTCGTTTTAGCTAAAAAGGAAAAAGAAGCGCCGAAAGTGGTAACAGTGAAGTAAAGATGTTGATCTGTTTATGTTAGGAACACTTGAAGTTTAAAGAAACTACAGGAAATCGGAAAGTAATTCACATAAATGAGTCGGAAAATTAAATTGACAAAAATCTGACAATCAAAAGAAATCTTTCCAATCAAAGCATTGTTTAAAAATTAGATTATAGATTATGAAATTTGATAATAAAAATAATCCCTTTGCCAAGGCAGGGATATTCGGAGAACTCCTAGATGAGTTTTTAAATACAGACATCACCAAATTTATGGGGGTTGATCTGACGGCTTCAAATCCGAGAGTCAACGTGTCTGAGTCTGCCAATGATTTCGTTATCGAGTTGGCAGCTCCGGGACTTGAGAAATCCGATTTTGACCTCAATATAGTGGAGGGCCGTTTAAAAATCAGTGTGAACAAACCACTCAAAGAAGAAGACGATAAAGATCGTAAATTTTTGAGACGTGAGTTCAACTACAATACGTTCACCAGAAGTTTTTCACTTCCGGAATCGGTTGATGCGAATGCCATTTCAGCAAAATACGAAGGAGGAGTGCTGTTCATCACTATGGCGAAGAAAGAAGAAAATAAAGCTGATTTTTCGCGCAAGATCAACATTTCGTAGTGAACGAAAGATAAAGTTAGTTAATAGGGTTTTAGGTGTTTATTTGGGGGGTCGGATTATTTCCGATCCCCTTTTTTATGTCCCGCCCCAAAATTTTCTGTACCTTTCATGGAAAAAAATGCGTCACGCGTTATTTTTCCTTTTACTTCCTTTGGCTTTCTGTCTGCCTGCTCAAAATACAACCGGGCAGGAAGATCTCTATGCTGCCCTGATCGATCGCGCCCGCGAATTTGCGCTCGCCGGCATGCGTGACAGTGCCTGGCAAATGACCTTAAAGGCTGCGAATGTATGGGAATCCTCTGATGCTTTTTTCGGATACCTGGAAGCTTTTGAAGAGACGGCCACCTTTTATATTTCGGAAGAAATGATGGAGACCGCTGGCAGAAAAGATTATAAAACAGCTGCCGAATATTTTGCCTTTGCCCTGGAGCAATTTCCCCTCCCTTTTGATCAATACAATGCACCAGAGGCTGAATACCTCGCCGACCTGAACGCTATGCTGGGCAATGCCTACAAAAGAACCAGTCGCATACTGGAAGCCAAAGCTTCCTACCAGAAAGCCTTTTCCGGTTACAGGCATCTCGACAGCCTGTCCTACGACTACGATAAAAGATGGGTTGCGCTTTTCGTCTATAAACCGCTGGCCAATATTTATACCCGCCTGGAAAACTATGAAAATGCCGCCTCTCTCCTGCTCCTGGCCCGGTCCGTACTGGAAAATTCAGGCAAAAAAGGAGAGGCCGCACAGGCAGCCATAGACCTGGGAATTCTATACGCTACCACAGAACGCTACCAGGAGGCCGTAACCCTCTTTGAACAGCAATTTAAAAACCCGGACCTTTCCGATTACATTAGGGCGGTTCTGCTCCTGAACAAGGCCCGAAGCCTGATGCAATTGTCCAGAACCGATGCCGCCGTGAAAGATATCCAATCGGCCATTTCGGTATTGAAAAAAGGCCACTGGAATAGTACCCTTATGGATGCCTATCATGTTTTGGGACAACTTCAGATTCAGAAAGGAGATACCCAGAACGCCAAAGAATCTTTGAACAGGGCCATCATTTTAAGCCGGGAAGTTTTACCGACCAGGAGCCGAAAAAGATCAAAAATTTACGCCAGTACCGGTGACCTGTATCTTAAAAACAATGAGCTTGAAACCGCCTTGCTCTATTATCAAAAAAGTCTTTTTGCCGTTTTAAATAATATCGATTCAACGGATGTTTCATCCATCCCCGACAGTAAGGACCTCTATGCCGAAAATTCCATCCTGACCGCCCTCGACGGAAAAGCAGTGGCCTTTGAAAAATGGTACGAAACTTCGGGAAACACGGATTTTCTCCTCAAAGCGTTAAAAAATCTACAGGCAGGATTTGAAGTAGAGCACCTGATTCAAAATGCCCAGCAACATTCTACTTCCAAAATTCAGTTTCAAAAACAAAACCAATCGAGGAGAGAGAGAGCCATTGCCATATGCGCTACCCTGAGTCGGGAAACTGGAGAGGAGGCTTACCTGGACATTGCTTTTCAGATCGCAGAGGCGAGCAAAGCCGCAGTTTTACTGGAATCTGTGAGGGAAAATTTGGCTCGCCGGCAACTGAAAGGCACCCAGCAACTGCTACAGCAAGTGAAAGAAACGGAAAAAGCCCTGGCCGCTATCGAAAGCGAACTCCTGTCCGTGGAAAACCCTGAAAAAGAAACATTCGATGAATTAAATGAACAAAAAGTCTTTCTCTCGCAACAATTACTGACCTTAAAAAATTCTTTGGAAGAGAAACATCCCGAGTATGCTAGCCTGAATGCCCGGGAAAAGGTCGTGGCTGTGGCCGAGGTGCAGAACACCCTCCTAAAAACCGGGGAGGAAGTATTCGTCGAATTCTTTTGGGGAACAGGTTTTTTGTACGTTTTTAAAATAGAAAAAGAAGCTGGTATTACCTTTTTGAAAATACCCCTTGATGACGATTTTCAAAACACGTTCACTCAATTTTTGGATTTGTTCTCGGCTGAGAACAGATGGAAAATGGGGGCGGAGGCTTTCCAAAGCGCCGCTTTTAGTTTGTATCAAAAAATATACGCTCCGCTGCAGATCGAAACCTTTTCAGGAGTAACGGTGGTCCCTGACGGGCTTTTGGCTTTCATTCCCTTTGAAGCCCTCGTTACAGAATGGAAAACAGGTGCTTTTTTTAAAAACCTTTCTTATGTGATGCTCCGCCAAAACATCAGATATGCCTACTCATGCAGCGTTTTACAACAACAGCAACAGGCCGTTCCTTCGGGAAAAACATTCCTTTTTATCGCCCCGGGATTTGCGGACGGGCAACTGGGACTCCCTGCCCTCGATGCTTCAGATCTGGATATTGGGCATCCACCCGGATTAAAAAGGCTAATGGACAATGAGGCCACCCGGTCAAATTTCGAAAAAGAAGCGACCTTAAGCCGGGTGATTCACCTTTTCACTCACGCCGAGGCCAATCAAAACGACCTGCAGCCCAGGGTATTTTTTTTCGATGAGGCCCTAACCTTACCGGAAATTTACGCCCTGGATCTTTCGGCAGAACTCGTAGTCTTAAGCGCCTGCGAAACCAACCTGGGAAAACTCGAAAAAGGAGAAGGCGTGATGAGCCTGGCCCGTGGATTTGCCTACGCCGGTGCCTCCAGCCTGATCGCCAGCTTATGGAAGGTAAAAAACCGGCAGACAGCGGATATTTTTTCTTCTTTTTATAAAAACCTGGAGGCCGGAAAAAGTAAATCAGAAGCCCTTAGAGATGCGAAACTGAGTTTCCTTAAACAAACGGATGACATCCATGCCTCCCCTGCTTACTGGACGGGATTTGTCTTTATCGGAAGTGACATCAATGAAACGCCGGAGCCGGAAATCAATTATCTATTGCTTGCCGGGGTGGCTCTTATGGCGGCAGGAATCGTTTTTTTTATACGAATACGAAAAAAATGATGGCGATACCGGAAGGTCCTTTGAAGCTTTTCTAAAAATCCTCGTTTTTTACTTTGGCTTAAAACGGAATATCCTCATCATCATTCATTTTTGAAGGACGAGTGATCATATTGGATTCCGGAATTTCGAAAGTGTCTCCCGGCAGATCGTTAAAATTGGGATCTTCAAGATTAGAGAACCGGGCAAATTCGTCTGTAAATTTGAGTCTGGCCGTCTTTAGGGCACCATTCCTGTGTTTTGCAATGATGAATTCCGCAACGCCCTTGAGCGACATCCCTTCCTCATCTTCCAATATCTGGTAATACTCCGGCCGGTAGATAAACCCTACGATATCGGCATCCTGCTCTATGGAACCCGATTCCCTCAAATCCGACAACACAGGCCTTTTGCTTCCTCCCCGGGTTTCCACCGCACGGCTGAGCTGTGAAAGCGCGATCACGGGAATGTTAAGTTCTTTAGCCAGTCCTTTAAGTGATCTGGATATTGCACTTACTTCCTGTTCACGATTGCCTTTTTGATTGTCCGACCCTCCACTCATCAGCTGCAAATAATCGATGACAATAAGAGAAATATCATGTTGCATTTTAAGCCTCCTTGCCTTGGCACGCAGCTCAAATACGTTGATCCCCGGGGTATCATCGATAAAGATGGGAATTTCACTCACCCGTTCGATGGCCGTCTGCAATTGCTGCCATTCGTAATCTTCCAACTGACCGGTACGCATTTTAGACCCGGGAATCTCAGCTTCAATGGAAATGATCCTCTGGGCGAGCTGCAGGCTTGACATCTCCAGGGAGAAAAAGGCAACGGGTTTGTTGAATTCACCTGCGGCATTTTTGGCTGCCGAGAGCACAAAACTTGTTTTACCCATACCAGGTCTTGCGGCAATGATGATCAGGTCAGAATTTTGCCACCCTGAAGTAACCCGGTCCAATTCGACAAATCCGGTAGGCACCCCGGTTAAACCATCTTCCCTGTCTTTGAGTTCTTCAATTTGCTTCAGTGCCTTACTTGCCAGCGTGCTCATGCTGTCGTAAGAACGGCTAAGGTTTTGTTGGGTAATATTAAACAAACCCTGTTCAGCATCGTCAAGCAATTCAAAAACGTCCGTCGTATCTTCAAATGCATCTTTGATGATCTTGGTGGAAACGGTGATCAACTCCCGCTGAATATGCTTCTGGGAAACAATCCGGGCATGATATTCGATATTCGCTGCCGAAGCCACCCGGTTGGTCAATTCAGCCAGGTATGCCGGGCCGCCAACGGACTCAAGGTCTCCTGTTTTTTTGAGTTCTTCCATGACCGTCAGCAGGTCGATGGGCTGCATGCGCTCAAAAAGCCGCAACATGGCTCTGAAGATCAGCTGATGGGCATCGAGATAAAAACTTTCTGCCCTGATAATATCCATAACCGTGGTAAGGGCATCTTTTTCCAACATGATGGCACCGAGTACGACTTCCTCGAGGGGAATAGCCTGTGGTTGCACCTTGCCAAAAACATAATCTGACAGATCAGCGTTTCGACCGCGTCTCTTCATTTGAAAATCACTTTTGATAGGTGTATTTTTTTTCTCGGACATGTATGTTTTTACTTTTTTACGATTTTACCCGGCATTGGATAATGCCCCAGCTTATTTCAACAAAACTACGGGTAAATTTCGAAGAATAGAAATCCTTTTTTTCGGCCAATGTGGAAAATCATATACAGGTGTGGATAAAAAATGGTTTTAGGACCATATTCCAATTTATTGACCCGATCCTGCCCTTTTGCACTAAAAAACAAAGTTTAAATTTGTGGAAAACTTTTTAAAAATGAATCGTAAATGCTCCCCATCTTGCAAAATGATTATGGGTAAACCATAACATTCATTTATTTATTTCGGATTTTTGTGCTTCAAAATAATTTTACCCATGAAAAAAATAGTTGGATTAGTCGTACTGCTCGCTTTGATTGTTGCATGGCAATATCCCCAGGACAACGACCAATGGAAAAATAAAATAACGCCTTCTCTCCTGCTCAAACTTGAAAATGGAGCCACAGCAGACTTTTTGATTATAATGAAGGAACAGGCAGATGTCAGCAAAAGCCGTTTCATACACAACAAAGAGAAAAAAGGCACTTTTGTATATCAAAAACTAAAACAACAGGCCGAAATCTCCCAAAGAAATATCCTGACATTCCTTGCCACACGTCATGCGCCGGCAAAAAGCTTTTTCATCGTGAATGCCCTTTATAGTAAAGGAGACCTCGAACTGGTTCGTTCCATCGCTCTGAGAGAAGATGTCAAAACCATCGAAGCCAATCCCTGGATGCAGCATGAAATTCCTTCACAGGATCATGAAACCAACAATCAGCGACTTGGAGTCGAATGGGGTATTGAAAAGATTGGGGCAGACCAGGTATGGAACATGGGTTATACCGGACAAGGGGTGATCGTAGCCGGTGCAGATACCGGGGTGGAATGGGAGCATGAGGCGATTATTCAGCACTACAATGGATGGAGCGAATCCGGCGTGGATCACAATTACAGCTGGCATGATGCCGTCCATGAGATGAGTCCTTTAAATAGTGATACGTTGAACCCCTGCGGATTCAATTCTCTGGTTCCCTGTGATGATCATAACCATGGAACCCATACGGTAGGCACCATGACCGGAGATGACGGTTTGGGCAACCAGATCGGGGTGGCTCCGGGAGCCAAATGGATCGCTTGCCGGAATATGGAACGCGGCTGGGGCAGCCCGGCAAATTATATAGAATGTTTCGAATGGTTCCTGGCCCCCACCGACCTCAACGGGGAAAATGCCGACCCATCCAGATCTCCTCATGTCATCAATAATAGCTGGTCATGCCCCCCTGAAGAAGGGTGTGATCCTTCCAATTTTTCCGCCATGGAAATGACGGTCAACAACATAAAAGCAGCCGGAGTGGTCGTAGTCGTCTCTGCAGGGAACGAAGGATCTTCCTGTGGTTCTATCCAAAATCCGCCAGCTATTTTCGAACCTTCATTTACGATTGGGGCTTTCAGATCCAACGATACTATTGCCAACTTCAGCAGCCGAGGACTGATAAGCGCTGATGAAAGCATGAGAATGAAACCTAATGTGGCTGCTCCGGGGGTAGGCGTAAGGTCGTGTATTCGTGGGGGAGATTATGCGAGCTGGAACGGAACCAGTATGGCAGTGCCCCATGTCGCCGGTATGGTGGCACTGATGATCTCCGCGAATCCGGCCCTGGCCGGAGAGGTCGATATCATTGAAGATATTATTGAGGCTACAGCCATCCCGATGGTGGCAGAACAGGAATGTGACGGAGTGGCCGGGGATGCCGTACCCAATCCCGTTTACGGGTATGGCCGGATCAATGCGCTCGCAGCGGTGGAGCAGGCTTTGTTGTTTACGGCAGTGGAAGCTCCTTTGGAAGTAGAACCTCTACTTGTTTATCCAAATCCTTTTACAGATCACCTGGAACTGACCCTCGATCATCTGACCGAGCCTGTGGTGCTCAATATATTTTCCTCAGCAGGAAAATTGGTGTTCAGCAAGTCGTTTGAACAACAATCTTTTCTCTATGAAAGCATTAGCATGGAAAATCTTCCGAAAGGAATGTATTTCTACCTTCTTGAAGGGGAAAACATTCAACAAACAGGGAAACTCGTCAAGGTAGATTAGCGATTAAATAAAAATAAAAAAGGTCAGAAAATTAATTCCTGACCTTTTTCTAAACCGCTTAATGAATTGGGTCATTTTCATGTCCCGAAATTCTATTATAAAACGACTTTATTTATAAAAAATTATAATTGAAGAGATTTAATTTATAAAAAATTAAGCTCTTTCCATCATGGCGCTGTCATACATCTTTTGCAGCTTTTTACGGGCAAAGAAAATACGACTCTTAATGGTCCCCAGCGGTGAGTCGAGCTCTTCAGCGATCTCATCGTATTTGAAGCCCTGGTAAGCCATCATAAACGGCTTGCGGAAATCATCAGGCAATACATCAACCATTTTCATCAATTCATTGTAATTCATATCCCCTTCTCCATCATTTCCCACTGCATTGCCACCGGAATTGAGGTAATAGTTATTTGGAGTTTGATCGATGATCAGATTGCGACGCATTTTTTTTCTATAATTATTGATAAAAATGTTGCGCATTATAGTAATGGACCAGGCCTTAAAATTAGTTCCCTGGTTGTATTTGTCTGCATTGGTAATAATTCTCAGTGCAGTATCCTGGTACAAATCTTCTGCATCGTCAACGTTTCCCGTCAACTTTAAGGAGAAAGCTCTCAAAGAATTACTGATCTTGTCAAGTTGATCTTGAATTTGGTTTTGCAATTGAATTATCATAGTCGGTGATTTTTTGTAATTATTTTTAACAAATCTAAATAAAAAAAAGAAATTTTGCAAAAAAAATTGTCTATTTAGAATCGTTTTTTGTTAAACAATCGCAATAAAGACAAAAAAGTGACATTTCAACGTGTAAATGTTAAATTTTTTAACAAAATTCAACTTTTTTGCGCTTCATTGTGTACTCTTATTAGATGCTCTTTTTGTAAAAAAGATGCACAAAAAACTTGTTATTAACAGATTATTATGAAACAGGCCGAAACAATAGTCCAAAATTTCCTTCCTGCCAACCTGCGTTTCCTCAGAAAGCAGTTTTGCCTTAGCCAGGAAGTTTTTGCCGAACGGATAGGATTGAACAGAGGAAACATTGCTTCTTATGAAAATGGCACTTGTCAGCCCAAGATCTGTAATCTGAAGAATTTTTCTCATTTTTTCCAGGTCTCAATAAGTGATCTTACAAGCAAGGATCTGCGCAGACCGGGCGCCTACGAAAATGCCATAAACAATTACAACAAAAAATCGATTTGGGAATTAGAGGTCATTGATACTTACCTGATCAAAGCCGAAGAAACAGATCGTCTGCTGGAAAGCCTGCATACTTCTTTCTCCATGACCGCCTCAAAGTTGGAAGAACTGCCTCGTGACATACAGTTTCTTGTACTCAATTTCGAGCAGATGTTCAAAGCTTCCAAAAAGATTGTGGCTACACATAAGGATCTGCTTGAGTACCTTAAAAACAAATCGTGCATTACCGGGGAGGAATAACTTTTTGTGGTTGAATAGAATTTTCAACCTGGCAATGTCTATTAATTTTCAGGATTTACATCGGAGTATTGGGATTTTGAAAAACTTCATCCTAATGACAATCCCAATGGTACATCACCCTGGAAAAATCTTTTTTGATAAGATCTTCTTCCGAAATAAAAAAATTAGCCGTTCCCATATCTCCCCACATGCTCTCTATCTCCACATCAGTATCCATCTGAAAAAGTAAAAGCATTGGGTTCTCTTCTTTCCGGGGATCTTCCTGGGAGAAATGGGCATATCCTCCGATTTTGTGCCCTTCTGCACTGACCGAATCATTGTACGTGCCATAAACATCCCATTTGGCTTCACCAAACTGGTCGAAAAAATCAGCAGGGAACCGTTTCCAAAAATGATTATCGGATATAGGAACGATTTCACTCGATTTTTCAAAGGCCATCCCGAAACAGTTTTGATCATAAACCGGCAGCTCATCATAATCGCGGAGTTCTGAAAAATCAGTTCTCAGGCTGCTTTCATCTTCTGACACATCAGGAAAATAAAGCACCCGGAACTTATCCTGGCGGAAAGGATCTTCACCATTCAGACCGAAAAGTGCATCGTCGAAAATATAAAACTGTAAAATTCCTTTCTCCGGGAAAGGAGGAAACGCCGGCACCTCGGCAAAGTTGATCTGGGCGAGGAAAAATAATTCATCACCTTCCGCTGTACAGGGAAAGTCAACCTCCTTTGGCAGATAAGGGCTTCCGCCGAATTTGCTGTTCCACAATTTCGGCTCCCCATCTTCAATGGGCTCGATTTCGATAAACTCCGTTTTGGAGTCCATTAATTGATCTTTAAATGGTAAGATCTCTTCGGGTAAATAATATTCCATTTCCATACGGCAAATATAAAAAGGATAATGATAATTATTAAACGGAGGAAACCTCCTCCTATGCACACCAGATTAGTCAGATTAAATAAAAAACATAAATCGTTAATTATCAATATTTTAAATAAAACAAATACATATAAGTCTTTTTAAAAAAAACCTTAAATAAAAATCTTTGTTTTACCAACAACAGTATTCGGATAAAGTGTTACTCTTAATACCACCAATTAGAATACTTTTTAGTTTTAACTTTAGCATTTAAAATTTGAAATTTCCAAAGATGAGGGTTTCCGTTTTCAGAAGAGCACATTTCAATGCAGCGCACCGGCTTTACAATCCCAACTGGTCGAATGAAAAAAACGACGAGATATTCGGATTATGCAACAATGCGAATTACCACGGGCATAATTATGAACTAGAGGTTAAAGTGACCGGTGAAGTAGACCCTGAGACCGGGTATGTCATTGATGTAAAAATCCTTAAAGATCTGATCTATAAAGAAATTGAATTGCGCTTTGATCATAAGAACCTGAACATGGATACCGTAGAGTTCAAAAATCTGAATCCTACTGCTGAAAATATCTGTTATGTTACCTGGACTATCCTTCGCGAAAAACTACCTGAAAAATTTGACCTCGTGGTAAGGCTGTTTGAAACACCCAGAAATTACGTGGAATATCCGGCTACGTGAATACTGGATAATTTTTTGATTTGAAAAATTTAAAAACCCGGCGCCAGGATAAAAAACATCACATTAGGTAGAACAAAAATCCTTTTAAGCTTTTGGGGATCGTTTGAGTAACCGTACCGTTCTGAGTGTTTTGGCATTACTGTCCATCAACTCTACGAGGTAAAGCCCGCTGGGAATGGAAGTGATGTCGTATTTTTTGCCGCGTTCAGCAGAATAAGTTTTGACACGCTGCCCGATGCTGTTGTACAAGGTCAAAGAAGAAACGAGTTGATTGGGCGTCAACTCAAAATAGTCACGTGCAGGGTTAGGAAAAACCTTTACATTCCTGATGTTTAAAGCCTCTTCCTTTTCCATGTGTTTGACGCTCATGTAGTAAACCATAGTTTCCAAAACAATGGAAGGATTTTTGGCATCCACAATGTCAATGGCATAGGTCGCTGTTCCGGCACGGCCGTTAGGATAAATATAAATGGTCAAATCGAATGATTCTCCCGGTTCAATGGTCATTGATTTCACGTATTCGCTATCCGTATAACCGCTTTCGTCGGCCAGATAATAATTGTCCCGGTCTGAAATTTCGGCCTGCCACTCATAAGGCTGATCCCACAAAGTCTGTATCCATTTGATCTGGATGGAACGATTTGAATTATTGGTTATCTTACCGGGGAGTTCCAGCTCTGCATTAAAATCAGAAAGATCAATCACTACTGTTTGTTCAACAATGGAAGGGGTGGCAACGATTTTCTGTGCCTGAGCATGAATTGAAAAGAGTACTAAAATGAAAACCGGTAAAATATATTTCATAAGCCTTATTTTTTAACTGTTTGTGACACAAAATTGGCACAAAAAACTTGCATTGTCAACTATTTAATAAATCATTAACGCAAAAGGACCACTTTTCGGCTCACACTACCTTTTGGGCTGCTTAGCTTAAGAAAATAAATGCCGGCCGGCAAAGTTCCTGTGTCAATATGACCTTTAAAAACCCCGGAAACGCTTGTTTCTTCCGAGGTGTAATAACTTATACGGTAGTTAGCCGAAAAAAGTTGTATTTTTAACAGGCCAGGATCATTCATTAACATTTCGAAGTCTAGCCGATTTCCGGTAACCGGATTGGGAAAAACGACCAGGTTTTTAAAATTAATTTGATCGTCAATTGGCGTAGTCTCCGTACCAAAAGAAAAGGGTTCGTTTTTTTCAGCCCCGAATTCTCCTCCGGTAAAAATGATATTGCCTTCCTCATCCTGGAGGTAATAAAACCCATAACCGTACTGACAACATAATCCGTCGCCATAATCATCAAGAATCCTGAAATTATAACATCCGGCCTCAGGCAATTCAATTTGTTGGGAGAAGGTCTGATTGTCGCCGTAAGCACCCGGGTCAGAAGGTAGTCCTATTTGGGAACCGCCTCCATTTTCGCCTACATTTTCATTGCCTCCTGAAGCGATTACCACATCATTATGATCGGTTATTTCCCAGTAAATATCAAATCCAAATCCATCTGTTTTAAGTTCCAGGGTAACCGAAGAAGTGGCACTGGGCGGAGCAAGTTTAAAAGTCGTGCTGACCGCGTTGTTATCATAATTCTCATCCGGAAAGTCATTAGGGGCGTGAACGGCCACGTGGATATAATTTTCTTCACCCGAATAACCATTGAAAGCTATCGCCGGAAGGTGAATTTCTTCCGTGCCAAAAGTATTAAGATGACCACTCCATTCGAAGGGGTGCACAGTCTCCTCATTGATCCAATAATCGATATCAAGAGAAGTAAGCGGCTGGTTTCCGTCATTGCGCAAAGTAAACACCGGAGTAATTTCATTGCCGCAGACGATTTCAGGAGAAGGCAACAACAGGGCATTGGCGTCATGGGAATGCTGGACGATAAACTCAGGCACCACGGATACGCCGTTTAAAATGTTTTGATGGCTTTCGGCCACAAAAATGACCAGTTCCATATTGGGTGAGTCAAAAAGCACCCCACGATAATCCGTTGGCAACTGATACATATAACTACGTGATTCAAAGTGCCCCTGGCTGGTATTATAAACCGGATCCCCCCACTGACCGGTGATCATATCTCTCAACACCTGATTATGCTCATAATTTGCTCCTTCATTTCCGCCCAGTTGGGGGCCGTATATTTTATTTTGCAAAAGGGCAATATTCAGGTAATTGGTTCCTGCCGCACTCGATCCGGTATAATAAATTTCAACAAATATTTCCAGTTCATTGGTCTGGTAATCTACCGTTGCTTCGGCAGCTATATTGACAATGGAGGGCTGATTGAGTACTTGTTGAACCGCCGCGTCCCAATGCCCGCGTCCCAGGGCGGTGGTTCCTGAATTTCCCTGTTCCCAACCTGTAAACACCCGTCGGTTAATCGTGCCGGCCGGATAACCGTTCAGCCCGGTCTGATTAGCATAAAGCGTACCGAAATCTGACCTGAAGTCAGGATCACCGGGTTCAGGATTGGCATACAATCCCTGATGAATACTGATCCTGGAAACCTGTTCAGGATTGGCGGCCACCATAGATTCCGCCAATTGATTGCCTTCAGGGCAATAAACACAGTAAATCCCTCCAAATTCTTCCAATATGGCTTTTTTATTCTGGGGACTGGTACTTACAATGGTTTGACCGGAGCACAGGCTCCAAACCCCAAAATACAAAAGAAGCAAGCTTACCGTTTTTTTCATTCATCCAGCAATTGAACTGTAAAGATGCTGATTTTAAAGGCATTCCACAATTATTTTTCCGGGAACAAAAGCCTTGGTCTTTTATTTGACCAATTCGAAAGGCGCAATTGTCTTGGTATAGACAACTCAGTCAATTACTCGTTGTACTACACACTGAACAAAATAATAAAAGGTTTTCAATAGCATAAAATTTCTAACTTTATCCAGCTTTTTTATTTACCTGCAAAATCCAAAACATGCATATTGCCATTCTTGGAAACGGGATCAGCGGAATCACCGCAGCGCGTTTTATTCGAAAACTGAGCGATCATAAAATTACGGTTATCTCTGCCGAATCTGACCATTTTTTCTCCCGGACAGCACTGATGTACATCTACATGGGGCATATGAGATTCAAGGATACTCAGCCCTATGAGCCTCATTTCTGGAAAAAGAACCGCATTGACCTAAGGAAAGGTTATGTTGAAAAAGTGGATGCTCAAAAAAAACAGCTTCTTTTTAAGGGAGGGGATTTTCTGTCATTCGACAAACTCATCATTGCCAGTGGTTCTAAGTCCAATAAATTCGGGTGGCCGGGTCAGGATCTCAAGAACGTGTCAGGATTGTATTCCCTTCAGGATTTGGAAGCCATGGAAGCCGGAAGCAAGGATCTCAGCAGGGCCGTGATCGTCGGCGGAGGGCTGATCGGCCTTGAAATGGCAGAAATGTTTATGTCCAGAAATATTCCTGTCACCATGTTGGTCAGAGAGGCAAATTACTGGGATATCGTGCTACCAAAAGAAGAATCTCAAATGGTGAGCGATCATATCATCGAACATGGCATTGATCTTCGTCTTGGCACCGAATTGAAAGAAATTGTGGATGACGGCACCGGGAAGGTTTGTGCGGTCATTACCAATAAGGGAGAAAGAATAGACTGCGGTTACGTTGGCTTAACTGCCGGCGTGAGTCCTAATATTGATTTTCTGAACGGGAGTGGCATAAATACCCAAAAAGGAATTGTGGTAAATGAATTCCTTGAAACCAATCTTCAGGATATTTATGCCATCGGTGATTGCGCTCAGCTAGCCGATCCCCGACCTGGCCGCCGTCCCATTGAAGCGGTCTGGTACACCGGCAGAATAATGGGCGAGACGGTGGCCCACACGATCTGCGGCCAAAAAACCCTGTACGATCCGGGCGTCTGGTTTAATTCTGCCAAATTCCTTGACATTGAATACCAGGTATATGGCAACGTGGACACCGAAACAAAGGATAACCATCAGGCAATATTCTGGCAGCACCCTTTGGGAAAAAAAAGCATTCGGCTCGTTTACGAAAAAAATAAAGACTCTGTCATCGGATTCAATTTAATGGGTATCCGTTACCGACATGAAGTTTGCGAAAAATGGATCAAAGAAAAAACGCCTTTAGAGGAAGTACTCACAAACCTGAGCCTTGCCAATTTTGATCCTGAATTTTTCGATGAATACGAACCGGAATTAATCAACATTTACCGGCAACAAACCGGGAAAAACCTGGAATTAAAACAAAAGAGGAATACCAATGCAGTCCTCCAGTTTTTAGGTTTCTAACCTCCATTTAAAATTTCACCTTGTAATATGTCTAACAATCAAGTAAATAACAGCCTTTCTATAGCCAACCCTAATCCTCATGGCGTGAGCATGGGTGAAAAAGCAGGAATGACTACCGCTATGATTGGGATTTTGATCCTCTTCATGGCCTTTGCCGGTGTCAATTTTCCATCCAAACCGATCTTCCTAAGCCTTTCCATCCTGCTGATGGCAGGCGGGATCATTGTTTATGCCCGGGCATTATATCTCAACCATCCCGAAGGGATTAGAAACAGCGGGGTATGGAGGAAGTCCCTTTCCGGAGGCGGGCTAATCGGCTGGAGCATTGGAATTTTACTGACCGGATTTTATATTTTGCTGTACTGGTTCCCTGAAATGCTGGGGCAAGGTAGCAGTGGTGCTTCCAATACCGGCATTATCGCTCTTTTTGATCCCCTAAGCATTTTGTTAAAAGGGAAACCGGCCAGCCAGTGGTTCGTTTACGGAACCCTGTATACCGTTGCCATCCTGGCCTTTGGATACAAATTCATTTTGAAATACCGGCACAACAGGTACCAGGTCGTCAGGACGATATCCGTGATGTTTTTTCAGCTCGGGCTGGCTTTTTTGATCCCTGAAATTCTCGAAGGCCTCAACCCTTCCCTGGAGTATTTTGATAAAGACCTGAAAAATATGTGGCCCCTGAACTACGATTTCTTCTACTCCTGGCACCTTAAAAACAGTCTTGACGGCGGAAACCTGGGGATGTTTTTTCTCATTTTCGGGATTGCGATGTTTTTGGTCATCTCCCCTATCCTGACTTATTTTTATGGAAAAAGGTGGTATTGTTCATGGGTTTGCGGCTGTGGCGGCCTTGCCGAAACGGCAGGAGATCCTTTTCGCCAATTATCCAACAAGTCCATCAGCGCCTGGAAGATCGAACGTTGGATGATCCACAGTGTTTTGGCATTGGTTATTATCATGACCACTGTTACACTGTATGGCTATTTTTACCAAAAAGGCAGCGTTTTCGGGCTTAACATTTACTCCTATTTCCAAAAACCTTATGGATTTTTCATCGGAGCAATATTTTCAGGAGTAATCGGGGTGGGGTTTTATCCAATTCTCGGGAGTCGGGTTTGGTGCCGGTTCGGCTGCCCGATGGCGGCCATTCTAGGATTACAGCAACGTTTTTTCTCCCGTTTCAGAATCACCACCAACGGAGGGCAGTGTATCTCCTGCGGCAATTGTTCCACTTATTGTGAAATGGGCATTGATGTTCGAGCCTATGCACAGAAGGGGCAAAATATTGTGCGGGCATCGTGTGTGGGGTGTGGGGTATGCTCAGCTGTTTGCCCGAGAGGAGTATTGCGCCTGGAGAATGGCTCTGTCGATATCAGCAAAAGAACCACTGCTTTGAAAGCCATCCATATTTTAGAAAATTGAAGGCTCCGCCCTGAAGGACGGAGCAATTGATATTACTCCCTACTCCTCCGAACTGATGGACGGAGCAATGGATATTACTCCCTATTCCTCCGAACTGATGGACGGAGCGATGGATGCCAATTACTCTCAAGCTGATGGACGGAGCGATCGATATTACTCACTACTCCTCCGAACTGATGGACGGAGCGATGGATGCCAATTACTCTCAAGCTGATGGACGGAGCGATCGATATTACTCCCTACTCCTCCGAACTGAAGGACGGAGTGATCGATATTACTCCCTACTCCTCCGAACTGATGGACGGAGCAATGGATATTGCTCACTACTCCTCCCAATTTATGGACCTACAAATCATTTGCCACGGTCTTCAGGCCGTGGCAAAATTCAACATCCCGGCAAAGGGCTTTAGCCCATTCTTTCTGAGTTTAAATAAAAATTTCAAAACCATATTTTTTAATAAATTTCTGGTATTCATCTTCAAAAGTCTTATTTGCATGATGTTTTTCCTGGTTTTGAATATACCTGCGAACAGCATTAATTTGAGAATGACTAACGGAGCCTGCAAAATATTCATCCTGCCAACCAAAGTATTTTTCAGTCAATTTATTTTTATTGATCCAAAATGAGGACTCTCCTTTTAGAAGCTGAATTATGGATGCAATATTATGAGTTGCGTCCATTGAAATAAGACAATGCACATGTTCCAGATGGCCATTAATATGATCAAGGTGGATATTTTTATTTTTTGCATTTTCTCTAATGTGTTGAAAAATCTGATACCTCACGTCCTTCGTTAAATAAGGGAATCTTTTCTTTGTTGCCCAAACGGCATGTATCCAAATTCTGATATAAGGCATAATATTAGTGGGTTTTATTAATAAAAAATTAGTTCTGAATTTTATTTACTAAAGGGCTCTTCCCTTATTTATAAAAGCCACGAGTCTTCCAGATGTGACATTTTTTTATGGCTTTTTTTAACAATAGGGCTAAAGCCCTTTCTAAAACTGATCAATCGCTCCGCCCTGAAGGACGGAGCGATTGATGCCAATTGCTCCCGTACTGATGGGCGACGGAGCGATCGATACCATTTATTCCAGAGCTGATGGAAGACGGAGCGATCGATGCCATTTATTCCAGAGCTGATGGAAGACGGAGCGATTGATCCCATTTATTCCAGAGCTGATGGAAGACGGAGCGATCGATGCCATTTATTCCAGAGCTGATGGAAGACGGAGCGATCGATGCCATTTATTCCAGAGCTGATGGAAGACGGAGCGATCGATGCCATTTATTCCAGAGCTGATGGAAGACGGAGCGATTGATGTCAATTGCTCCCGAACTGATGGGCGACGGAGCGATCGATGCCATTTACTCCCGTGCTGATGGAAGACGGAGCGATCGATGCCATTTATTCCAGAGCTGATGGAAGACGGAGCGATCGATGCCATTTATTCCAGAGCTGATGGAAGACGGAGCGATCGATGCCATTTATTCCAGAGCTGATGGAAGACGGAGCGAATGATCCCAATTGCTCCCGTGCTGATGGGCGACGGAGCGATCGATGCCATTTACTCCCGTGCTGATGGGCGACGGAGCGATTGAAAATTCAAGCATTCCCATCGAACTTGTGCGAATGCAGACTGTTTCATTATTCGAGCATCTGATCTGTGGATAAATTCAGGTTAAGGAATTTGCCCGGAGTTATCCACGAACCATCCTAAATACTTACCTTTGTTATATGAGAACAGACGATTTATTACAAAGAGCACTCAACCTGGAATTCCTCACGGCAGAAGAGGGCGTTTTCCTTTTCGAAAATGCCGAAACAGCTGAATTGGCCTATGTAGGAAATGAATTGCGCAAGTACCATGTTCCTGACAATATCGTCACATGGATCATTGACCGTAATTCCAATACAACCAATGTCTGCATTGCCAATTGCAAATTTTGCAATTTCTATCGCAGGCCTGGCCATGAGGAAGCTTACATTACCTCCATCGAAGAATACAAACAAAAGATAGAGGAAACCTTTGCTTTTGGAGGACAACAGCTGTTGCTTCAGGGCGGGCACCATCCGGATCTCGGACTGGATTATTATACCGGTTTGTTCCGTGAACTGAAATCCCTGTATCCTGATCTCAAATTACACGCTCTCGGCCCACCGGAAGTGGCGCACATTACCAAGCTCGAACAATCCACTCATACCGAAGTACTGAAAGCGCTGAAAGAGTCAGGACTGGACAGCCTTCCCGGCGCCGGAGCTGAAATCCTCAGCGACCGTGTCCGAAGGCTCATCTCCAAAGGAAAATGCGGCGCCCAGGAATGGCTCGACGTGATGAGAGCAGCACATCAGTTACACATCACCACCTCGGCTACCATGATGTTTGGGCATATCGAAACCAACCTTGAACGCATGGAACACCTGGTTGCACTGCGTGAAGTGCAGGCCGAAAAACCAGCAACCTCAAAAGGTTTTCTGGCCTACATCGGGTGGCCCTTCCAGGATATGGATACCATTTTAAAGAAGATCAAACGGGCTCGTAATGATGTTACGGGCAACGAATACATTCGTATGCTCGCGATGGGAAGAATCATGTTGCCCAATGTGGTCAACCACCAGGCATCATGGCTTACCGTTGGAAAACAAGTAGGGCAAATTTGCCTGCACAGCGGCGCGAATGATTTCGGAAGTATTATGATCGAAGAAAACGTGGTTTCAGCGGCAGGTGCCAATCACCGGTTTACGGCCAACGGCATCCAGGAAGCCATTCGCGAAGCCGGATTCACTGCACAGTTGCGTAACCAGGAATACGAATTCCGCGAACTGCCTGAAAACATTAAACAACAGGAGCTCGATCGTACCACCATAATTGTAGATTAATCCTGGTTACGGGTTGCTTGCTACTCGTTTTGGCAACCGGAAACCAGTATGGCCAAAGAGAAACCAGTAACATGTTATACGACAACATCCAGGAATCCCTCGAATTCATCAGGGCGCGAACCCCTTTTCAACCTGAGTTCGGCATCATACTCGGCACCGGCCTCGGGGGACTGGTGGACGAAATTGAAATCATCGCCTCTATTGATTATGGGGACATTCCTCATTTCCCGGTATCTACCGTTCAGAGCCATGCCGGAAAATTGATCTTCGGGCTGCTGGACAGGATTCCGGTTGTCGCCATGGCCGGCCGCTTTCACTATTATGAGGGGTACAGCATGGAGGAAGTCACTTTCCCGGTAAGGGTTTTGAAGTTCCTGGGCATTAAAAGACTTGTCATTTCAAATGTTTCAGGAGGAACGAATCCCGATTTTAAAGCCGGAGATATTGTTTTTGTCCGGGATCACATTTACCTGCAATCCGAAAACCCCCTCCGTGGTGCTAACGATGAACGACTTGGTCCCCGCTTTCCGGACATGCTCAATATTTACGACCGAAAACTGAATGGCCGCGCGCTTAAAATCGCATCAGCCCATAACATTCGCGCTCATGAAGGCGTTTACCTTTGCCTCCAGGGTCCAAACCTGGAAACTCCTTCTGAATACGTATATATTCATCGCGTCGGGGCAGATATGGTGGGCATGTCCACCATCCCGGAAGTGATTGTGGCCCACCACATGTCGCTGCCTGTTTTTGTCATTTCGGTAATTTCCAATCAATCTTATCCTCCTGAAGTAATCAAAGAAGTCAGCGTTGAAGAAGTCATCGCCATGGCTAAATCAGTGGAACCCAAAATGAGTTTAATTGTTAAAGAAATCTTGAAAGAAGAAGCCCGTAGCTATTGACAAAAAGATCGAAATTCCCAATAGGGCAATACATTTTTTGCTAAAACAGGAACTCATTTCCGGTTACATGAGTTATTAAAGAAAATTTTACACAAAAAGCACCGCTTATGATCATAGAAACGGAGCGCCTGATCATCAGACCCACGACCCTTGAAGATGCCGAAGCCGCCTATCAGGTTAACCAGGATCCGGAGGTGAGCCGGTACACCTGTGATGGAGGTGTCAAAACCCGGGAAGAAATTTATGCCATCCTAAAAAATACCACGCTGGCAGACTATAAAAAATACGGTTACGGAAGAATGTCCGTTATTTACAAACCTGAAAATTGTTATATAGGCTTTTGCGGGTTGAAGTACCTCCCGGATCTGGACACCGTCGACATTGGGTACAGATTTGCCCAAAGGTATTGGGGCCAGGGCATTGCCACCGAAGCCGCCCGACCTTTTATCCGGTTCGGTTTCGAAACCCTTGGGCTTAAGGAGATCATCGGATTGGTAGTTCCTGAAAATACGGCTTCCTCCAGCGTTCTGAAAAAACTGGGCTTCAGATTGGTTGACCTGTTCGAATATGATGAAGAAACCGTAGAGAAATATATCATTTTCCCTGAAAATGGATGATCTCTTTTAACTGATCGATCCTTCCCTCAACATATTTCCTGTATTTTTCATCACCCGTTGCAAGATAACTCCTGTAGTGTTTCAATGCAATGGATTTGTCCTTGTAATAAATATCACTCAATCGGGCAAGATGGAAAAGATGTTCCGGGTTGTCTCCGTAATCCACCGCCGCTTTGTAATGAGCTAAAGCCTTAGCAATATCGTTCTCTTTTTCATAAACAGAAGCGAGATCTGCATGGAAGTCAGGCATTTTAGGAGAAATCCCCTTTTCAATAGCTTTCTCCAAATGTTCAATACTTTTGGGAAGGTCTTCTTTGAACCGATAGGCAAGTCCCAGGTAATGATGGGTGTATTCAGAATCTTTGCCCCGGTCAACAATATTTTCTAAATTCAGGATGGCCAAATCAATGCTGTCCATCTGCAGGTAGGCCACCCCAAGCATCATCTGGTAATAATCACTGGTATCTCCCTGTGCCATGGTTTTTTCAATGCTCTCCACGACCAGGCTGTGCTCCTGTCGTTTTTGATGAAGCCGGGATTTATTTTGTAATAATTTGATATTCTGTGGATCCAGGGCGAGCCCTTTGTCCAACATCTGGTCCACATAATCCAACTGATCGAAGGACAGGTAAATTTGACAAAGCTGGTCAATGATCTCAATATCCGATTCATTGACCTCATGACCTTTGAGGAAAAAAGCCACGCCTTCCAATGTTTTTCCCAACCTCATGGCGGTGTACCCGTTTAACTTGTAATAATAACTGTTCGTAGTGTCGATTTTCAGCAATTTCAGGTAGCATGTTTCTGCCTCCCTGTAATTCAGTTCCCTTTCAAAAATGGTTCCCAGTGAACTCAAGGCATTGGTATTGACCGAATCCACTACCAGTACCTGCCTGTAAAACATCTTGGCATCCGGATAACGCCCCATCTGGAAGTTGCAATAAGCTATTTTGGAAAGATAATCGACATTGCGGGGATCCCGGACATAACATTCGCTCAGGATTTTTTGGGCTTCTTCAAACTGGAAAGAGGCGATAAGATCATTGGCGATAAGGTATTGTTCCCTGGTATCGTCTGCCTGCGCTGTTTCCTGGGCAGACAGATTGATGAGCGTAAAAAATATAAAGATCAAAACGATTAAAAATCGGAAGGCAGGTAGTCTGGACATAATATTTTCTTTAAACCATTTACGATATATTAAAGATGCCAGATCAAAAATAAATGGTGTGCCACGGTGTTTTTATATGCGATGGAGAAAATTTATGAATTTAATTCTGAGCAAGAAAAACTCAAAATGCCGTAGTTAGAGCCAGGCCACATCCCAAACCTTTCGAGCCGTAAACAGGACCCAAATGTAGAAATGAACCTCAACCTTGAAACCACCCCGACCTGCGGTACGATGTCGCTACGCTCCACTTGAACAATTAGAACAACTTGCCCCCCTTGAACCATTTCCCCTCACGACATATACTCCCAGGCCGACTGGTACAATCCATGTTTTTCAACATGATCAGAGAGTTGATTGAAGAGCTCAAAAGAAGAAAGGGTAGTCATATCGCCGATGATGACGAGCTTTTTACGGGCTCGCGTCAAAGCAACATTGAGGCGGCGACTGTCTTTAAGGAAACCTATTTCCCCTTTGTCATTCGAGCGCACCAGGCAAATGTAAATAAGATCCTTTTCCTGTCCCTGAAAACCGTCAATGGTATCCACTTCAATATCCAGTCCGGCAAAACTTGTATCCTGGCGGATTTCTTGCTGAATATAACGCACCTGCTCCGCATAAGGACTGATGATGCCGATGCTTATTCCTGCCAGGTCGGGGTATTTTCCGGTAGTCTTATCCTCATAGTGAACATGCATGTGTTCCTTCAGGATAAAATATTCCCCGGGATTGGAAAGGCTCCTTGGTCCGGGGTTGAACACCTCATCAAACGAACAACCGCTGGTATCAATTAAAGTCACCGGGGAATCTCCTGACTTAATCCTGTGACCGGCCACTTTGATATTGGAATAGAGTTTTCCTTCATAAAACTGCGTGTTGGAAAAAGCCAGGATTTCATCATTCATCCTGTATTGTTCCCGCAACAGGTAACTGTGTATTATTCCTCCGGACATACGTTCCAAAAGCGTGTGATCCAGTCCCATTTTTTTAGCCTCCATGCTTTTAATGGTAGGAGGTAATTGAAAATGATCACCGGCGAGAATGACTCTGCGGGCGCGGAGCATGGCATTCCAGCATTCCGCTTCAAGCGTTTGGGAAGCCTCATCAATGACCAAAGTATTGCAGCGAATGCCCTCCAGGGCTGGCGCACTGATCCCCACCAGAGTGGTAGCAATGACTTTACTGCTGTTGATGATTTCTGCCGTCAGCCGGTCTCCCAACTCCCGGGCCCATTTTCTTAATTCTCGGGCTTCTTTATACATATCATGCCTCTCCTGTCGCTGTTGGGCGCCAAAATTCCGCTTAAAGGCAGAGGCCTGCTTTTTGGCCTCTTCAGCCATCACCTTCACTTTTTTGATATGCTTCCAATCGGGATGGTTACGTGCTTTTTCCTCTATGGTCAGATGCGCAATGGAATCACCGATTCGGGTTACATTTCCTATCCGCAGGACGGAGATGCCCAAATCGTCAAGCTGTCGTGCCAGTAGATCTACCGCATTATTCGAAGGTGCACAAACGAAAATACGCTTTTCCACTTTGCTCAGCGCATGGACCAGCGCCACCAGGGTAGTCGTTTTTCCCGTACCCGGCGGGCCATGAATGATCCCCATCTGAGCCGCGGCCAGCGACCCTTTTACGGCTTCAACCTGGGTGGCGTTAAGATGGGAATTTTCGGGCAAGGGGGCCATTTCATCCTCCGATACCACAAGATCCATCGGTTCCTGCCGGCGAATTCCTTCCCTGAAGGCCACCACCACCGGGTCCCGGCTGTTTATTACCTCCTTCAAAGCTGCCTTCATCACTTTATAGGGCCTTTCGTCATAAACCAGTTCTACCCCGACATTCCCTTCCTGGAAAAGTTGTTCTTTTTGAATAAAATCATGCCGCAGGATCACGCCCATCTTGTCGCGCTGCAAAAAAGAGACGGTGCCGCTAAATTCCTGGTTTTCGGCCCCATGACTAAAAACCACACAACCCGCACCCACCCTGAATTGATGCCTGCCCGACTCTTGTTTGGTGCGTTGCACCACCACTTCTACATACTCTCCCACGGTGTAGTGCTTTTGGATAATCTGTACCGGATACCACAAAATACCTGAATCGGATTTTTCCTTAAGGGATTTATTCGCACCAAGACTGCGAAAATATGCTTCCTCCTGTGCCCTTTCGAGCTCAGTAGCATCCAGTAATTGTCGGTATCTGTCCTGATCTGTCATGGGCGCAAAGATAACATTTTTGGAATCTTGTTGCTGGTTACTTGTTGCTGGTTACTTGTTGCTGGTTGCTCGCTACTGGTTGCTCGTTACTTGTTGCTCGTTACTTGTTGCTCGTTACTTGTTGCTCGTTACTTGTTGCTCGTTACTTGTTGCTGGTTGCTGGTTTTTTCAAACCCTTTGAAACTCCTGAAGCCTGGAACAACCCCTACCTGCGGTACGATTTCGCTGCGCTCACCTTGAACAATTTGGACTTGGAACATTCTGAAACCCCTACAAACCATCTCCGTATCAAAAAAGTCCATTACCTTTGCAAAATGTCAGTAATCCATACAAAAATAGATATTCGCCAATTTGATCTTCCTGAGTTGGAAGCATGGTTTACCGAAAAAGGCCAGGCCCGTTTTCGTGCCAAACAGGTATTTGAATGGTTATGGAAAAAAAGTGCTTTTTCTTTTGAGGTCATGACCAATCTTTCCAAAGAACTACGGCAGGAATTGGAAGAGCACTTTGAGATCTTACCCATTGTTTCTGACAAAGTACAGCAAAGCAATGACGGTACCATTAAATCCCGTTTCAGGTTATACGACGGACACCTGATTGAATCCGTTTTGATTCCCGTTCCCGATGATAACCGTTATACAGTATGCGTCTCCTGCCAGGTAGGATGCAGCCTGAGCTGTACCTTTTGCGCCACCGGACTGATGGAACGCCAACGAAACCTGACGGCTGCAGAAATTTACGACCAGGTGGTCCTGGTCAACGAACAATGCCTCGAAGCCTTTGGACATCCATTGACCAATATCGTTTATATGGGGATGGGAGAGCCGCTACTCACTTATCGGGAAGTGAAAAAGAGTATTGAAATGATCACCTCTCCCTCCGGACTCGGCATGTCTCCCAAACGCATCACGGTCAGCACCGCCGGTATTGCCAAAATGATCCTGAAAATGGCCGATGACGACCTGCGGGTCAATCTCGCCCTCTCCCTCCACGCAGCAGACGATACCAAGCGGGACAAGATCATGCCCATCAATGAACACAACAATCTCAAAGTACTCATGGAAGCCCTGACTTATTTCCATGAAAATACAAAAAACAAAATCAGCTACGAATACATCGCCTTTAACGATTTTAATGTGACCTTCCAGGACGCCAAAAATCTGCTAAAACTGTGCAAACACTTTCCGGTCCGCGTCAATATCATCGAATACAATAAAGTGGAAGGACTCGACTTTGTCAAAGCGGGGGAAGACCAGATCAATGAATTTGCAAAATACCTGCGCGACCATGGCGTTATGATCACCGTAAGAAGAAGCCGCGGCAAAGACATCGACGCCGCCTGCGGTCAATTGGCCAATAAGGAATAGTGGACGGTGGAGGGCCTATCCGGAGTGTTCAATTAACTGTGTCATGGAGATTATAAATCCTTGATAATCAACAATAATTCCGATAATTTTATCGAGGATGTCGCCACGACTTATCGGTACGGGATGATCACTGCGTTCAACATTGCTCCATTAGAACCTGCCTCCTGATGTTTTCTACCATATATACATAGATGCTTGGAGGAATGAAGATCGTATTCAACCCATTTCAGGCCTGTCTGCCGTCGGCTTTGCCAGGCAGGGTTGCCATATATGTACTTTTTATCAATGGATTACATCCATTGCCATTAACACCTGCCTGCCGGCAGGCAGGTTGATTCCCTGTCGGGAATAGGCTTGAGAAAATAACGGTATTGGCATACACTAATGGGTAAACTTTTACATAAAATGCCCAACGGGCATTAATTTTAATAACGCAGTATGAAATGCTGCGTCAAACAAAAAGAATAACAACCCTGAAATGGGTTGAATTTAATTTAACCTCCGTAAAAAGTAAGTTGTGCATATACAGTAGCTGATGTTTTCAGGCAGGCTTTGAACCTGGAACTTTGAACAGTCCCTTATTTCCAAAACAAAACCACCTGAAACACCTAAAACCTTCTCCACCAAGATTTCCTTTTGTCATGCATCATGCCTGCACTACGTTCGGCCCTGTCTAACTGGTGTTGCCAGGTAGAACCGGGCTGTTCGCTCCATACTTCCGCTGCCATCCCTTGCTGTGCTCGTCCCTCGCCGCCCTCCGATACGCTCCGGCCGATAATACTTTTTAGCCCAAGAAAAGTCCCTTTATCAATAAAAAAAGCCCGGCGAAATCAATCACCGGGCTCCTGTGCCTTTTTATCAACAGGCATCGCTACATTATTCCCCCATAAAAGACATACTACGCTTAATGAAAGCTGTCAATTTGGGCCCTTTCAGCATATTCTGATTCAACAACGCCAGGTTGTACAGGTATTCTGCAATGTCTTTTTGTTTGCTTTCGTCTTTTTCTCCGATCAGTTTACCGGAGATAAGCGGATGGTTGGTATTCACTACAACATTGAATGTACCGGGGAAGCCATCGAGGCCCATGCCCTGAAGTTGCTGCATCTCCTTCATACGACGCATAAACTCAGGCTGGGTGATCTGTACCGGCTGGTCTTCGGGTCCCATAGCTTTGAGCATAATGGTTCCGTCGGCTGGCGTAACAAAACTTTCGAAAACCGTTTTAACAGCCGTTTGTTCGTCTTCACTCAGCACGGATTCTCTGTTTTCGTCTTTCTGGATCAGGTTGTCCACCGTATCAGAATCCACCCGAACAAAGGTCACATCTCCCAGTTTGTATTCGAGCTGCTGCATAAAGTGATTGTCGATGATGTTGTCAAACAACAATACATCATATCCTTTATCCTGGCAGGCGCTGATCAGGCTATGGTGTTCGCTCACATTATTGGTATAAAGCATAATGATCTTATCATGCTTATCCGTTTGAGTGGCTTTGACCTGTTCTTTATATTCTTCGATCGTGAAATATTTCTTCTCTGTATTGGTCAGCAAAGCAAAATCAATTCCTTTATCGTAGAATTTTTCTTCGGAAATCATTCCGTACTTTACAAACACGTTGAGGTCAGCCCATTTTGCTTCAAATGACTCACGATCTTTTTTGAAAAGACTCTTCAGTTTTTCAGCCACTTTTCGGGTGATGTAACTGCTGATCTTCCTGACTTCTGGGTCGCCCTGGAGGTAACTCCTCGAAACATTCAAAGGAATATCGGGCGAGTCAATCACTCCGTGGAGCAAGGTCAGGAATTCAGGAACAATCTCCTTAACTTCATCCGTAACAAACACCTGGTTGGAATATAACTGGATCTTGTTTTTTTGAACCTCAAAAGAGTTGTTCAGCTTCGGAAAATACAGGATGCCCGTCAGCTTGAAGGGATGATCCACGTTGAGGTGTATCCAGAACATAGGAGGCTGGCTGTAAGGATACAGCTCATTGTAAAAATTCCTGTAATCTTCATCGGAAAGATCTGCCGGTTTTTTATTCCATGCAGGGTCCGTATTGTTGATGATGTTGTCAACTTCGGTTTTGATTTCTTTAGCATCGTCGCCCTCGCCTTCGTAAGTCGTTTCAGTTTTAGTGCCAAATTTAATGGGTACCGGAAGGAACTTACAATATTTATGCAAAAGTTCGTCAATGCGGTTGTCTTCCAGGAACTCTTTACTGTCCTTACTTATGTGTAAAATGATTTCCGTTCCGCGGTCTTTTTTATCGGCTTCGCCGATCTGGTATTCGGGTTCTCCTTCACAAACCCAATGAACCGCCTTGGATCCTTTTTTATGAGATTTGGTGAACACCTCCACCTTATCGGCCACCATAAAGGCGGAGTAAAATCCAAGACCAAAATGCCCTATGATATTGGCATCATCCTTATATTTTTCGAGAAATTCCTGGGCACTTGAAAAGGCCATCTGGTTGAGGTACTTTTCCACCTCTTCTGCCGTCATCCCAATACCTTTATCTTTAAAAGTAATGGTCTTTTTCTTTTTGTCAACGCTGACTTCAATAGTAGTGTCTCCAAGTTTTCCTTTGAACTCACCTTTGGAGGCCAGTGTTTTTAGTTTATTGGTCGCATCAATAGCGTTGGAAATCAACTCCCGGAGAAAAATGTCATGTTCGGAGTATAAAAACTTCTTGATGATCGGGAAAATATTTTCGGCCTGAATCGAAATATTACCTTTCTGCATAATTTTATGTTTTTAGCCTAAGTACCTTCAAAGGTTATGCCATGGATCAATCCCTGCCAAAATGTCAATACATTTACCTTTCTTAAGACAATAGGCTGACGATTTGTACCGCTTCCACCGGCACGCGAAAAAAAACGAGTTAAAAAAAGCATCCGGATTGAAGTAAAGAAGAAAGAGGTTTGTTTTTTTAACCAAAAAAATATATCTTGCAGCTTAATTAAAGATATTGTTTGAATAAAATTCCTTCTATTTAACATTAGGCGTTTATACTATAGCAAATTAATTTCTTTAACAGCTGGTTTTCGATTCTTTTGAATCCTCGAATGTCAATAACTCAGTACACTTTCAGCACCAATAAAAAAACTATTTGCATTTTTTAAGAATGCAATAAACGATAACACATTTACCCAAAAAGAAATCAGGCTCCCGCCTGATAAGTAGTGAGTGAGGTCAGTTCTTCTGGGGGGATCGAGCTGGCCTCTATCTCACTCACTTTAAGTTTTTCTTGTCTTTATTATTTTTTATCCACTTTGATGCGTTCATCTCTATTGGCCAGGTCCCAGGCCGTATAGAAAATCAATCGGGCGATTTTGCTCATTTTATCAAAATTTATCTTTTCTATGGTATCCGTTGCCCGGTGATAATCGGCATGTGTTCCATTGAAATAAAAAATGGCAGGAATGCCCTTTTCTGCAAAATTGTAATGATCTGAGCGATAATAGTACCGATTGGGATCGCTTTCTTCATTATAGGTATAATCCAGCTCCAACTGCGTAAACCTCTGGTTGGCCTGCTCATTGATTTCGTGAAGTTCCGTACTCAGCCTGTCGGCACCGATAACATAAATATAATCGGGATTGTCCTGGTGTTTTTCATCCACACGCCCCACCATATCTACATTCATATCCACAATGGTGTTTTCAAGTGGAAATACCGGGTGTTCGACATAATATTTGGACCCCAATAATCCCTTTTCTTCTCCGGAGACGAGCATAACAACAACGCTTCTACGTGGCCCCCAGCCGTTATCTCTAGCCTCATCAAAGGCCTGTGCGATTTCCAGCAGGGAAGAAGTTCCTGAGCCATTGTCATCTGCTCCGTTATAAATATCCTCCCCTTTTTGCCCGATATGGTCATAATGAGCCGTCAGGAATACGTATTCATTTTTCAGTTTTTCATCAGTTCCTTCTATAAACCCGATGACATTATTTCCCAGGAGTTCATTGACTTTTTTCTTTTGAACCAATTCAACCGCTGCTGTAATATCCAATGACCTGGGGTTTCCTTTCTTATTGATCTTCTGCTTCAGTTTATTTATTTTAGAGAAACTACTGCCCGCGATCTTTTTGGCCAGTTCCGAATTGATCACACAACTGTTGGAATAATTCACCTCTGCATTTTCACTTCTGCCCATTTTTTTTCTGCGTCCCACGATTTGCTGGCGAACGTCAGCTTTTTGAGCTTCATATTCATTGGCGATGATAAAAATAGCTTTGGCCCCGTTTGCTTTGGCTGCTTTTAGCTTTTTATCAAGATTAGTGGTCCATTCAGAAGGCTCGTTTGAACCCGATAGCAGATAGATGCCATTTTTGTCCGGTTCCCCGTCAAAAACAAGCAGCACCTTTCCATTGACTTTTTGCCCTTTGTAATCACTATAATTTGCATCGTCGATACCATACCCCAGGAAGACTACCTCGTTGGTATTGAGTTCGAGATCACTGTTTTTGGCAGGAATGGAAAAGAAATCGCCTAAATGGTTGATAAGTTCTCCGTTGATTTTCAGGGAAATATCATCCCAATTTTCAGAGATATAGGAAAATTGTTGAAAATAGGTACCGTTATCACCTACCGGCGGCAACCCGTAGGATTCAAAAATACCGGCAATATAATTTCTAGCTTTTTCCTCTCCCGCCGTACCGGTTTCCCTGCCTTCGAATTCATCAGAGGAGAGGATGGTCAGGTGTCTGGTCAGTTCATCAACGGTGATGGTTGATGCCAGTCTTCCGAGTTGAGATACTTTTCCTGTTCTTTCCTCAATCGCCTGGTCTTTGGCGGCAGCAGCTTGCTGTGCATAAACCCCAAAAACAGAAAAGGTAAACGTTAAAAAGAGCATTAATTTTTTCATCGTATTTGTTGTTGATTAAAGGTCAAATGGCCATTATATAAAAAAACGCCGATCATCAGTTTTCGATGATCGGCGTTAAAATTAAAAATATTTTTTAAGTAAACGAGTAGTTCTTACCGAGTTAGTCAGTTATCTGCTAATCCTTGGCACCTTCCTCTACCATATAAGGAGCAAACATTTCCTGCAAATGCTTAAGGAATTCATCATCTTTCTGACGCTCAACTTCCTTCAGAATGCTTTCCATGGTATTGTAGGAAAGTACGGTTTCTGCCCGGTAACTCGACTCAATAATACTATCATCCAGGGATAAATAATACTCGAGGTTATCTGCAGTATTCCGGGCCAGTATTTCAATTTTCGGTTTGGCTTTCTCATAAGCGTCGGCTTGAAGGTAAACGCCTATCATCGGCCAGGTCCGGTAGTCGTAAGCAAAATTCATATCCGGGAAAGCTTCAAAGAATTTATCCGTGAGGCTCACCGCTTTGTCTTTCTGGTTTTCTCTCAGCATTTGATATGCGGCACGTCTGATTGCCAATTGCATGGTCTGAACGCTGGGCTGGTAACTGCGGTCGACAAAAAGTCTTTCCTTGTCAAAATTACCCCATCGGAACTTGTTCATTACATTATCGTAAAGCTTCTCGGTATTCACTCGCCCGCTTCCCACGATACCATAATTTTGAAGATCGCTTTGGTTTCTCAAAGGTATGATACGCAAACCGAGGCCTTCCAACTGCATATAATCTTCGAGTCCGAACAATTTATTACGCTGACAGGTCACTGCAAAATAAACCGGACGCTCCCAAAGATTCGAAGCGATGATATCCAAAATGGCAATCTCGTCTTTGATCAGCTGGTTACCCGAAAGCTGGATGGGTATGTTACGCATGACATTGGTATCCCCACGCTCAATGGCACCGCTTTTGATCGCGGCCTCTGCATCAACCGGGATATACCATTTTTTGCTCGGATAATAACTATCGATGGTCCGCCCCCCTTGCAGTGGCAGCGGGTGGTCCTGCCCGATAAATTCCAATACCGACTTGGCAGGAAGCGGCCTGTCCTCTGCCTGGTCCGGATTGTAATAAAAGACCTGGTTCCGTTTTTTCCCGGCCAGGGCCTCTCTAGGGATGGTCATTTTTATCGGTGGAGAATCATTCACTTTTCTCCTCAACAGGTCAATGTACCAGTCCACAGCAATAAGGCTCAGGTTGACTACCCGCACATCGGTACGGATACCTTCCACTTCCTGGGCGTACCAGAGCGGGTAGGTATCATTATCCCCGTAAGTAAAAATGATCGCATCTTTCTCGCAGGAGTTCAGAAAGTTGGTTGCATAATCTCTGGACGCTTTATGGTCTTTACGGCTGTGATCGTCAAAATTCTGGGTACCCATCAACACAGGAGCGATAAGCACCAGTAAACCTGCAACCAGTGCTGGCATTACGCCATTGTTCTTCATCTTCTTCCGCAGGAATTCAAAAATGGACAATACTCCCAGCCCGATCCAGATACAATAGGTAAAGATGGAACCGGCCAGTACGTAATCCCTTTCCCGGGGTTCATTAGGAGGCTGGTTGGAATAAACTATGATGCCGATACCTGTGATGATAAACAATATCATAACTGCAATCGCGTCATTTTTCCTTCGTGCAAAATGAAAGAAAAACCCAAGGAGTCCAAAAAGAAATGGCAAAGCATAATAGACATTTCGGCCCTGGTCATTTTTCATGGCATCAGTGAGTTCGCTTTGATTGCCCAAACGAATAGCATCCAGAGCCTTAATTCCGGTGATCCAGTGTCCGCTTGATTTATCCCATGGATAATATCCCTGAGCGCCGTTCTGACGGCCGGAGAAGTTCCACATAAAATAACGCCAGTACATCCAGCCTAACTGATAATTAATGAAAAATCCAATATTGTCAATAAAATTAGGCCTTCCGGAAGGCAGTGGTTTTTGCGGATCGAGGCCCATCCATTGTTTGTAGAGGTCTGGACGGCCCTGTGAATTATCCCACATACGTGGAAAAAAAACCTTGTCACGGTTATTGTATTCCAGTGATATTTTATATTCAGTGTAAGCATAACGATCGCCTTCTCTTCCATAACGATCCTGGATGTCCGTTCCTGTAGGGCTGGCCGTAAATTGTGGTCCTCTCAATAGGGAACGATCGCCGTATTGTTCCCGGTTGAGGTAAGGCAACAGACGCATGGCATCTGACGGGTCGTTCATATTGACGGGAGTTTCAGCATTGGCTCTGACGACAATAACGCCTACGGTTGCATAAGAGGTTACCAACAAAATAATACTCACCATGGCGTATTGTAACAGCTGGCTTTTGTTTTTATGCGCCATATAGAGCCCTCCCACAGTAATCCCTCCTATGATAAGAATGGCCGGCAATAAACCTGAATTGAATGGCATTCCAAAACCATTGACGGTCAACAATTCTAAGTTTTTCCACAATGCCGGGATCCCTGCAATGATCACTTTTTGTATAAATACAATAGCAACGACTCCTAATCCCATAGCCGCTAAAATCCCTTTTAAAGTATGGTCTTCATATTTTTTGAAATAATAAAGCAATGCCAGTGCAGGGAAGGTCAGCAAACTCAGCAAGTGAACTCCAATGGAAAGGCCTGCGGCAAAGACGGTAAAGATCAGCCAGCGGTCGGTTTCCAGTTCGTCAGGCAGGGTGTACCATTTCATCATTGACCATAAGGTCAGCGTGGTAAAAAAAGTAGACATGGCGTAAACCTCACCTTCCACGGCTGAAAACCAGATGGACGTGGCAAAAGCAGTAGACAAGCCGGCGACAAGTCCTGCAGCAGCAGAAGCAATGGTCTGTGCTTTATCCAGTTTCCCTTCTCTCCCTACCAGGGTGAGTTTTCCGAACATTTCAGTGATCCGGCTAATAAACATGGCGGCAAAGGCCGTACAGATACCGGACATTAAATTGATGGAAAAAGCAATGTCCTCGGGATTGTCTGAAACCAGGGTGGCTACCCAGGTAAATAATCTTCCGATCAGCAGGAAAATTGGCGCCCCCGGCGGGTGTACCACCTCGAGCTTATAGGCTCCGAGAATAAATTCTCCGCAATCCCAGAGACTTCCTGTGCGTTCTGCCGAGAAAAAATATACAACCATGGCGATCGCAAATACGAGCCATCCGGTCAATTTATGGATTCTGTTAGATGAATTCATTGAATAGGTTTGCTTGTTATAGTCATTGGTCCGATTAGACCTAAAGATTTGCAAAAGTAAAAAATTATTTTCAAGTCCATTAACGATTGAAAATCTCTTTTTGGATAAAAGCGCTTTACTTTAACGCCTGGAATGGCAAAAAAAGAACATTCATGTTTCACTTATGGGCAATTTATTGTTATTCCTGTCCGCGAATTTAGGTATTTTTCCACACCACTAGAGGGCATTTGGATAAAAAACATCGTTTTTAACTCCCTTATGGCAGGTTTAAGGTAAAAAAAAGGTCAGTTTCCGTTTTTCGAAGCCGAAATGCGTAATTTTGAGGCTGACCATTAATCACGATTAAATTAAGCGTTATGTTTTTAAAATGGGCACTGGCTATTTTGTTGGGCTATTTTGTATACAAAAGATATATAGCCCTTCCTCCGGGAGAGGATAAAAATAACGATGGTAATCTCAACCGTAAAAACCACTCCAATTCAGGAAAAGCTGATGACGATGATTACATCGACTTCGAAGAGATTGATTGAACGCTGCTGCTTTGCAAACCCCGGTTTCACAGCAGATATAATTAAAAAACGACATTCCTCATGACGGAACAATTGAATATTGGCGAACTGGTTTTGTACAAAAACAACCAGCTGATCGCTTTTAACAAACCGGCAGGCATTCCCGTTCAGGCAGACACCACCGGAGACAAATCCATGCTTGAACTGGGCGAGATTTATACCAAATCAAAGCTGCATCTTGTGCATCGGATCGACCGGCCGGTAAGTGGCGTGGTGCTGTTCGCCAAAACTTCCGGGGCGCTTGTTTTTCTGAACGAGCAGTTTAAAACCCGGCAACTGAAAAAGACGTATTGGGCCGTCGTACAGGAGAAACCGCCCAAAGAGGAAGACACCCTCGAGCATTTTGTCATCAAAAACAGCAAAAAAAATATCAGCTTTGCCGACGATAAGGAACAGGCGGGAAGCAAACAAAGCTCAATGCGCTACAAACTACTCGGCAGTATAGAACGATATCATTTGCTGGAAATCTCCCTCGAAAGTGGTCGACACCATCAGATCAGGGCACAGTTGGCGGCTATTGGATGTCCGGTTAAAGGAGATGTAAAATACGGCGCCCGAAGGGGAAACAAAGACCGCTCCATCCACCTCCACGCCCGCCAACTCGAATTCATTCACCCTGTATCGGGAGAGATAGAATCCATTGTTGCCGAACCGGCCGACGAGGTCATCTGGAACGCATTTCGGGAAAAGGGAGTGATTTAGTGGACGGTGGACGTTTTTTTATAATGAACCTGTTCAAAAAAAAACTACCAACATGTTTGGTTTAGCGCCTGGATACCTCCTCATATTCTCGCATTAAAAACATTCTCTCATTAAAAAAACATTCGTGGCTAATATCGACATCATTTTAAAATACTTCCCGGACCTGACTGACCATCAAAAAGAACAATTCGATCAGCTGGAAGATCTTTACCGGGAATGGAATCAAAACATCAATGTCATTTCAAGGAAGGATATCGATAACCTTTACCCTCACCACGTACTGCATTCCCTGGCTATTGCCAAAAAGGTAAATTTCAAACCCAAAACGGAGGTGCTTGACCTGGGCACAGGTGGTGGGATGCCGGGCATTCCACTGGCTATTCTTTTTCCCGAAGCCAGGTTTACCCTGGTGGACGGAACCAAAAAGAAAATCCTGGTGGTCAATGAGGTGGTAAAAGCGTTGGGGCTTGAAAATGTGACAGCCATTCATGCCCGTGCGGAAGAACTCAAACAAAAGTTCGACTTCGTCGTTTGTCGTGCTGTGACCACCCTTGACAAGCTCTACTTCTGGAGCCTTCGGCTGGTCCACGATGAGCAAAAACACGGACTGCCCAACGGCCTCATCACCCTGAAAGGCGGGGATGTAAAAAAAGAGATCAAAGCCCTACCCAAACGCAGTTACACAGAGGTCTGGCCGATCGACAAAATTTTTCCGGAACCCTTTTTCGAAGAAAAGGTGATGGTGTATGTGCAGCGGTAAACGCCCCTGGATCACTTGACAAATGGGGGATCCCGTTTCATAAAATATGCCCCTAAAGTTATCCAAAGCGCTATTTATTTCAAAAACCTGTTTTATATTTTAAAATAAGTTGTATTTTTGCTTTCCGAAATTCAAAAGACAGCGAATAAACATTAATTTTGAGCTTTGTTTTCTGGATTTTGACTCTAGAATTTAAAACTAAAGTTTTAAATTTCTCCGGGGCTATAGCTCAGTTGGCTAGAGTGCTTGACTGGCAGTCAAGAGGTCAGGGGTTCGACTCCCCTTAGCTCCACAACTTAATTTTTCAAACCCCTTGCAGGTCATTACTTGCAAGGGGTTTTTCTTTAAGAGGCTAATATAGAGGATGTTTTGGATTGAAATGCTAAATGAAACCCAAATTCACCCTTCTTGCCATAATTCCTCCAATTCCCAATTTTTAGGAAATCCCATATGTGCAATATCTATTTCAGGATATTTTTTGATTAATCCCTTTAGGTCTTTTTTAAATTTATGATAAGGGTTTATATGATCTAATAAATAAGTAAGAAGGCACATCGCTGCATAAATTTTTAATTCTTTGTCATTTGTTATTTTATTTTTCTCTTCATTCTCCCAACGGTTTACCCATGCACTCCTAGGAGACTTAATCCAAGTTGGAGAAATAGTAAGTTTTATATTCCATAATCGACTATGATGGGCACAAATATTCCGAATATAAACCAATGTATCCATCCATGAAATAAATACAGAATGATGGACGCCAAAATGATTGCTAATTTGTCTTTTGTATCTTTTAAATTTTTATAGATAGAATATAAAGTTCGAAAGGAAATTATTTCGAAACTCTTCCAGGCGGGAGGTAAAAATTGGATATATTTTTTCTTATACTTTTTGATAAACTCCTGTTTGGTTTCTTGAATCCCATAGGACACTTTATTCAAAACTAAAATATAAGCCGGATAACTTGAAAAGGCCTCTGGCTTTTCATACCAGAAACCTGATTTATATTTATGAGATAAATGATAAATGATCTGTGTTCTGACAGCTATTTCAATTTGTTCAATAGCATGAAAAGTGAGGATTCTTAATTCGCTGTCAAACTGATAGAAATGAAAGGCAGTTTCAAAATTGGCTCCTTCCTTAAATAGCTCTTCCTCTTTCGGGTCTTTTAAAATCGGATACCAATATGCACTTAGTCTATTGTAACTAATATTCGCTAATACCTTTTTAGCTTTTTCCTCATTTGGAATAGTAAGCCCTCTTTGTTTTAATAGGTTAACCTGGTCTTCAAAGGTTTTTGGTAATTTGGTGTATAGTTTCTTTTCCATGTTTTCAAAAGGCGTAGGGTATAAAAACAGAAAACCCGCCAAAAATGCGCATGACCGAAGCCAGAGGCGAGGCGGGTATTGATGAAGCAAAGATAAAAGTAATTCCTCTAAAAGTCAAATGAAAAAATTAACCTCCCGCCTTCAACTATAACAATTCCCTCCACTGTCAATCCATATAATTCGTAAACCGTTTGAATTACCTCCTTATTATCTTGTCAGTCGCTGCTCTAAGTGCTTGCACTCTTTCTTTTTGTTCATTGAAATATGGCATCCATTCGGCTTCTTTATTTAAACGTAAGTTAATTTATTGTTTTTTAAGTTATTTTGAAAATTCACTGCTCAGTAAATAAAGGCTTCTCCTTTGATAGGAAAGACCTTTTTGTTTTGGAGGTAAATTGGGGTTTAGAAATTAAAAGGTTTTCTTTGCAACTCACCGTTAAAGTAAACGATAAAATGCCCATAGAAATAGGTATCGATAGTTTTGCCGCCGCACCTTTGCACAAGGGCGAACCCGTTGCGGTACATAACATGAACGCATTGGGAGAGCTGATCGACAGGATAGCTTATGCAGATGAAGTGGGGCTTGATGTTTTCGGACTGGGGGAACATTACCGAAAAGAATTTTTGGATTCCGCCTCCCCCATGATCCTGGCCGCTGCGGCTGCCCGGACGAAACGCATCCGGCTGACCAGTGCCGTGACCGTGCTCAGTGCAGCCGACCCGGTAAGGGTGTTTCAACAATTCTCCACTTTGGATCTGATTTCCCGGGGCAGGGCCGAAATGGTGGTGGGCCGGGGTTCCTTTACAGAATCTTTCCCGTTGTTTGGGCTGAATCTCCAGGAGTATGATGCGCTGTTTACCGAAAAACTGGAACTCTTACTGGCGATCCGCGACAATGAAATCGTCACCTGGTCGGGGAAATTTCGTCCTGCCCTTCACAACCAGCCTGTTTATCCCCGCCCCTTGCAAGATCCTTTGCCCGTTTGGATAGGCGTCGGTGGTACCCCCGCATCCTTCGTCCGTGCGGGCATGCTGGGACTCCCGCTTATGGTAGCCATCATCGGTGGGCAGACGCACCGTTTCCGTCCCCTCATAGACGCTTACCGGCAAGCCGGAGCGATGGCCGGGTACGCGCCGGAGCAACTAAAAGTCGGATTGCACTCCCTGGGGTATGTGGCCAACACCTCAGAAGAAGCCATCGCTGATTATTACCCGGGGTATGCTGAGATGTTTACCAAAATCGGGAAAGAGCGGGGATTTGCTCCCGTGACCCGCGCCGGGTTCGATGCCCAGAATGATGACCTGGGCGCCCTGGTCGTCGGAAGCCCGGAAGAAGTAGCCGCAAAAATCCTTCGCCATAGTGAAGCCCTGGGCGGGATCTCCAGGTTTACCTTCCAGATGGATGCCGGGTTGCCACATGAAAAGCTGATGAAAGCTATTGAGCTGATTGGAACACGGGTATCGCCTTTGGTGAATAAATAACACCCATCACGCATTTGTATCCTGGAAAATTAAAAAACAAAAGCCCGCATACTCATCGCATACAGGCTTTGCTTGTTTAAAGTAGATCTGTTTTCATAACTTATAAACCCAACTTTCCAAGGGTATCACAATGCTACCACAACAGTAGCAGGAGGGGATGGTTTATTTGTTTGGATTGCCGGGTATTATCCTTTATTCAATTCGGCTTTGAAGTACTTCCAGGGCACGATCAGCATGCCAAAACACTCTCCGTCTTCTTTGCCCAGGTGTTTGTGGTGCACTTTGTGTGCCCTGCGAATCGCCCGAAAATAAATATTGTTCGACTTTCTGAGCCATTTCAGCCTTTGGTGGATAAAAACGTCATGCACCAGGAAATAACAAAATCCATAAGCGGTGATTCCTAATCCGATCGGTAAACAAAATGGCACCCCAAAAAAGGACCCCAGGATGATACAAGTGATGCCCGGTGTGGCAAAGATCAGGAAGAAAGCATCATTGCGTTCAAAAATAGGATGGGCATTGCTTTTATCGTGATGGTCAAGGTGCAGCGTCCATAACAGTCCGTGCATGACGTATTTATGGGTAAACCAGGCCACAAACTCCATGCCCAAAAAAGTCAATAAAAAGATCAATACGTTCATAAATACTGTATTTTTTTTTGCTAAATTAAACAATTATACTTGCTTAAAAAATGGTTTTTCATCGAAGGCCTTTTTTAAAGCCTAATAGTTTTACCTTGTCTTCAGGTTTCAGGTTTTCTCCCCGAAGCAAATTATCCGTAAAAAGGACGATCCACTTTTTATCGATGCCATAATTTTGAACACCATTGATAAAAAAATCGATATCCCCGGAAACCTGTCCGTAATATCCTAAAAGCGCAGGGGCGTTCAGTTGAACCATCAGCCTTATGTACCTCAATTCAGGATTATCCTTTTGTGCCCGGATGGCGGATTCGATTTTGCTTTTTCCATTGTTAAAATACCGCAATTTAGACGTCGGCATAAAAGCATATTTGGCCATCATGGTTTCACAAAGTCCCTTGTATGCCGCTGTCAACGGGGAATCTTCATACCCTTTTTCGTTGATAATCGTTTCCAGGCGTTGTTCATCGGGTTCCTTTTCGTGAAAATCAGCCCTGATGGTTCCCTGGATTCCGAAATTTCCAAGAAAAAAACAGGAAACGACTGAAAGGCTCAATATCATCTGCATTACAACAAATTCATTTTGATGCTAAAATAAGATTTCATCAGCAGCCCCATTTTAGCGTAATTATTCACCCTGATCCGGGTGCTCAATATTTCAGACGAAGGGGTATTTTTGAGTTTCATCAGCAAACGCTTGTAATAAACAAAAGCCGTGTAAACCCCAAATTTCGAAGTGGCCGGAAGATGAATGATGCCTTCATAAGCCTTATGAAAATCTTCCTCAATCTCCTCGATGATCTGCTGTTTGGTGGCAGGATCCAGGTTTTTCAGGTCAGCATTAGGGAAATAACTCCTGTTGAGCAGTTCTACGTCACTTTTGAGATCTCTCAGGAAATTTACTTTTTGAAACGCCGACCCCAAACGCATGGCGCTTTCTTTCAACTCATCGTATTTCTTTTCATCCCCATTTACAAAAACTTTCAGGCACATCAACCCTACCACATCGGCAGATCCGTAAATGTATTCCTCGTATTCTGCTTTGGTGTGGTAGTCTTTTTTGGTCAGGTCCATTTTCATGCTTTTCATAAAAGCATCAATCAGGTCCAGGTCAATATCGTATTCTCTTACCGTCTGCTGGAAGGAATGAAGAATAGGATTTAAACTGATGCCCATTTCCAGGGCAAGGTAAAAATCCTTCTCGAATTTATCCAGCAAAAAGGATTTATTCCATTGGTGAAAAGTGTCCACAATTTCATCCGCGAAACGCACAAAACCATAAATGCTGTGTATGGCCGGGCGAATCGAAGGCGCCAGCATATTCACTGCCGACGAAAAGGACGTACTGTAGGATTTGGTCACCTTCCGGCTACAGTCGTAGGATAATTGATCAAATATCGACAACATATTTTGGATTTTTTGTCATGGTTTTAATAATCTGTTCTGCCACGATCTTTCCAGAGATCAATGCAGGAGGTACTCCAGGGCCAGGCACGGTCAGTTGCCCCGTGAAGTAAAGATTTTCAACTTTTTTGCTTTTGATACTCGGTCTGAGAAAAGCGGTCTGTCTGAGTGTATTGGCCATGCCGTAAGCATTGCCTTTATAAGAATGATAATCTTTTTTGAAATCGGCCACACAATACGAGTGCTTAAAAAGAATGTGCTCCCGAATGGATTGGCCGGTATGAAATTCCATACGATCCATAATGGCATTGAAGTACTTTTCACGGGTGGCTTCATCATCCCCTGTCAAATCCGGTGCAAGCGGTATTAAGAAGAACCCGTTTTCCTTACCGGCAGGGGCTACGGTATCATCGGTCATGCTCGGAAAACTGGCATAAAACAATGGATCTGCAGGCCACTTTGGTTGATCGTAAATCTCTACAGCGTGTGCATCAAAGGATTTATCAAAAAACAAATTGTGATGCGTGAGATTAGATAATTTTTGATCAAAACCCACATAAAAAAGCAGGGCTGAAGGCGCAAAAGTTTTTTTGCTCCAGTATTTTTCTGAATAAACCCGATCCTTCTGATCCAAAAGGGTTTCTGTATGGTGGTAGTCTGCCCCGCTAAGGATAATGTCAGCATGGTGTGCTTTCCCGTTGATCATCAACCCTATCGCTTTTCCATCCCGGGTAATGATCTGTTCCACCGGTGAATGGGTGTGGATTTTTACACCCAGGGATTCTGCCAGGGTTTGGAAAGCTTCAACAATCTTATACATCCCTCCTTGGGGATACCAGGTTCCCAAAACGAAATCAGCATAGTTCATAAAACTGTAAAAAGCAGGCGTATCCTGGGGTTTTGCGCCCAGAAACAATACGGGAAACTCAAGGATCTGAATGAGTTTTTCGCTCTTAAACCGTTTTCTCACTTTCTGGCGAATGGTGGCCACGAACTGGTTGAGTTTGGTCACCGTTTGTGGGGTCACCAGCTCAATGGGAGACAATCCAGGTTTGTAAACCAGGTCCTTGATGGCTACTTCGTAATTGTACTCCGCTTCCTTTAGAAAGGATTTCAAATGAGCAGCGCTTCCAGGCTCTTCCTTTTCGAAGAGGTCATAGATTTCGGCTACACTGCTTGGGATATCAATGAAAGTAGAGTCTTCAAAAAATACCTTGTACGCCGGAGAAAGCCGCACCAGTTCGTAATAATCCGAAGTTTGTTTGCCGAAGTCGTTAAAAAAACGCTCGAATACATCCGGCATCCAGTACCAACTGGGGCCCATGTCAAATTTAAAGCCATTCGTTTCGAATAACCTCGCTCTTCCCCCGATCTGGTCGTTTTTTTCAAAAACATTGACCTCAAAACCGGCCTGTGCCAGGTAACAAGCCCCGGCAAGTGAAGAGAACCCTGATCCTATAATGTTTATTTTTTTCATAATTGTTTAACAAATTTAAAAAAAGATTAAACAAAAACAAAAAAAATTTCTAAATTTTTTCAAGTAGGGTCTGAATATCTTTGAAAATGGTGATGTTTTCGAAGGATTTAGGCATTTCAAGATCCTGAACTCTGCGACCGAGAAGCCAAAATTCATTTGAATTCCCCGGTGCCACTTCAGTATTAAATTCCTTCAGGTAGTCCAGTACATAATCAGGATCAGGTTTTACCGTAAAATAACTGACGTAAGTCACGTTGGCATATCTTTCTTTGAAGGTAGGCAAATTATCAATAGGAATACTTTGGCCCAAATAGATGGAATGACATCCTTTAAGCAACAATTCATAATGAAGATACAACAAACCAAATTCATGGATCTCATTCATGGGCAGAAACAAAACAAAAACCTTGTCTTTATGCTGAACAGGATTTTGTTGCACTCGCTCAATATTGATGAGTAACTTTTGGTTAATGAGGTTGGAGATAAAATGTTCGTGCGCAGGAGTGATATTGTTGGACTGCCACTCCAGGCCTATGTTGTGCAGGAATGGAATGAATACATCGAGGAAAACGCTTCTGAATGAATTATCCTTTATTAACCGACTGTAAGTTTGTTCAAATAAGGCAGTATCAAAATTGAGCATAGCCAGTTTCAAAGGGCCCAGTGCATTTTCTTTCTTAGCTTCTTTTGAGGCAAATTCCCTCACCTTGAGCTGGAGCTCTTCCTCACTCAATTCCGCGATCCGGGAAATTTTAAGCCCGTTATTGTATAAAGTAGTGACGTTGAGGAGTTTTTGTAAATTTATCGTATCGTAAAAACGTATGTTCGAATCCGTCCTCAATGGTTCAAGGATATTGTATCGCTTTTCCCAAATTCTTATGGTATGCGCTTTAATGCCCGAAAGGTTCTCCAGGTCTTTTATAGAAAAAATAGTGGCTATATTGTTCAATGTTATTTTGTTTTTGTTTAACAAAAGTAAAAGAAATAACGATTGTTCGCAACAATTGTTCAAAAAAATGTCCTTTTTAAAACAATTGGGCTTATTTTCGGGCAAAGTCCGCTCAGTTTTCCATCCTTTCTATCAAAACATCGTATTATTGTATAGCCTTGATCAATCAAGGCAGCCCCCTTTTTATTCCATCAAAACATCAAACACCATGAAAAATCTAAAATACCCGGTCGGCCCGTTCAAAAGACCTGAAACCATAACAGAAAATGACCTCGAAATATGGAAAAATGTTATCGCTCAATTCCCGGCAAAGTTATCTTCCTTAGTTGACCCGCTGCGCAAAGATCAACTGTTATGGCCCTACCGCCCCGGCGGCTGGACCATACAACAGGTCGTCCACCATTGCGCCGACAGTCATATGAACAGCTTCATCCGTTTTAAACTGGCCCTGACCGAAGACAGCCCCACCATCAAACCTTATTTCGAAAACCTATGGGCAGAAATGCCGGATTACCTCGAAGCTGAAATACAGGCTTCCCTGTCCATCCTCAAGGGTTTGCACCGGCGGTGGAGCATTTTACTGAACCATCTCAGCGCTGAAGATCTCAAGAAGGAATTCATCCACCCGGAACACGGCAGGCTGTTTTCATTGGAAGTAACGCTTGCCCTTTATGCCTGGCACTGTAATCATCACCTGGCGCATGTGGAGCAGGCGTTGAGGTTTAAGGGGGATTTTGGGGCAGAAAGCGATACTCACTTTGTATAGGCCCCGAAGGGTGGGTTGGTGATTTGAAAAAAGTTAATTAAAGCAAACTGAATCATTGGATCATTGGTTTTCTTTCTGGCAATTTTCACTGTATGTGGAGTTTCATTCCCTGTTGAATCAAAAGAGTGAACCACAAGTGAGTGTCACTTGAATATACCATTGCCTTCCCTCCGTGAATTATGTAGCAACCCAGCCCCCTATTTCAATTCCACCTCATCCCCCAAAGCAGGGATTTCCACATCGCGGAAACCGTTTTCATTCAGCAGGTCCCTGAATTTTTCCTGGCGGTCCAACGTACCGTGCACGAGGAAAATTTTCTTTACATGCCCGCGTTGATTGTGGATAAAACTGAGCAACTCCCCACGGTCGGCATGTGCGGAGAAGGAGTCCATGACGATTATTTCTGCTTTCACCATTTTCATCTCTCCAAAAAGCCGGAGGGTTTCCACGCCGTCTCTCAGTTTTCCGCCCGGAGTTTCCGGGGAGCAATACCCCACAATGAGAATGGTATTTCGTTTATTTTCAATGTTGTTGGCGAGGTGATGTTTCACGCGTCCGGCATTCATCATGCCTGAAGAACTTATGATAATACAGGGCTCATCCGATTCATTCAGACTTTTGGACATTTCAACATCCTTGATGTAAGTCAGGTTGTTGAATCCAAAGGGGTTGTCATCGATAAGCATGTAAGCATTGAGGTCATTATCAAAACACTCAGGGTGGGCGCCGAAAATGGTAGTCGCGTTGACAGACAACGGACTGTCCACATACACGGGAATCCTGGGTAATAAGCCTTCCGTCGCCATCTTGTCCATCATATAAACAATTTCCTGGGTACGCCCCACACTAAAAGCAGGAATGATGAGTTTTCCTCTTTTTTCAACACAGGTATGTTTGATGACTTCCAATAATTTTTTGCTCTCGTTAGGGGCACCTTCGTGATCCTTATCTCCGTAAGTGGATTCACAGATCAGGTATTCCACCTCCGGCATGGGTTTCGGGTCTCGAAGGATAGGCCGATTCGGGCGCCCTACATCCCCTGAGAAACCAAACATACGGGTTACGCCTCCTTCTTTAATCCGCAAAGTTACACTTGCACTGCCCAGGATATGACCTGCATCCCGAAACAATACTTCAACTCCTTTATGTATTTTCAGCCATTTATCGTAAGGATGAGCCACAAAATTATCCATGCAGGCGTTGGAATCATCCATGGTGTAAAGCGGTTCCCTGGGGACGAATTTTTTACCTTTTTTGGCCAATCGTTTATTGTAATATTCTGTATCACGCTCCTGGATTTTAGCACTGTCAAGCAACATAATAGCACAAAGACTTCGGGTAGCATGGGTGCAAATAATATGGCCCGTGAACCCGTCTTTTACAAGTTTGGGAATCCGCCCACTATGATCAACATGAGCATGGGACAATATCATGCACCCTATCTCTGAAGGTTTGAAAAGCCAGTTTTCGTTAAAGTGTTTCCATTCATTGCTGCTGCCCTGGTACATGCCGCAATCGAGCAATATTTTAAATCCGTCAGAAAGCGTTATCAAATGCGCGCTGCCGGTTACCTCTTGCGCTGCTCCGCAGAATTGTACTGTCATGATTTTTATTTTATTTTCTTAAAATAACTATTGTCAATAGGGACAAGAACTCCCAAATATAATAAAAAAATTCCTGCTTTACCAAAGGGTTTGTGCCCCTACACAACAAAAGGCTTAGTGTTTTTTGTACATGAAGTTTATTTTTCATTATCTTTACCCACTGAGTAATTTAAAAAAATGGAAGAGATACCTATCGCCCTATGTATTTTTGACCTTGATGGGGTCATTGTAGATACGGCAAAATATCATTACGTTGCATGGAAGCAACTGGCGGCCGAATTTGGTTACGAACTGACCGAAGCAAAAAATGAGCACCTTAAGGGAGTCAGCAGGGTTCAATCGTTGAACCTCATCCTGGAATGGGCCGGCGTATCTTTTACGGAAAAGGAAAAAACCGAATTAGCCACCCGAAAAAATGACTGGTATGTAAAACTCATCGAGAATCTGACTCCTGCCGATGCACTGCCCGGCGTAGTGACTTTCCTTCAGGAACTCAAGGCAACAGGAATAAAAATTGCCCTGGGCTCTGCCAGTAAAAATGCCCGGCTGATCCTCGACAGCCTCCAACTGACCGATGCTTTTGACGCCATTGTGGATGGCACCATGACCCAAAAAGGGAAGCCCGACCCGGAAGTTTTTCTCCTCGGGGCACAACTCGCAAATATTCCCGCCAAAAAATCACTGGTTTTTGAAGATGCAGCCAAAGGCATTGACGCAGCCAAAGCGGCACATATGTATAGCGTTGGGGTGGGCCATGAAGACCAACTTGGGCATGCAGATTTTGTCATTCCCGGTTTCGAGCACTTCACCCTCTCAGATTTTATTTATCAATTGAGCCTCCTAGAAAAAATATGAAACAGTACATCCAAATTGACCCCTGGAAATTGATAGAGCAAGGTTTCCATCCTGACTACCATGCCAACTCAGAGAGTATTTTCAGTATCGGTAACGGCAAAATGGGTCAGCGGGCCAATTTCGAGGAAGATTATTCGGGTAACATGCTCCGGGGGAACTATATCGCCGGCATTTATTATCCCGATAAAACCCGCGTAGGTTGGTGGAAAAACGGTTACCCGGAATATTTCGCCAAAGTACTCAATGCAGTGAACTGGATCGGGTTGCACATCAAAATCAACGGCCAGGTCCTAGACCTGAACCAATGCGAACTGCTCGCTTTTGAAAGAGTGCTGGATATGCAGCACAGTATTCTCGAGCGCAGGTTTACGGCCCGGATGGCCAATGGCAATGAGGTCAGTATAACGGCCGTTCGCTTCTACAGCCTGGCAGAGGATGAGATCGGCGCCTTGAGTTATAGCATTAAAGCGGATAATTTTGACGGCACCCTTGAAATCGAAAGTTACCTCGATTTCAATGTGGTCAACCAGGATTCCAATTACAACCAAAGATTCTGGACACCGGTTTCGCAGGAGATCGGTGAGCATTATGGCCAGGTAAAATCTGAAACCAAAATCACCAGATTTGTTGTCGCATGCGGCATGAGTCACCAGATTTTTAAAAATGGTGAGCCCCTCGAAGCCAACAAAAAAATGACGGAAAACGAACAACTCGTCAGCCATAAATTTTCTACGGCCGTTACTCCGGGAGATGAAGTTCGCCTGGTCAAATATGCCTCGACGGTTTCTTCCTTTTATTACGATGAAAAGGAAATTGATGAGGCATGCAAGCGCAATGTCGAAAAAGCGGTAGCCAAAGGATTTGAAGAGTTGCTAAGAGAACATTCGGAAAAATGGGAAGAAAACTGGTCGCACAATGATATCGTCATTGAAGGAGACGTATCGGCACAGCAGGCCATCCGTTTTAATATTTTCCAACTCAACCAAACCTATACTGGCAAGGACGACCGGCTCAACATCGGTCCGAAGGGATTTACGGGGGAGAAATACGGCGGAAGCACCTATTGGGACACCGAGGCGTACTGTCTTCCTTTCTACCTGAGTACCGCACCACCTGATGTGGCCCGAAACCTGCTTTTATACCGTTACAAACACCTGGGGAAAGCTATTGAGAATGCCCAAAAACTGGGTTTTAACTCAGGTGCGGCCTTATATCCCATGGTGACCATGAACGGAGAAGAATGCCATAACGAATGGGAAATCACCTTTGAGGAAGTCCACCGCAACGGCGCTATTGCCTATGCCATTTACGATTTTGTTCGTTATACCGGCGACCGGAAGTACCTCATTGACTATGGACTGGAAGTGCTCATCGCCATTGCCCGGTTCTGGGCCCAACGCGTACATTTTTCAGAGGCCAAACAACAATACGTCATGCATGGGGTGACCGGCCCCAATGAGTTTGAAAACAATGTCAACAACAACTGGTACACTTCTTTCGTCGCCCGTTGGTGCATGAGATACGCCATGGAGATCATGCAGGAAGTCAAACAAAAAGCACCTCAAAAATTCGCTGCGCTGCTCGGCAGGTTGAACCTGGATGAGGAGGCTACGGCAAAAAGATGGTCTGTCATTACGGAAAATATCTTTTTACCAGAAGACAAGGAACGAGGCATTTTTTTACAGCAGGAAGGATTTCTCGACAAAGAACTCATTCCAGTTGCCGACCTGGATCCAGCCCAATTGCCTATTGTTCAACACTGGTCATGGGATCGCATCCTTAGATCATGTTACATCAAACAGGCAGATGTCTTACAAGGATTGTATTTCTTTGAAGATCAATTTTCCAAAGAAACCATCAAAAGGAATTTTGACTTTTACGAACCCCTGACGGTTCATGAATCATCGCTTTCTCCCTGCGTGCATTCTATCCTGGCTGCGGCTATAGGCAAGGAAGAAAAAGCCTATGAGCTGTTCATGCGCACGGCAAGGCTGGACCTCGATGATTTCAACAATGACACAGAAGATGGCTGTCATATCACCAGCATGGCGGGTACCTGGGGAGCTTTTGTAAAAGGTTTTGGCGGATTGCGTGTCAGGGAAGATAAGTTGTTCCTGGCCCCGTTTCTACCCAAAAGCTGGAAAAGTTATTCCTTTATCATCGGCTTCAGAGGACATAAGGTGAAGGTAAACGTCCAACAGGATGCTATAACTATAAATAATGACAACAGTAGCTCTATGACGATTTTACTTCATGGTGAAAAACAAATTCTCGAACCCGGGAAAAATGTTTTTGAACATGTTATATGATAAAAAAACCGACAAAATCAATTTCTTAAAATAATTCATTATGCAAAAAGTAGTTTTATTTCTGCTCCTCGTTCTGACCACCACCATGTGTAAAAACAGTACACCGGCACCGGTTATCGCAACGGAAACTCCCGAACTGATTCTCAAACCAGCTCCGGAATGGTCTAAAAATGCCAATATTTATGAAGTGAATATCCGGCAATACACCCCTGAAGGAACCATTAATGCTTTTAAGGCGCATTTACCCCGTTTAAAGGAACTGGGCGCGGACATTTTATGGCTCATGCCTATCTTTCCGGTTGGAGCCGAAAACCGCAAAGGGAGCATGGGTAGCCCGTATGCAGTAAAAGATTACAAAGCTGTCAATCCCGATTTCGGCACGACCGAAGATTTCAAAAGCTTTATCGATGAGGCCCACGCTATGGGTTTCAAAGTCATCCTCGACTGGGTCGCCAACCACTCTGCATTCGACAATAACTGGGCGTTGGAACACAAAGATTGGTACACCCTGGACGAAGCCGGCAACATCACTTATCCAAAAGGCACCGATTGGACCGATGTAGCAGACCTGAATTATGATAATGAAGACATGAGAAAGGCCATGATCGATGCCCTGGAATACTGGGTACGCGATTTGGATATCGATGGCTACCGCTGTGACGTGGCAGGGGACGTCCCCAAGGATTTCTGGATGGAAGCCATCGGCAACCTGAACAACCTCAAAGACGTATTTATGCTGGCCGAAGCCGATGAACCATGGCTCCATGAAGCCGGCTTCCACATGACCTATGGATGGGGATTCCACCACGTTATGAACGCTGTTGCACAAGGTAAAGAACCCGTTGCCAAAATCGAGGCATACCTGAAGGAAGATGCTGAAAAATACAAACCTGAGGATTACCGGATGGAATTCACGACCAACCACGATGAAAATACCTGGAACGGCACCATATCAGAACGCATGGGAGCATTCGGCGATGCCATGAACGTTTTGGCCTTCACCGTAAAGGGCATGCCCCTGATCTACAGCGGTCAGGAAGCCGGGCTGAACAAACGCGTAAGCTTTTTCGAAAAGGACACCATTGATTTTTCCGATCTTTCCAAATCGGCTTTTTATGCCAGCCTGCTGAAGCTGAAGCACGAAAACGAATCCCTCTGGAACGGTACTTACGGTGCTCCGGCCACACGGATTCCTACTTCAAAAGACGACTCAATATTCGCCTTTGAAAGAGCCAAAGGTGAACAAAAGGTATTGGTCCTGTTGAATCTTTCCAAAAAAAACCAATCGTTCAGTCTGACAGGTTACGCTGAACCCACAAAAATGACCGATCTATTTACCGGAAAGGAAGTTGACCTGGAAACCAAAAAAAGTTTTACCTTGGGTTCCGGTGGATATTTGGTTTTAACAAAATAAGTCCGGGGGGTGTGAAAACTCAATTTTTCAATGACCTTGTTGAAAATGCAATGTAGAAGATGGAAAATCGATTTTTCACACCTGTAACTTCATCATAATATGGCAGGTTGGGTAATTTTTCACCCCCTGTTTAAAAAAAAACTAAGAAATTATGAGCACAGCAATATTGACCAGGAAACCGAGACTCAGCTTTTGGGACATCTGGAATATGAGTTTTGGCTTCCTCGGCATCCAGATGGGTTTTGCCCTACAGAATGCCAATGCAAGCAGGATTTTGCAGATCCTCGGGGCAGATGTTCACGAGTTGAGTTGGTTTTGGATCGTAGCGCCTTTAACCGGTTTTATCGTACAGCCCATCATCGGGTATTACAGTGACCGTACCTGGACCCGCCTGGGAAGAAGAAGGCCTTACTTTTTGGTAGGTGCTCTTTTGGCAGCAGTTGGGCTTATTTTCATGCCCAACGCAGGCGTATTGACCACCTTTTTGCCGGGACTTTGGGTAGGTGCCGGGATGTTGATGATCATGGATGCTTCTTTCAACGTAGCCATGGAACCCTTTAGGGCCCTGGTGGCCGACAAGCTTCCTTCTGATCAACGTACGCTGGGGTTCAGCGTGCAGACCATCCTGATCGGATTTGGAGCCGTTGTAGGCTCCTGGTTACCCTGGTTTGTGACTTCGGTGCTGCATATCAGCAATGAAGCGCCTGAGGGTGTTGTACCTTTAAGCCTGATCCTCTCCTTCCTGACCGGAGCTATCGTACTCATTATCACCATTATCTGGACGGTATCCAAAACCTCGGAATATCCTCCTGAGCAAATGACCCAGTTTGAAGATGGCCATGTGGCTGAAGAAGAAGAACACGCCAGTTTATGGAATATTTTCAAGGATTTTGCGAACATGCCGACGACGATGCGTCAACTGGCGGTGGTTCAGTTCTTCTCCTGGTTTGCCTTATTCGGCATGTGGGTTTTTACCACCCCCGCCATCGCTCATCATATTTACGGGTTGCCGGTAGATGATAACCACAGTAAAGCTTTTCAGGATGCCGGAGACTGGGTGGGTATTATCTTTGGAGTGTACAACCTGGTATCCGCCATTTATGCATTCTTCCTGCCGGCCATTGCCAAAAAAATAGGCAGAAGACAAACGCACGCCATGTCACTGATCATCGGTGGTATCGGATTGATCTCCATTTATTTCGCACCAAATCAATACTGGCTGATCCTTTCTATGGTAGGTGTTGGTATCGCCTGGGCAAGTATTCTGGCCATGCCTTACGCCATCCTGGCCGGATCTATTCCCACCAACAAAATGGGCGTTTATATGGGTATCTTTAATTTCTTTATCGTTTTGCCGCAAATTTTAAATGCCATTACCGGAGGTTTTCTCGTAAAATACCTCTACAACAATAACACCATTTATGCCATCATAGTAAGTGGTGTCTCTTTGTTCATTGCCGCCTTCCTGATGAGATGGGTGAAAGATGAGGACGATGTTGTGATCACAGAATAGAAGCATTAAAATGCAACGTGAATCCCGAATTCTGGCATATGTCAAAATTCGGGATTTTTTTTGTCTGGATCAGGATTTTCAGGATTAGAGGGATGATTTTTTCCGTTATCCTTTGTGCCAAACATTACACTGCTCCACTAAATGTAAAAAAAAATAGCCAAATTAAATCCATTATGACCTTGATCTACATTCATTAAAGATGGACAAACGATCGGTGAGCCAATTCCAAGCAAAGAACCAAACCTGATTGCAGCCCATTTCCTTGCCAAGCCAGGATACACACTCACGTTACCCCTTAATCAGTTTTTTCATCCATTGCTGTCCTCCTGATTCGATGGTGAGAAAATACACCCCTTCCGGCAGATCAGACAGGTCGAAAGAAAGGTCATTCGGTCCTTTTTGAGAAATCCTATCCATTGTCTGTAAAATTTCTCCAAGGGTATTGCTCACAAATATTTTCACCCCACTGGGTTTGGAGGCTGTGAAGGTCAAATGAAAAAGGTCGCTTACCGGATTGGGAACTACCTCCAATTCATTGATCAGAGATTCCAGGCGAACCGTTTCTACCTTCGAAAAATCAAACCTGCCATCGACATCCACCATACGAAGGCGGTAAAAAATATTGGTATTGTAAACCATTTCATGGTCAACAAACTGGTAATCCCCCTGACCTTTTGCTGTTACAGATCCTATTTTCTCATAAGTCTTTCCATCCCCTGACCGCTGGATTTCAAAATGATCCAGATTCAGCTCATGGGCAGTTTCCCAAACGAGGTTTACTGTCGATTCCTTTGCTTCTGCTTTAAAGCTCAGCAGTTCAACCGGCAGGGTGGCATCCTGTAACCAGACAGCATAACTTTTGGCCGGCAATTTTATATTGACATCGTTATTCGGGGCAAAAACGGTCAGAGTGGTATTGCTGGAATAGTTGTTGGTAACTTCCGTAAAGGTTTGGCCTACGCCAAAATTGTTATTCCCATCCATGTCCGCATCAAAATTGACCCCCTGCCACATATCCACAGCGGTAGTGCCGAAGTTAATGGCTACGATGACATCCTTTCCGGCAAGGCCGGCCGCCATCTGGTAAACCAATAATTTATTGGCCGCCCCCGAGTTAAAAAACTGGTGGTGCGGAGTACTGTAGCGGTTCAGATTGTCCACCTTCGGAGATTGAAATATATAATCGGTATGCAAACTGATTAGCTCATCGATGCGGGATTTTAAATTGACCCCGGGAGGATAATCCGTATTCGGCCTTACGCCAAAATATTCAGCATAAAATACACAAGGCAAGCCAATCTGGTTGTTGGTCAGCAAATAGGCATAGGCCAGCATAGGATCATTCCAAACCGGCTCATATGCGTTTCTTAAATCGTGGTTGTTCAAAAAGGTAATTACATTATACCCATTAGCGCCAGCGGCCACCATGCCGCTGTTGTAAATATCCCTGGCATCGTGGTTATTGTCGCAAACATCTTTCAATTCCTTCCGGAGACCGAAATCAAAGGCTCTCACTTTAATGGCTGCTTTTGTGGCAGGATCCATATTGCTTTCAACACTTGATACCCAATTATTAAGCGTTCCGGGGTTGCCGTCAAAATATTCCCCTACCACCATTCCCGGGTTAATCCCGCTATAATGTAGATTATCCATCAGGTCCCCTACGAAAGCAGGATCAAAATGCTTGACCGCATCCATTCTAAAACCTCGGAAGCCCACGCTGTTCCACAACCACTTTGTCCAGTTTGTAAGGGCAGTCTGGGTTACGGCCTGACTCTGATCGTAATCGTAGAAAAACAACATGGAGTTCCAGTCTCCATCGAGTTGTTCGTAAGATGTGGTAGTGGTATTAGGCCTGAAATTCTCAAAATTCATGCTTCCCTGTCCACTGGGCATGGCTGTAAAGTCTGTGTAGGTCTGGTACTCCATTTGTCCAACTACATCAGCGGCGGCGGCAGCGTTCCAGATGCCGTAAATCCTGTGGTCAGAATAACCTCCTGTATTGCTGAGGTAGATGTATAAATTATCTCCTGCAGGGTTAAAATCCCCCGGGTTGAGGGTGAGTTTGAATTCATCCACATTACACACCATCGGGTCAGGATCGTAATCCACATGGGCATTGAAATTAACTCCCAGCGTAATTACGGTACCATTACCGGGAGTGCCACAATCGCCCCCCCCATTGGGTTCTAATTCAGAACCATCGCCAAATCCCTGCCATCCAACGGTATTCGTCTGCATATAGACCTTATAGGCATAATTATCGAACTGGGCGGCCCCCGTTTTGGAACTCACCTTAAAATAATAATCTCCTGCCCCATTACCCGAAGCACCTCCCAATGGTAAAACACAGCGAAAACGATCAGAGGGGAAAGGATTTTTAAAGGATTGATAGTGGGTAGTGATGTAGTCTTTGACCGCGTTGTTGGTCTCCGCAGCACCACCGTCGCGGTGATTATAGATTACGTCAGCCACCGCCCCGATTCCGGCACCATTGAGGGCTGAAATTAAATTGTTCAGTTCGGTACGCGTTCCGATTCCCGTTGGGGCTGCATCTCCCAGGTCATAAATATCCCTTGGGTCGTAACCGTTGCTGCATTGACCAAATGAGGCGTTGGTGGGCGGCGGCAACCATACGTAGGTAAAGCCTCCGTTAGCGATGCTATTCACCTGGCCCTGTAATACACTTGCCCACGTATTGGTCACTCCGTTACAGTCTTTTTTGGGATAATCCCAGTACCAGCCCTGCATCATAAAATCCTGCCCGAAGAGTACTGAAATATTAAAAAAAATCAACAATAAAAGTCCAAAAAGTTGGATAATTTTTTTCATATTAGATACTAAATAATTAGGTTATTTAATTTAATAATTCTAAAACCAGGGTGCTGCTTTTATCCACCTCAATAACGTCAATTTCAGACAATATTTTTTCACTTATAACATTTTTTGCTTTTAAAAACCCGCCCATCCGCTCTGCAAAACGAGCTGTATTCACTTTTGTTGCTTCTGCATTCGTATTCATGAGAACCATGATGGTTTTAGTGGTATCGTACCTAAAATACACATAAACTCCGTTTTCAGGTATAAAATGCATGAGTTTCCCGTTGTACAAGGCGGGCGTGTTGCGACGATAATTAGCCAGTTTTTTAACATAACCAAACATATCGTTCTCCGCCGCGGTTCTGTCCGAAGGATCAAATTTGTTGACCTTATCTTCTTTCCATCCCCCTGGAAAATCCTGGCGCACCTTACCATCAGGATCGGCCAAACCTGCAAAAAGTTGCTCCGTACCATAATACATGGAGGGAATGCCCCGCATGGTGAGCAGGAAAGCGATGCCGCTTTTCAGTTTATCCACCTCTTCTCCAACGGTGGAAAAGAAGCGGGACTTATCATGATTGTCCAGAAAGATCACGTTTCGCATTGGATCATCATAGAGAAAATCCTGCGTCAGGGTATAATAAATGCGAGCCAATCCCCCTGTCCAGGACTGGGGGAGGGTCAAAGCTTCTTCAATGGCAAAATTGAGTTGAAAATCCGTGATCCCCGGAAGGTTCGAATTGTATCCTTTGGTTAACCTGTCGTTGGCGGCAAGTGTAGCCTGTACGGCGAGTTGTTGCGTCCAGGTTTCCCCAAACAACCCGATAGTCGGATATTCCTGCTGCATGCGTTTGGCCCAGTCCGACAAGAAATCCTGATCCGGAAAATACCAGGTATCAATACGGTAAGCATCGTGGCCGGAGTATTCGGTCCACCAGATTTTATTTTGAATCAGGTAGTTGGCCAGTCTCGGGTTTTTCTGATTGAGGTCGGGCATGGTATAATCAAACCATCCATCAAACAAATGGCTGGCATCCGATTGGGAAGCATAAGGATCGGCCACCACCGCCGAACGAAAATTGGATTTAGTAAATTCCGGCCATTGGTTGATCCAGTCCTCCTCAGGCAAATCTTTGATAAACCAGTGCTCATGACCACAATGATTGAATACGATATCCATGATGACCTTGATCCCTTTTTCGTGGCACTTTTCGACGAAAGTCCGGTACAATTCATTGCTTCCAAAGCGCTTGTCTATTTCATAATGGTCTGTGATGGCGTAACCGTGGTAGGAAGAATAAGGCTGGTCATTCTCCAGTACCGGGTTCAACCAAAGGGCGGTAACGCCCAATTCTTTAAAGTAATCGAGATGATCGAGAATCCCCTGAAGGTCTCCCCCATGGCGGAAGAACATTTTGTCCCGGTTTACGCCGGATTGCAGCATATCCTCGAAACTATCGTTGGTGTAATCGCCATTGGCAAAACGGTCGGGCATGACCAGGTAGATGAAATCAGAGGCATTGAGGCCCTGTACTTTGGAAGTATCCTTTTTCCTGGCTTTGAGTTCGTAGGGATAACTTTTTTGTTGAGCTCCTTTGGTCAGGATGATATCGAAAAATCCCGGTTGGGTTCCTGGCCCTGTCTCTATTGCGATAAAAAGGTAATTGGGATTTTCCACCCGGTATACTTTACCGAGACGAACGCCGGCTTTATCACTTAAACGCACCTCGTAGTCTCCGATCTTTTCATCGTAGATCATCACCTCAACAGTAGGATCTGCCATTCCAGTCCACCAATTTGGAGGATGCACCCTTACGCGATCTACTATTCCTCCTTCCGCCGAATAGTGCCGAAATGGAGCCACTTCCATTCCCATGGGCAGGTATTGGGTGGGATCATCATTGTAAATGGAATCCGGTTGCCCGTGAAGGAGAAAAGCGAGTGAGATTATGTTTAGAAGTATGAGGAAAAATTTGTACATGGCAACGGGCGTTGAATTTTTAAAAAAAGAACAGCGAAAAGGCTCAGTGACGGCCTGACTTTGAGTCAGGCCGTCACTGAGCCCCCAGCCCCCACATCTAAAAGCCGCGAGATGGTGAAATGTGACATTTTCTGGCAACTTTTTTTAAAATTTTGCCGGCTTTGAATCTATGTCCTTTTTTCATTCCACAAGGAATAAAAGGCCCCCGGAGCAATTCCCCGGAGGCCTTCTAAAACAATTCAATAATTATAAAAATCAATATCCTGTATTCTGTTCAAGGTTTGGGTTGGCCCCCAGGTCTGCAGAAGGAATCGGGAAAATATCCCTCCAGGCTTCCACTGACTTTCCTTCCATTACGCCTCCTTTCCATGCCCACTGATAATCCGTATTGCTGAATTTGCCAAAACGGATGAGATCCGTTCTTCTTTGGCACTCCCAGTACAATTCCCGACCCCGCTCATCGAGTAGAAAATCGAGTGTCAATTCTCCTGCGGTAATATCACCTGCTGATGAATTATTGAAGGCTCTTTTACGAACCGTGTTGAAATATCCAACTGCCGTATCCATATCTCCGCCACTTCTCATGATGGCTTCTGCTGCCATGAGGTAAATATCGGCCAGACGGAATACAGGGAAGTCTGTGTCGGTATGATCCGGATTGGAGCCCGCACTTCCATCTGAATTGACGTTCTTAAACTTATTAATGGCATAACCATCCGTAAACAGGGTCAAATCCGTAATATCAAGGTTTTGTCCGTTTTTGTAAAAAAGTCCCCTTACGTCAGTACTGGTGTTTTTTAACTGGTAGGTATAATCAGGTTTATCCAGGAAAAGGAGAATTTCGTAATTTCCCCCTTCTGCTATCACAATATTTTGACCTTCCTGGGTAAGAATACCGTCTGCATTATCATCACCGAGGTTTGCAGCCCAATCATCATTGGCTCTGAACTTGATGGTCCCCGGATTAAGGCTGATCGTGATCTTCATAGCTTCCTTGGCAGCATCCCATTCCATGTTGGTATCAGAATCCCAACCGGTGGCGGTGGCATCTCCAAGTACACCCCATTCACGCCTTTCCATAACGTAGGTATTGTTGTTAAAATCCACCTGGACGTAATACAAACCGGCAGGACCGGCGGTAATGGTATCTCCCATGGTCAGGGTACCGTCGCCGTCATTGTCACCAAATCCAGGAGACAAAGGATATTTGGTAATAAAGAACCGGCTATTGTCTTCAGGAAAATATTTATAACCTTCATACACTTTATTGCCACTGACAGAAGTCAGCGTGGTAGCGTTATTTGACCCATTCCAACCCTGATAATCACCAGGCATGTAAACTTTTGAATAACTGGCAGTCAATCCTTCATTAGGAGCTACCACAATACCTCCAAGATTTTGAGGGAATTTGGCTATAAATTGCTTAGTGGTCCGGGTTCCGGCCCAACCGCTGGAGACACCAGAAGCTACAGGATTCATGGATCCTCCGATACCCGCTCTGATGATAAAGGTTGTTCCACCCCAGGTCTTTGTGTTCACACCATCAAAAGTAATGGGGAAGATCACCTCATTGTTATGGTCATTGTCTGCCAGGAACAGGTTTTGATACACGGGCTCAAGGGTATATCCTCCATTAATAATTTTTTCACAATATGTTAAACAATCCGTATATCTCGGAGTGCCGGTATAAACTTCCGCATTCAGATACAATTTTGCCAGCAAAGCCCAGACGGCTCCCTGATCCGCTCTTCCGTATTCATTGGTCCTTACCGGGGCGATCTCATTTTCAATAGCCTTAAGTTCGGACTCAATATAATTAAAAAGATCCGGACCTTTAATTTGTTCGGGAAAGAAAGATCCAACGATGTCATCTTCTGTTACAAAGGGTACATTGCGGAAAATGTCGAGTGCGTGCCAGTAACTCAAGGCACGAAGGAACCGTGCCTCAGCGCGGAATCCCTGTATGTCTTTCTTCAAATCACTATCCACCCCTCTTGAGTCAAGTTTGGCATCCGTTGTTTCTCTTAAAAATTCATTGCAAAGCGGTATCTGATAAAAAATACGGCTGTAAAAAGCGTAGGTAAACCCATCGTCAGAACTCCAGTTCTGGCCATGGAAATTCAGAATGGTCTGATCATTCCAACCGATTACGGCTTCATCTGTTGTGAGTTCCTGGTGGTACCAGAGTCCTCTCAAATATTGACCGAAACCTTCATCAATGCCGGAAATATCCGCCTGGCCGGAAGGGCCTTCCTGTCCGGAAACCGCCAATCCTGCATATAATTTTGCCAACACCTGCTTGTAGGCATTGGGATCCTCGTAAACAGAAGCCGCCGTTACAATATCCTTGTCGAGCGGGATGGTATCGAGGTCATTGAAGCAGCTGTTACAAATAAAGAGCAAGGCTGCTAATGACATTATTTTGATATAAATAGAATGCTTCATTTTTTTAATTATTTAGCTTTTTTAGAAAGAGAAAAGTCTGCATTTAAGCCAATGACAAACGTTCTGGGTCGTGGGTAAATGTTGTTGTCAATTCCATTGCCAATCTCCGGATCCAGCCCGTCGTATTTGGTGAGTACGAACGGATTTTGCAGGGTCGCAAATACCCGGATGCCGTGACCAATGAGTTCATTGAAGTTGTATCCCATCGTGATGTGATCCAGTCTGAGGAAATTGGCCTTTTTTACAAAATGATCACTAAAAGTCAGGTTGGACTGGTTAATGACGTTGAGGTCCACGGCAGATTGATTCACGTTCCAAAGCGTTCCTGTTGATCCATACATCCTGTTTAGATAGCCCATGTCGGTCTGAACGTTGTTGTAAACGTAGTTGCCGATAGCCGCCCTTCCCGCAAAAGAAAAGTCAAAATTACCAAGTTTCAGATTACTTGTAAAACCGATAGAGTAATCCGCTGCCGGTTTTTGGTACCTGTATTTGTCCTGATCGTTCACGATTCCGTCTTTGTTTCTGTCTGCAAATTGTCCTTCGAGAATATTACCGCTTTCATCATACAACTGTTCGTAAACGTAAAATGAGTTTGGCGCATATCCTACGGTGTGTATTTGAATATTACTTCCTACCCCGCCGGCAATCCCTCCGACCGCAACGCCCTGGTATTCAGGATCGTCGGTAGCAGTCAGTTTGGTGATCTCCGATTGATTGTAACCGACGTTCACGGCCAGGTCCCAGGAATTTTTCTCCGTCAGGTAAGGCGTGAGGTTAAGCGTCAGTTCCACGCCCTGGTTCTCGATATTTCCAACATTGGTATTGATAAAGTTGGTCAGGTTGGTCCCGGCCGGAACTGGAATATAGTTCAACAGGTCCTTGGTATAACGCTTGTACACCTCAAGGGTACCGGACACGCGGTCTTTCACGAGGGAGAAGTCCAGTCCAACATTATAAGTGGTCGTTTCTTCCCATTTGATGTTTTCGTCGTAACCGTTAGGCCTTAGTGTTGAAATGAACTGATCCCCGAACTGGTACCTGGCATTGTCAAAGCTCAACTGATATCTCGCCAGATAAGCATAATAATCCCCTATATCCTGTTGACCGGTTACCCCCCAGCCTGCTCTCAGTTTGACGTTGTTAAAATATTGATTTCCATTTTCGATCAACTTCACACCCAATGCTACGGCAGGGAACAATCCCCATCTGTTCTCAGGGGAGAATCTGGAAGTACCATCCCTTCTCAAAGTGAAAGTGAATAAGTATTTATCACTAAAACTGTAATTCAACCTTCCAAAGAGGGATACCAGGTAATACTCGGCTGGATCATCTCCCGTCACGATGTTTTCCGGTGTTCTGGCGACATCTGAATTGGTGTAGGTATTGGCTACCTTAAAATGCTGCCAGGAATAACCGGCCATCGCATCTAGAGAATGTTTTCCAAAATCCTTCTTATAATTCATGTAATATTCCAGCAGGCTGTTGTATTTGCTCTGGCTGTAAACATTATCCACCCCACCACCAGTCAACTGGTTGAAAGAAAAAGAGGCAATGGTAGGAATGTAAATGGTTCCGTTTCCTTCGGAAAAATCATAGGCCAGGTTGAGGTTGGCCCTGAGTTCCGGCAAAAAATGGAAACGATAATCGATGTTGGCGTTGGTAATATACCTGAGTACGTCAGAATTATCATCACGCAGGTTTATCAAAGCCAAAGGATTGGTCGGAGCCAAAGAATTAGGATTGCCGTTGGGAAGCGTCCATGTGAAGAAACCTCCATAAGCATTCCCTTCATCGTAAATTTGCTGTGTAGGGTCGAAGGAAAGTGAATTGCCAATGGCTCCTCTGTCGGCAAAGTGATTCTGTGTTTTCATCACTTTGGCATGCAATTTCACCTGCAGTTTATTGTCAAAGAATCCGGGCGTCAGGTTCACGCTTCCTGTCAAACGGTTAAAGTTATCCGTCATCAGGATACCGTTTTTATCGGAATACCCCAGGGAAACACGGTAAGGAACATTGCCCACACCACCGGAAACACTCAGGTTATGGTCGTGTGAAAAGGCTTGCTGATAAATTTCATCCTGCCAGTTCGTATTCGCATCACCCAGCAGCGCCAGGGAAGGGTGTCCTTCTCCATAATAATCGGTCAGGGTGGCTCTGTATTCATCGGCGGTCAAAACATCAATCCTGTTGCTCGCATTGCCGAAAGAAATATTGCCATTATACCCCAGGTGGATACCGCCACCCAGGCTCCCTTTTTTGGTCGTGATCAGGATAACCCCACCAGAAGCCCTGTTTCCGTAAATGGCAGATGCAGAAGCATCCTTGAGAACGGTCATGGACTCGATGTCATTTGGATTGATCACATTCAGCGGGTTCCGGCTTCCCGAAACACCACCATTATCCAGGGGCACACCGTCAATTACGATCAAAGGATCATTAGAAGCACTGATGGAAGACTCCCCGCGCACCCTGATCCTTGATCCTCCCCCCGGGCTACCGTCCGTGGTAATAGTCACCCCGGCGATTTTTCCGGCGAGCAACTCCTGGGGTCCTGTAATGGATCCTTTGTTAAAATCTTTGGAAGTCACCGATTGGAGTGAACCCGTGGCATCACTTCTCTTCACCGTACCGTAACCGATAACGATCACCTCATCAAGCGCCACCCCGGAAGAAAGCAACACGTCAATAATATTCGATTCTCCAATGGCAATTTCCTGGCTTTCAAACCCTGTGTAACTGAATACCAGGGTCTTTACTTCGGCAGGGATCTCCAGTTCGTACTTCCCGTCAAAGTCGGTAACTGTACCATTTAAGGTCTCCCTGGCTAAAACGTTCACCCCGAAAAGGGGCTCTCCGGTACTCGCATCTGTTATGGTACCGGTTATGGTTCTCTGACCAAAAATAAATAAAGGCATGCCCAGAATAAACAGGATCAGCATCCCTCTACCTGAAAGTCTATTTTTACCCATGATATAAAATTTTATAAAAATTAAGTGTCTTAGTGTCAAAGATACACTAAAATTTGATATATTTGTGAATCACACTTGGTGAAATTTGTATTTTTCACCATTTTTACAAAGGTAATTTGTTCTTTAACTTAAATAAACTATACCATGAAATTACGATTACTTTTATCTGCACTTTTCTGTGCAATTCTTTTGTCTGGTTTTAGCCAGATCACTACCGTGGGACTTATTGGGGATGCCACTCCCGGAGGATGGGATACTGATACTCCAATGGTTCAGGATACCGAGAATCCGGATTTGTGGACCCTCAACGTCACACTTGTTGCCGGAGCTGCTAAATTCAGAGCGGATGCTCTCTGGACGGTCAACTGGGGGTCTTCAGACTTTCCGTGCGGTACCGGCGTGCAAGATGGTGATAACATCCCCGTTTTTGCAGGAGAATATGATGTTACTTTTAACGCTGCTACCGGCGAATACTGTTTTAATGTAATCTCTCCTATCGGCATCATCGGTGATGCGACACCAGGTGGATGGGGAAACGATACGAATATGTATAAAGACACCACGGAACATGGTTTTTTCATAGAAATTGACCTCGTTGCCGGTGCTGCCAAGTTCAGAAAAGATGATGACTGGGTTGTCAACTGGGGATCTTTGGATTGGCCAAGTGGCATCGGAGTTCAGGACGGAGATAATATTCCAGTCCCTACCTCAGGAACCTACCGGGTAACCCTGGACACTATGTCTGGTGCTTATAACTTCGAAGAACTTATCGCTATCAATTCCATCGGTCTTGTGGGTGATGCCACGCCAGGTGGATGGGACGTAGACACAGAACTCAACCAGGATCCAAATGATGGAAGCATCTGGAGAGCCAACATTGACCTGGTCGCTGGAGAATGTAAATTCCGCGCCAACGGTGAGTGGGTTCTTTCCTGGGGAGGTGCTGATTGGCCTAGTGGTATTGGTACAGCGGACGGTGGCAACATTACTGTTCCAACAGACGGTTTTTACCAGGTTACCCTGAATACGACTACAGGAGCTTACAGTTTCCTGCCGGTTGTTTATTATGAGACGATTGGTATTATCGGTGATGCTACTCCAGGTGGATGGGCAGAAGATACAGATATGGAAGTAGATCCTGATAATCCTGAATTATGGAACGTAAGAATGGAATTCACCACCGGTGAGGCAAAATTCAGGGCTGACAACGACTGGCCAGTCAACTGGGGTGCGGGTGACTTCCCTTCAGGTATCGGAACTCAGGATGGAGCCAATATACCTGTTCCTGCCGGGGAGTACTTTGTTGATTTTAACACGACTACCGGAGCATATAACTTCACTCAAATCATTGCTTACGATACCATCGGAGTCGTAGGAACAGGCAGTCCTTCCGGAAGCTGGGACATTGACGAAGATCTCACCAAAGATCCGGACAATGAGTTGCACTTCTTCTCAAACTACATCCTTATGCAAGACGGAGAAGCTAAATTCAGAGCCAACCACGCATGGACTATCAACTGGGGTGGTGACACATGGCCAACCGGTACAGGAACTCAGGACGGGCCAAATATTCCAACTGTTGGTGGCGCATATAGCGTATCCCTTTTCACAGACACGGGAGATTTCGCTTTTGGTGACCCGGTCAGCACAAAAGAAGAATTGTTGAACCCTGCTGATGTACAGGTATTCCCTAACCCTGTTGGAGAAACCCTGAACGTCGATTTGAGCAAGTTACAACTGAAAGGCGATGTGACCATGACTGTCATGGACATCAACGGAAAAAAATTGTTGACTAAAACTGCTGCCGCGACTTCTAACCTGACCGTTAATGTGGCAGGTCTCCAGAACGGAAACTACATCCTGCACATTACTTCCGAAGGATATATCATCGGCAAACGTTTCAGTATTGCAAAATAATACTTTAACCAGGCTGAAATAGCAACTGTCGGTTAAAGACAAATGAAACATGAGTCATCCCGAATTTCATCTAATCAGATTAAATTCGGGATTTTTCTTTTACAAAAGAAATAAACCGCAAAACCTGCCTTCCGTCGCGGCAGCAGGCAAGGTTTAAAACAAGTAACCGCAAAATTTAGAAGTGTTTGGGTCGTGTGTTAGGTGTTTTGCGACAAAAAATGACTTTTTTCCAAAACCCAAACCTTTTGCCCACTCACTTTTACACCTGCCTTCCTGCGTCAGCAGGCAGGTTTTAAATTCCTTGTTTTACACCTGCCTTCCTGCGTCTGCAGGCAGGTTTTACATTTAAAAAATACTTCAAATAATCAAAAAATTTCTATTTCAGACAGTTTTTGAAAATTCGGGATGAACTCATGTTTGTTATACACGTTGCCGGTTTTTCGGACATTAAAAATTAATCCGGAGAACTTGTCGCCTGCTTCCCTTCCTGGTTCACAAAACGCGCCAGTAAGCTATGAAAATGATGCACCCCCTGTTCCCGGGTCGGGGAAAAACGCCCGGCCTGGTAAAACCGGGAACGCACCCCTTTCTGAACGCCTTCCACTACATATTCATCTTCCATTTCAACGGCATCCAGAATCGAGCCTGCACCTTCTTCCAGCTTTGTTTCATCATAAATGTAGGAAATAAAGGAAACCAGGCTCTTGTCAACGGCCAGTGGTTTGACGATATTGATGGATAATCCCCATGGGTAAAAATTGAACATCATATTCGGGAACACCCAGAAATAATAAGCGGCCACATTTTTACCATAATCGATATGCCCTTCCGGCAAATCAAAACATACCTCCGGATCATCGGCATAACCGACCTGAAGATTGCAATAATCATAGACCTCCGTGGTATAATCACGATAGTCCAATACCTTGTTTAATTCGGGATGAACGTACGGAATATGAAACCCCTCAAGGTAGTTGTCGCAATAAAGCGCCCAATGTGCATGGACAGGATAATCCCTGGAGCGGTCAGGAGCCCTTTTAAAGGCTTTCAGGGGAAGAAAACCTATTCGCTCATCCATCCTCGCCAATACGGAAGAAAAGTCGAACAAAGGATCCATTCCGACAAACAACAGCGTTCCCCATTGCTTAAAAGAAAAGGGATGCAGGTCATCGCAAGGCCGCGGGAAGTTTTTAGTAGTTTTGAACTCGGGCATGAATTCAAATTTTCCATCAAGGGAAAACCTTCGCCCGTGATACATACACTGTAACCGTTTAGCCGGCCCGGCGGCATCGGCCACCAGGTTTCCCCGGTGGGTGCACACATTGCTCAGACAGGAAATTTCACCGGCTTCGTTTTTCGTCAGCAGCAAAGGCTCCGTCAAAAAGCCTTCCAGCAAAATCAACGGGTGAACGTGCATGGGATCTTTTACCATGGTTTCGTCCCCAATCCATTGCCAGGAGCGAAGGAAAACCTTTTCTTTTAGCGTTTCAAACATTTCCGTACTCCTGTAAAAAGAAGCAGGCAGTGTTTCGGCCAGGGAAATATCAGGATGTATGAATAATTTTGATGGCATTTGAACAGGAAATTTATTGGGCAATATCGCTAAATTAAAGCAAAACATACACACTTAATCTCAATTTGCCCAATCCCAATAAATTTGTTTTCCTCTATTTGACTTTGGTTATTATTCTGTAATATTGCCAGATATTGGGATCTTTGTAAAATGTAAAATAATAAATTAAAATTTTAAAAGTACTGATTTTCAGTGATTTACAAGATTAAGAATGTCAATTTGTTTTTTCATCGTTCCTTATTAAAAATCAGCAAAAAAAACATTACCATGGTTAAAAGCAGTTTATCCCTTGTATGTTTCTCATTTATCCTTTTTCAATCTATGGCTCAGGACTTAACCCTTTTCGAAAAACACCGGTTCACAATAGATGAACAACCGATATCATTCCGCCTGTTATTGCCTGAAAATTATGATGCCACTCAAAATTATCCCTTGATTTTCTTTTTGCATGGAGCAGGAGAAAGAGGGGACGACAATGAAACCCAATTGGTTCACGGGGCGAAATTATTTTTAAAGGATGAGGTGAGGAAAAATTATCCGGCTATTGTCGTTTTTCCCCAATGCACCAAAGACAGCTATTGGAGTAATGTGGGGCACAGCGTTGACCTGACCTCCAGAAAAAGGGATTTTTACTTTCGCAAGGCAGGAGCTCCTACAAAATCAATGGAGCTCGCCGGGGCCTTACTGGAATTTCTCCTCGACACTTACCCTGTTGATGAAAACCGGGTCTATATTGGAGGATTATCCATGGGAGGCATGGGAACATTTGAAATGGTCAGGCGTTATCCAGGAGTATTCGCAGCCGCTTTCCCCATTTGCGGAGGGGCCAACCCGGCAACGGCCAAACAACTCAAAAATGTGAGCTGGTGGATATTCCACGGAGCAAAAGACGATGTCGTGCCGCCGAAATTTTCCGAGGAAATGGCCACAAATCTAAAGAAAGCAGGAGCTGACGTAAGGTTCACTCTATATCCCGAAGCCAACCACAACAGCTGGGATTCAGCCTTTGCCGAAAAAGACTTGCTACCCTGGCTCTTCACACAAAAAAAGCACTAATAACCCCTTGAACAACTGAAACAATTTGACCCCTTGAAACAATTCAACCATAACAAACCATCCAGCCATGCCTTTATCTCAACGAGGAGAAGCCGCCATCAACGCCGTATTAAGATTCGACCTGGAAACCTTTTTCGAGGCGGTCCAAAACCTTTACCATAAGGAAGATAACCCTGAGGGGACTTTTCCTCTCAATATGGCCGAAAACAAATTGAGCTGGCCTGTATTAAAAGCCAAAATGAGGCAAATAAGCAGCGAAAATGAAATCCCCGACTGGGTGTCTAACTACACCTCAAGTTTGGGTGCTCCCGAAGTAAGACAGGCCATCGCCTCTTTTCTCTCAAAATTTCTGACAGGATGCCCGGTTGACCCGGCAAGGATGGGTATGTCGGCCGGAGCAACCAGCGTGATTGAAATGACGGCCTGGGTTTTGGGCAACCCCGGGGACGTGGCCGTTTTTCCGGCCCCCTGTTACCCGGTATACAAACAGGATATGGGCAACAAGGCAGGTATTGAAAGGTACAACCTGGTGACCCACCACGAGTTGTCCGAGATCAGCAAGGGCCCCGTTTTGGATATTCCTCATCTTGAAAAAGCATTCAATGACATAAAAAGCCAGGGCAAGCGCTTTCGGTTCCTGGTACTGACTTCGCCGGACAATCCAACAGGAGGCATTTTCGAATACGATAAATTACTGGAGATCACCGACTGGTGTATTGAGCGCAACATTCACCTTATCGTTAATGAGATTTACGGTTTGTCGCTGATCAATACCCGGCACCCTGAATTGAAAGATGATTATCAAAAGATTCCGGATTTTACCTCCTTTGTCAGGATCATGGAAACGAAAAAGAGTGATTTCCTACACTGGTGGTATGCCTTTTCCAAAGACTTTGGCGCTTCCGGATTCAGGGTGGGGCTGGTCTATTCCCACAATACGCAATTCATAAAATCCTACGAGAATTTCAATGCCACACACATGGTTTCGAATTACGCTCAATGGATATTCCAAAAGGTGCTGGAGGATCATGATTTTGTTGACAAATACATTCAAATCAATCAGACACTTTTAACGGAATCCTACCTCGTTGCTGTTAAGACTTTCAGGAAACTCAACATTCCTTACGTGCCGGCTGCCGGAAGTTTATTTGTCTGGATCGACCTCTCCGAATTCCTCTCGGAACAAAGCCAGGAAGCGGAAAACCAATTTTGGCTGGAACTTTACCAGGAAACGGGCATATTGCTCACGCCGGGAGAAGGGTTCGGGCATAGCAAAAGAGGACAATTCAGGGTGGTTTTCCCGTGTTTGCCTAAAGAAGATCTGGAGGTGGCGATGGGAAGGCTGGAAAATTATATTGTCAGGATACGCCAATAGAAAAATTAGTTCGGCCGCAACGGGCGCCGTTCTATGTTGTGCCTTTATTCAAACCTTTGCGCAAAACTTTAACATTCTACATTCGGTGTTTTGCACCTAATCTAAAATTGGCCGGTCTTATTTCCATTTTCCGGACCATAAAACCCAGTCAGGTTTACGGGTTTTTTTATTCCATTTCGAGTTTATTCTGTACATTTGGCGTATTACTGAAGTAATTCAAATATGTACTTATTAGGATACGACATAGGCAGTTCCTCCATCAAAGCAGCCCTTGTGGCGGCAGACTCCGGCGACACCATCAAAATCGTGCAATATCCGGAAACCGAAATGGAGATGATTTCAGTCCAGTCAGGCTGGGCCGAGCAACATCCTGCCGACTGGTGGGAAAATGTAATCAAAGCTACCCGAAAATTACTGGAGGATACGGGAATCAAATCGTCTGAAATAAAAAGCATCGGCATTGCCTACCAGATGCACGGTTTGGTGTTGATCGACAAAGACCAGAAAGTTTTGCGACCTTCCATCATTTGGTGTGACAGCCGGGCGGTGGACATAGGTCATAAAGCCTTTGAAGGCATTGGCCACGGATACTGCCTCAGTCATTTACTCAATTCTCCGGGCAATTTCACTGCGTCAAAACTCAAATGGGTCAAAGAGAACGAACCGGAACTTTTTGAAAAAATTGATAAGATCCTGCTACCCGGGGACTATATTGCCATGAAGTTGACAGGCGAGGCAAAAACCACTATTTCAGGTCTTTCGGAAGGGGTACTTTGGGATTTCAAGACCAATGCCCCATCGAAAACATTACTGGATTATTATGGAATCAGGGAAGACCTGTTGCCTGAAATTGCCGACACTTTTACCGTCCAGGGAAAACTTACGGAAGCCGCAGGGGAGGCAACGGGATTAATGCCGGGCACTCCCGTCTCCTACAGGGCCGGGGATCAGCCCAACAATGCCCTTTCGCTGGGTGTTTTCAACCCGAATGAAGTGGCGGCCACAGGAGGTACTTCCGGAGTGGTCTATGCCGTGGTGGACCAACTCATTTATGACAATCAGTCGCGCATCAACGGTTTTGCCCACGTCAACCACTCCCCTGGAAATCCCAGACTCGGACTTTTACTGTGTATCAACGGAGCAGGCATTCAATACGCATGGGTAAAAAAACAGATGGCTGAAGCTGGCATTACCTACCAGGAAATGGAATCTATGGCTGGATTGGTTCCCGTGGGCTCTGATGGACTCCGGATCATTCCTTTCGGAAACGGAGCAGAACGCATCCTCATGAATGAAAGCCCCGGAGCACAGATCAACAACCTCCAGTTTAATCGCCACGGACGCGCCCATTTTTACCGGGCCGCCCTGGAAGGCATCGCTTTTTCTTTTGTTTACGGATTTGAGGTATTGAAAGCCCTGGGGTTGGATCCCGAAGTCATAAAGGTTGGCAACGACAATCTTTTCCAGTCGGAAATTTTTGCACAAACCATCGCCAATTTACTCGATTGTTCCATTGAGGTGATCCAAACCACCGGGGCCGTAGGAGCAGCCAAGGCAAGCGGATTCGGAGCGGGAATATACAGCAACCTTGATGAAGCTATGAAAACCGGAAAAGTGGAACACCGTTATATTCCTCAAAATAATATAGAAGCCTTTAAGACCGCCTACCAGCTTTGGAGCGGGGAGCTCGATAAACTGATGCATTAACCATTATAAAATAAAACCATGCAGGTAACAGAAAATACGAATGTGGTTCTGGGAGATAAGGAATACTTCCGGAACGTTCCAAAGATCAAATACGAAGGAAGGGATTCTAAAAATCCTTTTGCCTTCAAGTGGTATGATGAAAGTAAGGTGGTCGCAGGCAAAACCATGAAAGAGCACTTTCGGTTTGCCATCGCCTACTGGCATTCCTTTTGCGGAATCGGGGGAGATCCTTTCGGTGCCGCCACCAAAAATTTCCCCTGGCTGGCCTCGAACGACCCCTACCAGGCGGGTAAGGATAAAATGGATGCGGCTTTTGAATTCATCACTAAAATCGGAGCTCCCTTTTATTGTTTCCACGATTTCGACCTCATTGCAGAAGGCGACAATCTGAATGAATCGGCAAAGCGGCTGGAATTTATTACAGACTATGCCCTTGAGAAACAAAAAGCATCAGGCGTAAAACTCCTTTGGGGAACAGCCAACCTTTTCTCCAACCCGAGATATATGAACGGCGCCGCTACAAATCCTGATTTTGACATTGTCGCCTATGCCGGGGCGCAATTGAAAAACGCACTGGATGCAACCATAAAACTGGGTGGTGAAAATTACGTTTTCTGGGGAGGGCGCGAAGGGTACATGAGCCTGTTGAATACAGAAATGAAAAAGGAACTGGACCATATGGCCAGGTTCCTGCACATGGCCAAGGATTACGCACGTAAAAACGGATTCCAAGGCACTTTCTTCATTGAGCCCAAACCCATGGAACCCAGCAAGCACCAATACGATTTTGATGCGGCTACCGTCATCGGCTTCTTAAAAGAATACGGACTGGACGGGGACTTCAAGCTCAACCTGGAAGTGAATCACGCCACCCTGGCCCAGCATACCTTTCAGCATGAATTACAGATCGCCGTCGATAACGGGTTACTCGGCAGCATGGATGCCAACCGCGGTGATTATCAAAACGGATGGGATACCGACCAATTCCCGAATAACCTTTACGAACTGGTGGAATCATTTTTGGTCATTCTCCCCGGCGGAGGTTTCCAGGGCGGAGGTATCAATTTCGATGCAAAAACCCGCAGGAACTCAACCGACCTGGAAGACCTGTTTTATGCCCACATCGGCGGAATGGACGCTTTTGCCAGGGCTCTCCTGATCACTCAGGACGTTTTGGATCATTCCGACTATTTGCCGCTCAGAAAAGCGAGATACAGCTCCTTCAATACCATCAACGGGAAAGCCTTTGAAACGGGGAAACTGACCCTGGAAGAGCTGGCTGACATTGCCCGTGAAAACGGAGAGCCTGGTTTGAGAAGCGGGCGGCAGGAGTTGTTTGAGAATATTATCAATCAATACATTTAAACGGAAGGCAATTTTTTTTCATACAGCCTTTCATATATCGATTTAATCCGGCACTTGCCTTTGGGTAGTGCCGGATTTTATCTTACCAATCAATCTCCCGCCTGTCCCGGAAGAATTTGCCTGTGGGAATGACTTCGGCCGTAGCGAGCCAGGTGGCCGTATCGGCACCCTCTTCAACCGAGAGCGGGGCTTCTTTTCCGCCCATATCCGTACGCACCCAACCCGGGGACATGGCGTTGACTTTGATACCTATCCCTGATAACTCATTCGCCATTTGGACCGTTAGTGCATTTAAAGAAGTTTTGGACAAGCGGTAACCTGCATAACCGCCACTGAGACTATCCCAGGCTCCCATACCACTGCTCATATTGATGATCCTTCCTTCCTCACTGTTTTTCAATAAAGGAAGTAAAACCTGGGTAAGCCGCCAGGGACCATAAAAATTGGCCTCCATGATGCGTTTTACCTCATCGATATTTACCTCCGTAGCGCCTTTATTGCCAATGAGCAGCCCAGCATTATTGATGAGCACGTCCAGTTTGCCAAAATGATCCCGGAGGTCCATGGCCAGGTTTTTTATATCTGCTTCTTTGGTCACATCGAGATGACGGACATGAATATCTCCTTTAATGGATTCAGCCGCCTTTTTGCCTTTGGCCAGGTCACGGGATCCCATGATCACTTTGTGGCCCATTTCAAACAGTTGTTTGCATATTTCGAAGCCAATGCCGCGGTTACCTCCTGTAACCAGGATGATTTTTTGTTCCATCTTTTATTCTTTTGCCCGCTGAATGTGAAAATTGAAATTGGCATTTCCCAAGGCGCCCCACAATCTCAGCCATACCGGCAACAACATTTCTGTTCCTCTAGCGGTAGAAATATCTCCCAAATCAATAATATTGTCGGCTTTCCAGCCAATATTTTTCAAAAGATCACTCACGGATTTTTTAGCCTCGTTGTCATTTCCGCTGACAAAAACGGTATGATCTCCCGGAATGGTTTCGGGGTGCATCATGATGTAAGTGTTCATGGTATTAAGGCTTTTGACCACCTTAACTTCCGGAAACCTGGCCTGGATCTGTTCTCCCAAAGAATCTGTATTGCAAACAGACAAAGTAGGCGGCATACCGTTTGAGAAGTCAAGTGGATTGGCAATATCCAGTAAAATTTTATTCCGTAGGCTGGAGGCGCCCACTTGCGCAAGTGCTTCCAGCGTAGCTCCGCCGCTCGTGGCATTTATGACCAGATCTGCTTCCTGTGCGGCCGCATCATAGGTTGCCAGGTGAATTCCTTTTTGACCATCGAGCCATTGGCCGAAAGGTATTTTACCCCATTGAGCGGAAGTGTTACGTGTTCGTGTAGCTTCGGGATTACGGGTTCCCATGGTTATTTGATGTCCCAATTCGATGAGTCTTTCTGCTATGGTCATCCCGACCATTCCCGTCCCTAAAATGGTAATTTTCATACTAAAACAGTTTGGTTATGGTTAATTAATCAAAACCACTTTAGCTACAGCCGAACTTGGATCCGTAAACCCCAGGCTGGAGCTTGTCGTGGCAAAAACGAGATAAACCCCGGTATTGGCCCGGCGTCCGTTATAATCCCTGCCATCCCAAATGGCTTGTCCCCCCAGTGCTTTGGTCTCAAAAACCAGTTTGCCGCTGATATCGGTAATTTTGACGGTAGCATCGCGGGAGAAACCCCTGATGGTAATGGGTCCGTCATATTCGGGACGGACGGGATTGGGAAATACTTTGAAATTTTCCTTGTGGGTAAATCCACCTTCCACAGCATCGCCCTGGTAAGAAACGATGCCTTTGTTGGTCGCAAAGAATACTTCGCCTGTTTGTTGATTACAGGCAATATCATAAATCGTATTATCAAGCAAAGGAGAATTATCCTGGTTGAAATACAACAATTCATCCTCCCCGTTTGCAGAGAGCAGGTAAGCACCTGTGGAAGTACCCACCCATTTTCGGTTGGCTCCGTCAACGGCAATGGCTTCTATCCGTTCCGTTTCAAAAAGATACCCGGGGTTACCGTCTTCTCCCACCACAATACGTCGTGACCCATTGCATTCCGGGTCAAAAGAGTTGCCCCCGCATTCAAAAATGACGATACCCGCAGTAGTACCTACCCAGACATCTCCGTCCAGGTCAACGGCCAGGCTGGTCACATCATTGGTTTGCAAATTACTGTTACCGGAAGAAAAAAACTGGCATCGGTCATCTGTATCGTCATCCATATCGCCCTCATCGAACAACAATAAACCGGCACCGTCATCTCCTACTCTAATCCACTTGTATCCGTTGGCATCCACCACCACATCCATGAGCACTTCAAACCCACAAACCTCATCAAAACTCTTCCAGGTGCCGTCGGGCCTGAGGACGGACAGCGGACGGCCGCCACTTGCCAGCGCATTGGTCACCCACAGATTACTTTCCTCATCCACCGCAAGTCCCAAAACCCTTACGCGGCTATCATCTCCCTCCGCTACCTGGAGCGTCGAATTATTTTCGTTATAAAGCTTGACGTTTTCCCCGTCCACCTCAATCAATCCTTCAAAATAAGAGCCGGTATAGACTTTTCCCGAAGCAGGATCGATGGCTAAAGAAATCATTCCAAACAAGTCGTCATCTTTACTGTCCGGGTCTTCGCCTTTCATCACGACATTGGTCTGGTCGTTATAAATGGTCCACTGACCGTCGATAAAAGAATAAAAACCATCCCTGAAAAATTGCCCCTTCAAGGTCTCTGGTGTCAATCCTCCGGAAGTGACCCATAGCTGATTATTTTGTATTTCAATATTCCAGCAACGCTCGGACCAGGGCGAGTTAAGCGAAAAAGTATTACAATTGGCATCCTCCACATTATCGATCCAACGAAAATTCCGGTAGTCTTCCCCAAACCAGATACGTCCCTGTTCATCTTCAATGCCATTATAAGGAACGGCAACACATCCCGGAGCAAGTACTCCAAAGGATTCATCAGGATTGAAATAAAGTACTTTGCCGTTTCCCCCACAATTTTCCCAGTCACAACGATAGCCTGCCATCAGGTGCGCCCCTTCAGCAGAAAGGTATTTCATTTTTTGATTTTCCTCTGTATGAATCTCAACAGGCGCGCTTTCATTCCAGCGGTATAATACGCTGTTGATATCAAAATAAAACTGCCCGTTAAAAATAGCCATGGCGTGTGCCGAATAATCCATAGGGAAACCATTGGACTCATCGAGATACTCCCAATTGGTAAAAACCTCCGGGAAAAAACTATCCGCATTGATCCGGTAAATACCTTCTTCTGTTGCCGCGTAGATAAATCCCTCAAAAGAAGCTACTGAAAGCACCGGAACCCCGGTAAAAGCCGTAAAGGAAAACTCATTGATATTGTCCGTAATTTTCACCCTCGACACCCCATAACTTGCTGCCAGCAATATGGTTGAATCACTTTCGATAAAAATTTCGTTGACTTCCTTACCTATGAGGACATTGGGAAAGTTTGTGATCTGTGGCATCGTAATAACCTCGTCCGGCTTGACTAAATCCATGGTACCGTTGGTGTACACCACTATCAAAGTCTCCTGCGGGCCAAAATATTTAATATATTGGATGCCTGCCTGGCTCAAAACATCCGTTTTGGTAAGAAACCGGGGCGAAAGCTCCTCCTTATCAAAAGCCACGACGGACAAGCCTGTGGAATAAAAAATTTCCTGCTCGCTCTGGGTAACATACTGACCGATCTTGTAGGGTAAATGGGAACGCCATTGCCCAATGGGTAATACATTCTGACCCAAGGCAAATGCGGAAAGGAAAAGGATCAAAACACCTGAGAGTAGAAGTCTTCTGTACATGTTCGTTTTTTTGCTTAAAAAAATAACTGGCGCGGGAAATTTATATTGTGCTTAAATTTCTTTTAAGTGTTTTTTTGCGGGGCGGACAATAGAAGCAGGAGTAAACATGTGAATGAAGAACACCCTTTACGCATTCCCACATTGATCCATTCCCGCATTGTCGCATCGACTCATTATCCCCTATACAGATTACTCGTTGACAAATACTCATATACAGGTTCAGGTACAAGGTATCTCACCGATTTATTTTCCTTAATACAATTCCGGATGTAGCTCGCAGAAATATTCATCAAAGGGGCATCAAAAAGTTGAACTGCCGGATGATCGGCCAGGGCACCCAAATCATATTCCGGCCTTTTATACACGTAAATTTTATGATTAAGGAGGAGCAGTTCGTAATTTTTCCATTTGTGGAATGTGCTTAGGTTATCCCCTCCCATGATAAGAGAAAAAAGGTATTCCGGATGCCGTTCTTTTAAAACGGTAAGGGTATCAATGGTATAAGAAGGTTTAGGCAGACGGAATTCAATATCTGTCACTCTTAGCGCAGGGTTATCTTCAATGGCTATCCGAACCAGGTGCAATCGATCCTGATCACGGGCAAGGGATGATTTTTGTTTCAATGGATTCTGAGGAGAGACGACGATCCAAATTTCGTCGAGATCGGTTTGGGTGGCCATAAAATTAGCAATGATGAGGTGCCCGATGTGGATGGGGTTAAAGGAACCAAAAAACAAACCGATTTTACGTTGAGACATGGAATCTGGTGGCTGGTGGCCGGTTTCTTGTTGCCTAGCCCGGAAACCAGCAACAAGAAGCCGGTAACAAGATTATTTTTTACTGGCGTTAAAAAGGAACTCCTTTTCTTCCGGGGTAAGGCTTTCGTATCCTTTTTCCTTGATCTTATCTAAAATGGAATCCACTTGTTCTTCATGGGATAGATTATCGCTGGTATGATGCGGTTTGCTCTTTTCCTGCTTCCTGGTAGCTGTTTTTTTCTTATCCTGGTTTTTATAAACCATATAAGGGCCTTTGCGTTCCTGTTTTCGGCTATCCGGTTTAAACAAAAGGGTAATGCTGTAAATCAGGCGGTTCACCCATACCGAGAGATCTTGTCCCTTTCGCAACTGACGCACAAATATCCACCCAAAAAGCGCCCCGCCAAGGTGGGCAAAGTGCCCTCCCGTATTGGTATTTCCCGCCACAGCGAAAAAATCCACGATCAACATGACCGCGATGATGTATTTTATTTTGACGGCTCCCAGCAATGGAAGGTAAAAAATATAATCCGGCGACAAGACTCCGGCAGCAAGTACAATACCCATTACGGCAGCCGATGCCCCGAGGGCAAAATGCAGATTACCTCCTCCGTAGGGCAGGAAATTTACGGTTAAAAAAAACATGAGCGCTCCGGCTATTCCAGAAAGCAAATACAGCGGCAAAACCCGATGATTCCCAATAAAATCTCCAACGATGCGCCCAAAATAATACAACATGAGCATATTGAAGAATAAGTGAAAGAATCCTTCGTGCAGGAACATATGGGTGATGAACACCCAGATATGGGTCAGATTGTGCCTTACACTGGATGAAATGCTGAGGAACTGAACAATTTTTTCGTAAGCCGGTGGGGTCACCCAACCGTTTGAAATACGGAGGATCACCCAAACAATATTGATCAAAAGGAAAACACCAATATTGACGAGAATAATGCGGCTAACCGTATTCCCGTAATTAAATTCCCTTTTTATATCTTCCCAAATCGAAGTAAACATGCAAATATTTTTTCGGCCGGTGTTAGGGGCTTAAAACCCCAATACAGGCATCTCCATCAATGCTGAAATCCACTATCAAACTTCCGCCAGTACAAAATTAATAAGAATCCGAATAACGCGCCGCCCAAATGGGCAAAGTGTGCGATATTATCCCATGAGAATTGGGCAATTCCCAAAGTTAACTCAAAAACCATCAATATGGGGATGAAATACTTGGCTTTAATAGGAATCGGCAAAAAGATCAGCATGAGTTCCACGTTCGGAAATTTCATGCCAAAAGCAAGTAACAAACCGAAAATAGCTCCCGAAGCCCCCACCATTGGTACATAATTGTAGGAGTAATATTTCAGATTAAGTTCAGCCAGTGACCCGTTTTCATAATTATACCCTTTACTCAATGCATCATACCCCTCTTTAGCAAACAACTGGATCTGTTCAGGAGTAAGCTGGCTTAAAAAGTGGGCATACTCAAAATAGTGGATCCCAAAGGAAAGCGCTACAGCACCAAGGGCGCTAAAAAAGTAGAAAAACAAAAATTTCTTGCCGCCCCAAAGCGCCTCCAGGGGAGAACCAAACATGACCAGGGCAAACATATTGAATAAAATATGCGTAAATCCCCCATGCATAAAAAAGTGGGTGACGATCTGGTAAGGCTGAAAAAGAGGAGAATTCGGGTAATACAATGCCAGCATCCTGTTGGCATCAAAAATTTCGGAAGAAGTAAGGACATTACTTCCCACAAACATCAAAATATTGATGATCAGCAAATTCTTGACAACATCTGTTATCCTAAGACCCATTTTTTATACTTTTTTTGAGTGTTTAACAAAACGAAACCCTCTCTTTTGAATCATTGGGTACGTACAGAAAACCAGGGAAAGCAAAATGCCCCGATCCCACTCCTGTCTATTCCCCAGGATTACTGCTTTCCCAAAAGGAAACCTTTGGGTCTCCTGGTGAACAGTGATTCTGTTTTTTAACACGGTTCATTCAAAACGTTTCTTCAGGTCCTCAAGTTCAAAAGTGATAAAACAATTCCGACCAGCAGGACTTTTAAATGGAATTTCGCAGGCAAATAGCTGATCAATGAGCATTTGCATTTCCTGGATATCGAGCCTTTGTCCTCTTTTCACCGACGTACTCCGGGCCATGGATCGGGCAATATTGTCGCGGGTATCGAGTTTGAGGTCGATATTATTTTTATATTGTTCCAGCAGGAATTCGATGGCTTCCTTTTCATTTTGTTTGCCGGTCATGTCGGCAGGAAGTCCATTGATCACAAACGTATTTTTTCCCAATTCCTGTATATCAAACCCCAGAAGGTTAAGATCAGGAATGATGTCTTTCAAAATAGCAGCATCTCCGGGCGGCAGGTTCAAGGTGCTCGGAAACAATTGTTTTTGCGTCAGGGCATTTCGTTCCTGGAGGGCCTCAAGGTACTGCTCATACAAAATCCGCTCATGAGCCAATTGCTGATCGATCAGCAGGTAGCCCGATTTGATATGGCTGAGAATATAAGTATTATGAATCTGGAAAGGAGGTTTCTGAACTTCGTTGAAGCCTTTCTGACCTTTGCCATCGGTATCATCGCTCATACTGCTCTCGATGGTAAAAGGCTCATTCGGAGAGGCATTGTCCTCCTCCGGAAGATATTCATCCAGCCCTTCGTAGAGCTTTTCCCATTCCTGCTTTTCCTGTTTAGGCGGTAGCGTAGAATAAGACTCCCCGGTAAATGAGGCGGCAGAAGATTCTTTTACGGTCTTGGGAGGGGTTGACTCTTTCGGTGGTTGGGGGACATTTCTTCTGGCAAAGTTCGTGTCGATCTCAAAGTCGAGCGTCGGCATTACATTGAACTGTCCCAGGGAATGACGCACAGCAACCTTTAGATAATTATAGATCAGGCGTTCGTCATCAAACTTAATCTCCTGTTTGGTCGGGTGCACGTTAATATCAATCTTTTCCGGATCGATATCCAGGAAAATGATGTAAAAAGGAAAAGCGCCTTCTGCCAGCAAATCTTCATAGGCCCCCATGATGGAGTGGTTGAGATAGGAGCTTTTTATAAACCGCTGGTTGACAAAAAACAACTGATCCCCTCGTGTCTTCCTGGCAAATTCTGGTTTCCCGACAAACCCGTAAATATGCACCTCTTCCGTCTTCTCGTCAATAGGCACCAACCGTTTATTGAATGGTTGTCCAAAAATACCGATGACCCTTTGCCGTAAATTGGCAGGGGTAAGATGGAAAACTTCTGAATTATTGTGATGCAGGGAAAAGAAGACATCGGGGTTGGCTAAGGCAATGCGTTGAAATTCATCAAGAATATGCCGCATTTCCACGGTATTGGACTTTAGGAATTTTCGCCTTGCCGGAACATTGTAAAAAAGATTTTTGACGGCAAAACTCGTTCCTGACGGGCATTGAGTAGCTTCCTGGGTTTTAACTTCCGACCCTTCGATAAGAATCCGGATGCCGAGTTCGTCCGTCTGTTTGCGGGTTTTCAGCTCCAAATGGCTGATCGCTGCAATGGAAGCCAAAGCCTCTCCCCGAAACCCCATGGTGCGAATGGCAAAAAGATCATTAGCTTCCCGTATCTTGGAAGTAGCGTGGCGTTCCAATGACATACGGGCATCGGTTTCGGACATACCACACCCGTTGTCGATAACCTGGATGAGTGTTTTACCGGCTTCTTTTATGATGAGCTTGATCTCCGTACTTCCTGCATCGATAGCATTTTCCATCAGCTCTTTTACAACAGATGCAGGTCTTTGGATAACTTCTCCGGCGGCGATTTGGTTGGCAATAGCGTCGGGAAGTAGCTGAATGATGTCAGCCATACTTGTTGGTTGTTACTTGTTACTCGTTACTTGATACTCGATACTTGTTGGTTCCAGGTGGTAAAAACTGCTTAATTTAGTTTCAGGGCTTCCAGTATTTTTGGTAAATATACACCAAGTCCGTAATAGGCCACCAGCATGAGCAGAACAATTATTCCAATTAAGGTAAGATTAGAGCGTAGCACCCTTTTTTTGCGGTAGCTTGCGTCAGCCATATATCCCCTGCTGAAGCCGCTTGAGATACGTTCCTTGATAGATTCCGTATCTCCCTTTTTGCGCAATTCGGCTTTCTTCAAACGCTCTTCGAGTTCTTCCTTTTTGGGATTCCAATACCGCGGCTGATAGTTGTATTGCTTGTTTTTCGGCAATTTTGTCAGACGTCCTTTAAACATAGTTATAGCTTTAATGAACAAATATACTTAAAACTATTGATGTCAAAAAATTGAAAATTGGCGGGTAACCAGGCAATTTGAAGAATAAAATCAAATATCCCGATAAAAAAATTGAACCTGGAAAGAGAAATGCTCTCCCCAGGTTCAACCACACTTTATAATTTTAACTTGATAATTTTAAAGCCCTACTCTCCCACCGTCCAGCTAGTGCCGTCTTTACCGTCTTTGAGTTGAATTTTCAGCTCTTTCATTTTATCCCTGATTTTATCGGAAGTCGCCCAGTCTTTATTATTACGGGCATCCATCCTCATCTCGATGACAAAATCCATGAGTCCGTCCAGGATGCTGTTGTCTTCCCCGGAAGCACCGGTTTCATCCCGCAGTCCAAAAATCTCAAAGACAAAACCATGGAGGAAGGCTTTCAAACGCTGCAAAGTTTCTGCAGCGACTTCACTCAAAGGCAAATGACCGTCTTTAAGGCTATTGATCCTGCTGGACAGTTCAAACAAACGAGCCAGGGCTTTGGGGGTATTAAAATCATCGTTCATATCCGCCATCGCCAGATCCATCAATTCGTTGAGTTCCTGATCCGTTTTACCGGCGGCAGCGGTGGCATCAGGCTGCAGGTTGCTCAATGATTTATAGGCTTCCATCAGTCGGCGATAACCTTTTTCGGCAGCCTGAAGTGCTTCATCCGTAAGATCGAGGGTGCTGCTGTAGTGGGTCTGCAACATAAAGAAGCGCACCACCATCGGGCTGTACCCTTTGGTTACATGGGGGCTTTCTCCGGAAAACAATTCCCAGGGGGAAATGGTATTGCCATCGCTTTTTGACATTTTCCTGCCATTCATCAACAGCATATTGGTATGCAGCCAGTAATTACAGGGCGTATGTCCGCAGGAAGCGGTATTCTGAGCAATTTCATTTTCATGGTGCGGAAATTTCAAGTCATTTCCGCCCCCGTGAATATCAAAAGTCTCTCCCAGGTATTTTGTACTCATCACGGAACATTCCAGGTGCCAACCGGGGAACCCGACCGACCACGGGGAGTTCCATCGCAAAATATGCTCGGGGGAAGCTTTCATCCATATCGCAAAATCCGACGAATGTTTTTTCTCGTCCTGATTTTTGAGATCATCACGCGATTCAGCCATGAGATCTTCAATTTTCCGGCCTGACAATTCCCCGTAAACGCCTTTTTCCTCCGCATATTTGAGGGTATCAAAATAAACGGAGCCGTTGCTTTCGTAAGCGTAACCATTGTCCAGTATCTCCTGAACCATTTCTATCTGTTCCAGAATATGACCGGTGGCCCGTGGTTCTATGCTGGGTTCCAGCGTATTGAACATGCGCATGACATCGTGAAAACCATTGGTGTATTTTTGCACCACTTCCATGGGTTCCAGCTGCTCCAGCCGGGCTCTTTTGGCAATTTTATCTTCTCCGGTATCTGCATCATTTTCCAGGTGCCCTACATCGGTGATGTTGCGTACATAACGTACTTTATAACCCAAAAACTTCAGGTACCTGAAAATTATATCGAAGCTTACAAAAGTCCGGCAATTTCCAAGATGCACATCACTGTAAACTGTAGGACCGCACACGTACATACCAATGTGTCCTTCATGAATGGGTTTGAAAATTTCCTTTTTTCGGTGCAGACTGTTGTAAACTCTTAATTCGTTTTCCATGATCATGTTTTATTCGGGTTTTAAAACCGAACCGCAAAAATATACCGTTTATTTAAACTCCCCAACTCTGCCAAATATTATTTTAGGGGAATAGCGTGTAAAGGGTTAAACTATATACGCCTTAAAGGCTGATTTGGTTCCAATTGTTTCTTTTTTCTTCTTTCAGGCTATAAAAATATCAGACTTTGGCCCTGCAGTATTCCTTCACGCAGAATGATTGAAATTTATAAAATAACCGCAGAATTTTAGTAAGGTGCAGCGTCCCGGCATCGTATGCCGAGGACAGGCTACCGCAATATTCGTTGTAAAAATGCCCCAAAATAATCAAAGGTCCAGCGCACCGCAACCTAAATTTAATTTATGGAGAGAAGGTTGCGGTGCGCTGCACCTTGAATCCTCTTTTCCCTTGTTTGGTGACAAAGATTAAGGTGCTCTGCACCTGATTGTATTCGGAGGTTAAATGTTAAAAACCAATAATTCGGCGCTACTAATACGCATCCCCGAAACCAAATTCTGCCTTACGCTCTGTCCATCTTCCGCGGGTAAAATCGGGCACCGGCATCGGCTGGCTGCCCATGGCGACAGATTGCTCCGACAGCGGGGTGATGGAGAGCCAGGTAGCGGCATCATAGACATCAAAAGGAGGCCTTTCATTCTTTTTGGCACTTTCTATAAAAGCATGTATCAGGAAAAAATCCATGCCGCCGTGTCCCGCCCCGACAGCCCTATTTTCATAGCGCTGCCATAGCGGGTGATCATATTTTTTAAGATAGGGTGCAGCTTCTTCCCAACGATGGGCCGGACTTACCCCTTCAATATGCAAAGATTGGTTGACATCCATCCACAAGCCTTTGGTGCCTTGCACGCGAAATCCCAGCGAGTAGGGGCGCGGCAGGTTGGTATCATGATGCAGGACGATGGTTTCACCGTTGGAACACTGAACGGTGGTAGTCACTTTATCTCCGAGTTTGAATTCGACTTTGGCATTGGGATGATCCGGGCCACCCTTTTCATGGTTGACGATGTAATCATGCAGTCCCCTTGCCTTAGAGGCAAAAGAGGTAAGGTATAACAGGCGATTCCCCCGGTTGATATCAATATACTGAGCGACAGGCCCCAGGCCATGAGTCGGGTAGAGATCTCCGTTTCGGTGCACCGAATGTTTGGTCCGCCATTTGGATTCGCTAAATCCTTTTTCGCCAAACTCTACGCCATGGCCATAAGGTTGCTTTCCGTCATTGAACTTTACTTCACGCAGATCATGCTGGTAGCCGCACTCCAGGTGGATAAGTTCTCCGAACATATTCTGACGTACCATATTGAGAATAGCCATCACGTCGCGTCGGTAGCACACATTTTCCAAAAAGAAAAGATGAGCCCCCGTGGCTTCCTGGGTATTGACGAGTTGCCAGCATTCATCGAGGGAAAACCCTCCGCAGACTTCCATGCCTACATACTTGCCGGCTCTCATGGCCGCGATGGCCATTTCTGAATGCCAGCGCCAGGGCGAACTGATGATAACGGCATCGACATCGGCTTCCTGCAATAAGTCGAGGTAAGCTTTTTCTCCTTTGAATACTTTGGGTTGTGGTTTCCCCTTTTGGGTAAAAATGTCTTTTGTGGCCTGGATCATTACATCATCCACATCGTTTATGGCCACTACATTACAATCATCGCGGTCGAGCAGCAATTCAATGTGGCTCTGCCCCCGGAGGCCTGATCCGAGTACGGCGACATTCAATTTATCTTTCGGTCCTGTGGGTTGAGGCCTTGACTGTGCGTTGATCTCTGTGTTAGGGATGGCGAGACTTGCCCCGGCAAGTGCTGTGGTTTGTATAAACTTTCTGCGGTTGAATGATTTTTCCATAATTACGTTGATTATTCTAAATGTTTTGATCTTCTACTCTTTCCAATTACCATTCCCTCTGATAGTGGAATCCCACAACCTGATTAGTGAGGTTGGAGACGTGCAAAAACGGGGTAATGGTCTGAAAAGTCTGCTTTAATAATTTCAAATTCGAGGGTTTTCATATCGGGGGCACCGAAAATATAGTCGATCCGCAAGGCAGGGATGCTTCCCGCATAGGTAGTTCCCAGGCCCACTCCGGCTTCTTTAAAAGTATCTTTCCTGCCGGCTGAAAGCAAGTGATAGGCATTGGACTGGGGCACATCATTAAAATCCCCGCAAATGATCACTGGGTTGGGACTCCGTTGGATATGTTCTGCAATTTCAGCGGCTTGCATTGCCCTCTTTCGCGCGGCATTCCTGTACTTTCCAATCATCCCCCTTATCGTCAGCCAGGTTTCCTTTTCCTGTATTTTGCCTTCCGAGGCCACTTTATCGGCAATGGTGGAAACGGCATTGGACTGAAGGTGAATATTAAACAACCTAAAAGTTTTACCCCCTTTGGTTATATCTGCAGACAAGTATCCATTAGAATGATTGGTATAATATTTCGCCCGCTTTTTGCTGATCGGATATTTTGAAAAAATGGCCAGTTGTCCACTCTGATCCTGGAAAAAATATTTAAAGCCCGTACCATGAGTAATGGCATCTGCGAATTGGCCGGAAATGGAAGGCACCGGAAATTCCTGAAAACACAAAACGTCAGGTTCATATTCGTTGATCAATCCTGTAAGTTCCTCATTGGTCACCCTGACTTTTTCGCTGCCGGGTTTTATCAGGTTACGGCAATTGTAGGTCATAACCCGAAGTTCCGTTTCCGTCCGGGCATGGATGGGTTTGGCGCGAAAAGCCACCAGGCTGGTAAATTGCCCCCAACCGAACAGGAGCCAGGCCAGGGAATAAATAAAATAACGCTTTCGCAAAACAGCCCAGATTCCCACAAATAAAAGGTTGCCGAAAACCAGCCAGGGATAAAAGAGACCAAGAATGGAAAATATCCAAAAACCTTCAGGCGACACATGAGGGGACAAATAGGCACCAAAACCTAATAAAATCATGAAAATATTAGCCCATAAAAGTATTTTTACCATCAGAATAACTTGTTTTCCCCTTTTTTTTGAAAATTAAAAATAGCCGTTTTATTTTGATAAACAAATCTTCTTTCATTCAATCTTTAAAGTATTGTCCAAAGATCATTGCCGGAGAAAGTACAAGACTGGGAGGTATTGGGAAGTTCCCTTATGAATCCCTCAACCTCGGAATCCACACCGATGACGATCCCAAAACCGTTATGGAAAACCGGCGCATTTTTTTCACAAGCCTCGGAAAAAAGGAGGAGGACGTCGCCGGCAGTCACCAAATACACGGAGATGATCTCCTCATGGTGGAAAAACCTGGCCAATACGAAGGTTACGATGCCCTGATGACCAATAAAAAGGGCATCCTGCTCAGCATTACGATTGCCGACTGTACGCCGGTTTTAATTTATGACAGCGCAAACGATGCCATAGCTGCGGTACACGCCGGGTGGAAAGGAACGGTCAAAAAGCTGGTCAAAAAAACCCTTGGGCAGATGGCGGAGCATTTCGGAACCCGGGGCGAGGATTGTTACGCCTACATTGGCACCTGTATCGACGAATGTTCTTTTGAAGTAGATGCTGACGTAGCCGACTCTTTTGATTCTTCTTTTAAACGGTGGGACGAAGAACGCAGCAAATTTTTCATCAACCTCAAGGAAGCCAACCGGAAACAACTCCTGGATTTTGGCCTTCCTGCAGCACAAATTGAAGTCTCTCCTTTTTCCACCTATCTCGACAATGAACGTTTTTTTTCGTATCGTAAGGAAAATGGCAGGACAGGCCGGATGCTTGCCGTTATTGGCCTGATTTAGTGTCTGGCCACAAGATTGAGGATGCAAACTTCGCTGGATTTGGGTTAATAACTATTGAATGGAGCTAAGTCATTCGGAACAAATTCTATTTTTGCAATCATAATTTGCCCGGATGAATTCATTCATTCGGCAGGAATTTACCTTTGCAAATCAAAATCCCGGAAATCTTTTATACCTTGGTCTGTTCAATATAAAACCATAAATGTCCATAAAAGCCATAATCCCTGTTGCCGGCAAAGGGCTTCGGCTTCGGCCGCTGACTTATACCCAGCCCAAACCGTTGATTTCGGTCGCCGGAAAACCCATTATCTCTTTTATCATCGACCAGCTACTGGAGGCCGGAGTAGAAGAATTTGTGTTCATCATCGGTTACCTGGGCGAGAAAATTAAACTATATATAGAGGAGCACTATCCGGATCTGAATACCACTTTCGTTCACCAGGAAAAACGGCTCGGATCCGGACATGCCATCTGGCTGGCCCGGGAATCCTTTGACACTGCGGACGAAGTGATCATATTTTTTGGCGATGCCATCATTGACACCGACCTTAAAGCCCTCGTAGCCTTACCGCATTCGGCAATTGGCGTTAAAAAAGTTGATGACCCTCGGAATTTCGGGGTAGTTGAGTTGGGAAAAAACGGCAAAATAAAAGCCCTGGAAGAAAAACCCCGTATTCCTCATTCCAATTTAGCGATGGTTGGAGTTTACAAAATCAAACAGGTGCCTGCTTTTATTAAGGCGCTGGACGCTGCTGTGCAAGACGGCATAAACCAGGAAGATGAAATTCCCTTGACCAATGCCCTCGCTAAAATGGTTGACAAAGGCATTTCCCTGAGAAGTTTTGAAGTGGACAATTGGTTTGACTGCGGACAGATGGATATTTTACTGGAAACCAATGCCGCTTTCCTGGATCGGGAAGGATATGCTTCCTATGACCTGCCAGCATTTTACAATTCCATTATCATCCACCCGGTAAGCATAGGACATCATTGCCAGATCATCAATTCCATCATTGGTCCGCATGTGACCATCGGGGATCACGTCAACATAAAAGGCGCGATCATAAAAAATTCCATTATTGGCGATTACTCCAGCGTTCGGGAAATTATCCTTCGAAAGTCAGTCATTGGCAATGACGCATCCATAACAGGGTTTCGTCAAAGTCTTAACATTGGAGACAATACAGAAATTGATTTCAGCCCAAAATAAAAAAAGGCGAGGAATAAAATTCCTCGCCGGATTATCGATAGAAACTTAATCTCCTATCATGAGTATCAAATGAAAAAGACAATCTAAATATATATTTTGGTTAACTTTCCTTCAATATTTTCACTACTCTGTTGAAATTTATTTAAATAAACCTCACCTTTGCTGTTATTTCCTCTAATTTTAAGTTCATTTTGCTTTTCGAATGTAAAAATAGACTCATTTGGGGAGTCCGCCACAGTAAATTTACTGTGACTATAAGAAATCGAAGGAGCAGTAGTGTTACATAATTTACTGATAATAAACAGATTAACTTGATTGAAAATCCTATATCCACCCATCATTCCGATACCTTATTTAGTCTTATAAAAGCCCTGACAAAAGCGGAAAAACGCAATTTCAAGCTTTATGCCAACCGTACCCAGAGCAGTTCGGGTTTAAAGTTCATTCAGTTATTTGATATTCTCGACAAACAAAAAGAACCCAATGACGAGCAGGTGCTCAAAAAAATATCCGGGCTCAATAAAAATCAGCTCGCCAATATGAAACAGCACCTTTACCGGCAAATCCTCAAAAGTCTCAGGCTCATCCACCTTCAAAAAAGCGCGGAAATTGACATCAGGGAGCAGATCGATTACGCTCACATCCTTTATGGAAAAGGCTTGTATATGCAAAGCCTCAAACTGCTTGAAAAATACAGGCTCGTGGCGCGGGAGAATCATTTTAATATACTTCATCTCGAGATCCTGGAATTCCAAAAGCTGATCGAAGAGCGCCACATTACACGAAGTCGGATCGTAAAAAACAGGATAGAAAAACTGCTCAGGCAATCAGAAGCCCAAAGTGAGATCATCAACAATCGTTGTAAACTCGCCAACCTGAAGATCGAAATCCATGGCTTTTATATCAAATACGGACATGTTCAAAATGAAAAAGATATAGACATCGTCCGCCGGCTTTTTCAAACCGGGTTGAAAAACATCAAACTCGAAAGCCTGAGTTTTTACGAAAAGATCTATTTACACCAGGCTTATGTGTGGTATTATTATATCCTGCTCGATTTTGAAAATTGTTACAGCCATGCTTTGAAGTGGGTCAAGCTGATCGAGGAAAATGCGCACCTGCTGGATGAAGACCCCGATCTTTACATGAGAGGACTACACTACGTGCTAACCTCCTCTTACAATATCAAGGCCTTTGATCAATTTCACCATTACCTCGATCATTTTATAAAATTCGAAAAAGAAAAAAGGGCCACTTTTAACGACAATTCCACTGTGCTGGCCTTTTTGTATATCCAGACCTCCAGCATCAACAAACATTCCCTGATGGGAACCTTCGCTGAGGGCGTCAAAATAATACCAGGGCTGCTGGAGCAACTTAATCTCTATGGCAACAAAATGGATATTCACCGGGTGCTGGTGTTTTATTATAAAATTGCCTACCTGTATGTTGGCAATGAAAATTATGATAAAGCCCTCGATTATCTGAATGCAATCATTGACCTTAAGGCAGGTAACCTTAGGGAGGATATTCAGAATTATGCCCACCTGCTTAGTATTCTGGCTCATTTTGAACTGGGCAACTACCAGCTTCTGGAATATATGGTGGGAAAGATCAGACGCCAGCTTTCCAAGACCAAAGAACTCAATGCCGTACAACGAAAAACCTTCCGGTTCTTTAACAACATCATCCGGAAGCCAAAGTCCGACCATATGGAGCAGTTCATCAAATTCAGGGAAGAAATCAAAAAAATCGAGCACGACAGGCTTGCCATCCGGGATTTTATCTACCTGGATGTTCCCGCCTGGATCGATAGCAAGATTGAAAAGAAACCTATGTCGGTTATCATCCAGGAAAGGTTAAAAAGAGAAGGTCATTAAAAAAACACAAAAGGTCAGAGATTTCCTTGTTGAAGAAGGAAGCAGGTAAAACCAGCAGCTCCCTCAAATTGTTATCCCTCAGCAGCTGTACGTTGCTTTTTCCTTAAAGTCAGATTCCGGCCTATCAAACCCTCGCTTAAATTCGGGACGATATGCCGCGGGACAATAAGATGGAAAAGACACCGGTAATTTGGGTACATTTGCTGCTTAATTTTAGATGATATCATATTGAACAAAAAAAAGATCCTTTTTCTAATCAATCCGATTGCGGGGACCAGGAACAATACAGATTACCATCAGTATATCGACAGGTATATTGATAAATCCTTGTTTGATTACGTCATCAAACATTCCCAAAAACAGCATCATGCCACGCGGCTCATTAAAGAAGATTCGGAAAATTATGACATTATTGTTGCGGTAGGAGGCGACGGTACGATCAATGAAGTCATCAACGGATTTGCGGGAACCAATGCTGTCCTGGGAATCATTCCCGCCGGGTCGGGAAACGGGCTCGCTTACACCATGGGGATTCCTTTTGATATCAAAAAAGCCCTTGAACTCATCAACCAGTACGAACAAAACATACAGACCATTGATGTGCTGAAAGCCAATGACAGGATAGCCGTAAACCAGATCGGGTTCGGTTTTGACGCACATATTGCCTACCTCTTTTCCAGTACTCAAAAGCGTGGACTCCTTAAATATGCCTACCTTTCCCTTAGGGAATATTTCCGCTATAAAAACAAGCCGTTTTCCTTCCATGCAAACGGAAAGACCTTTACAAAGCATACCTTCGTCACCAACTTTTCCAACAATACCCAATTTGGCAATAAAGCATACATTGCTCCCCTGGCCAGGCTCAAAGACGGGCACATAGAGATAAGCCTGCTGGAGCATTTTCCAAAATTGTTGCTCCCCGTGATTTTATTCAGGCTCTTTAGGAAAACATTGCATAAATCCCAGTATTATACTTCTTTCAAAGCCCGGGAAGCAACCATTCCTCACCAGGTAAATGTCATCCTGAATATCGATGGAGAACCTATGGAGGTCATTCGTGATCTCCACATTACGGTAATTCCCGGGGGATTGAAAGTTATCGCGAAAGGCGAAGGAATTGCCTAACGCCCCTTCCTCTTTTTTCCCTTATATTTTTCCATTATATTTTGGATCAAAATCCACCATCCATTCAATACCAAATTTATCTCTAAACATCCCAAAATAGGAACCCCAGGGACTGTCGCTAATAGGCACTTCAATCGTTCCTCCTGCTGAAAGCCCGTTAAATAACTTGTCTGCCTCTTCCCGACTTTCTGCGCTAATAGATATTTTAGATCGGTTTTCATTTTCATTTACAGGACCCATGCTTTCGGGGACGTCATTGCCCATCAGAATATTTATGCCAATAGGCAAAGCAATGTGCATGATCTTATTGGCATCATTTTCTGCTACCGGAAATTCGGGGCTTTCCAAATCTTTCAGACGCATAACCATTGCGAACTCTCCGCCAAATACTGATTTGTAAAAATTGAATGCTTCTTCGGCATTGCCGTTGAAGTTAATGTGAGGATTGATGAGTGCCATTATTATTATTTTTATTGTAATTTAAAATCCAATGATTTCCATATTTGTCTGTAAGGTCACCAAATAGTGCTCCCCAAAAAGTATCTTCAAGTGGATGATCAGCTTTACCTTCTGCTGAAAGTTTTGTGTAAACCATTTTTATTTCTTCCTCGCTGCTACAATCCAGGGAAAGAGAAACTGCATTTCCTTTCACAAGTCCGGTTTGAGGAACCATGTCTGAGCCTTGTAATAACAAAGTTTCTCTCGTAAGCGTAGCATGCAATATGAAATCTTTCATTTGTTTTGGTATTTTCTTAGAAAGTGGTGACTCACCAACTGTTTGAAAAGTGAGTTCGCCCCCCAAACAGTAATGATAAAAAGTCATTGCCTCCCGGCAATTACCATTAAACGTGAGGTATGAATGAATATGTGCCATTTTCATTTAAGCGTTTATCAGCTTTTCAATATCAAATTTTTTCATTTGCATAAATGCATTAACCACTCTTTCCCTTTTCTCCGGATCAGCCATTAATTTGCCTAATATTTTAGGGACAACCTGCCAGGAAACGCCAAATTTATCATCGAGCCAACCGCATTGGTTATAGATTCCATCTTTCCCCAATTTGTCCCAGTAATGGTCAATCTCTTCCTGTGTTTCACATTCAATTACATACGAATTTGCAGGGGAAAATTTATACAATGGCCCGCCATTTAAGCCCATAAATAGTTGTCCATTCAATTCCCATTTTACAACCATTGGGTTTTCTTCGGTAATTTTTGAATGGCTAAAAATGGAACAATAAAATTCTGCGGCTGCTTTGGCTTGTCCATCAAACCATAAACAAGGATATATTTGATTGTTCATAGTTTACGAATTGTATTGATTGTTCATTACATTAAACATCCAACGGATGCCAAATTGATCCAGGCAACAGCCCCAGTATCCCCAAAACTCCTCTCTCATATCTGCTTTTTCACTTCCTCCAGCGGATAAAGCAGCGTACAATTTATCGGCTTCTTCTTTAGAGTCCAACTGCAAGCTAATGGTGGTATTATTTCCAATAACCAATTTTTGTCCCATTGATTCCAACATATCGGTACCCATTAATTCGGTGCCGCCAATAATGGGTAAGGCAACATGCATCACGCAATTCTTATCAGATTCTGATAATTTAGGTCCATTTGGGTCAGGGGGTAAATTCCCTATTCGCATGATGGGTGCAGAGAACGCTGTCCCAAAAACTGATTTGTAAAAATTAAAGGCTTCTTCTGTGTTGCCCTGGAAATTTAAATAAATTGCTACTTTACTCATATAAATTATGCTTAGTCGGTTAATTATTTTCAGTGTAGTTTTTGAAATTATTCAAAATGGCCTGCCACCCCCCTTTTTGCATTTCGATGGGATTTTCATCCTCCGGGTCAAAGGTCACTACAACCTCTGTTTGCTTACCCAAATCAGTAAATTGAACGGTTGCCGTTCTTCCTCCAAATTCATACGTAAAGTTTTTGCCTTCCACGATATTTGAATAAATCGCTTCAAAGTCAAAACCAAAACTGCCATCTTTGGCTTCCATTCTTGCTTTGTAGGTGCCTCCTATTCGCATGTCGTTTTCAGCACTGGGGCAATGCCAGCTTGGGTCTGCAAAATTCCAATGGATAATGTGCTTTGGATTAGTGTAATAATCCCACACTTTTTTTGAATCAGCGTTGATGGTTGCTTGAACTGTAATTTTTGAATGGCTCATTTCATTATTTTTTAAAATGCTAATTGATGGTACAAAGATGCAACGACTTTTTAATACATTAAATGTGTAAAAATGACAACAAAAGGGTGTTTTGCGACAAAATAGTTTTTACCTTTCTGTAAATAAAATAATAATGCCTTGATGAATATAAGCATTCTTGTTCCTGAAAACGCCGTAATGCAAGCCATTGCTGACCCACAGTATTTATTTTCTGCCGTAAATCAATTTATGGCAGTAGCGGGTAAAAAGCCATTGTTCAATGTGCAATTAGTGGGGTTGAAAAAACAAGTAAAAATTAATGATGGCTTGTTTTCTATAAATACTTCTCAACTTTTAAAAGAGGTAAAGAAAACAGATCTAGTCATCATTCCTGCTTTGTTTGGCGATATGAAAACAGCCATTGCTTCTAACAAAAAAGCATTGCCCTGGATAAACGAGCAATACCGCAATGGGGCAGAAGTGGCTTCTTTGTGTGTCGGAGCATTTCTATTGGCTTCAACTGGTTTGCTCAATGGGAAAAAATGTTCAACTCATTGGGGATTTCAAAATGAATTTAGGGAAATGTTCCCGGAAGTTGAAGTAGTGGAAGGAAGTATAATTACCGAAGAGCATCGGATTTATTCAAGCGGTGGGGCAAATTCTTATTGGAACTTATTGTTACACCTGGTAGAAAAATATACCGATAGAGCAACTGCGATACTTGCATCAAAGTATTTTGCCATCGATATTGATAGAGAAAGCCAAACTACTTTTGCAATGTTCAAAGGGCAAAAAAACCATACAGACGATGCCGTTAGAAAAGCCCAGGATTTTATTGAAAAGCATTTTCAGGAAAAAATAAGTATTGATGATTTAACTGAATTGGTATCAATAGGCAGACGTAGTTTTGAAAGGAGATTTAAGTTAGCGACCAATAACACTGTTTTGGAATATATTCAGCGCATAAAAGTTGAGGCCGCCAAAAGAAGTTTTGAGAACAGCAGAAAAAATATGAACGAAGTAATGTTTGATGTAGGTTATACCGATACAAAAGCATTCCGTGCTGTTTTTAAAAAAATTACCGGGCTTACACCCATTGAGTATCGAAATAAGTATAATAAAATGGCGGTCTTGTAATACTCGCCAGGGATTCGTATTTAGTGGTGTTGAAGTTTTTCAAGAGGCGTTTCTTTGACCCATTGGAGTTGTCCATCCTTGTCAATGGTGTAATTGGCCCAGCCTTTGACGCCCTCTTTTTCAAAATACAACCGGATATGCTGTTCGAAAATTTTTCCATCCACAAAGATCAGCCCGTTTTCCTCGCAATATTTTTTTCCTGCCATAATATCCTGCCTCCTCTGAATGCCACTTCTGACCCATAATATGGCTACTATTAAAATGATCAGATAAAAAAGAGCATTGAGTCCCATTGAAAACGGCTTATTGGTTACAATTTGGTAGTCCCAAATATAACCAATAAGCCGTTGAAAAGCAATTTAATACATATATTCCGGCAATAGAAAAAGGCTAGTCTTCCTCAAAAAGTAATTTACACCCTGGATCAAGTCTTATGCCGGTCACCTTATTTCGGGCAGGTAATTCAAAACTTTCGGTGGCTGTATCTACCTGAAATGACGTTACGGTGGTCGTTCCATCTTCAAAGGTAATTTCCACCTCCAAAGGAAAAAAGAACGGAGCGCCTTCCTGGGTCTGAATAATTGCTATTTCAAGGGTGCCATTTTTTTGTTTCCAGCTGTCTTTCAAGACAGGATGCCCGGCCCGAAAAATCCACTGCCTGAAAAAGGCTTCAAGATCCTGCCCGCTCGCTTCTTCCATAGCGGCCTGAAAATCGGACGTCAGCGCATTGGAAAACTTATATTTATCATAATACATCCGGATCCCTTTCCAGAAAATTTCTTTCCCCAGTTTATGGCGCAACATATGCAGCACCCAGCCGCCTTTTTGGTAGGAATTCGGATTGAGCAGTTCGTTGTAATCTTCGATTTCAGTATTTACAATGGGAACGGGATTCTGCCTCGCATAACGGATCACCTGGTTCCTTTCGGATTGCATGCGTTCGGTAAAAACAGCGGCCCCCTCGAGATCCTCGAAATACAGGTCTGTAAGGTAGGTGGCAAAACCTTCACTCAGCCAAACGTGGTGCCAGCTCAGCTCAGAGGCAGAATTGCCAAACCACTGGTGCACGATTTCATGGGCAATAAGCGCCTCATGATCTTTTTTACCGGTCACAGAGCCTTCGTAATAAAAAATATTCCCGGCATTTTCCATGCCCCCGTAGCGGGTTTTCGACTGCACATTGGCCAGCTTTTCGTAGGGGTATGCCCCGATCTTTTCGGTGTAATAATCCAATACACGCACCGCCAGGCTGTAATCATCAAATCCGGCCTCCCGATCCTGGGGATAAATCCAGCTTGTCACGGGAGTATCATGGGAATACCCGGCCAGTTGAACGGCAAAACGCGCCACGCCAATCACCATGACTTTAGTCGGCAGGGGCACCGCTTCTTTCCAATGGGTCAGTTTTGTGCCGTCTTCCAGGTTGGTCTCTTCGAATTGTTCTCCATTGGCTACCACCTGGTAATGTTCCGGGGCGATGACGATGAATTCGACAGTAGCTTTATCAGAAGGATGATCCACTGTCGGCAACCAGTAATGGGCGCGGTCAGGCCAGTTGTCCCCAAAAAAAGTGCGGTCTCCGAATTTATTTTTAGCAATGATCAGCCCGTCCTGCGGTTCCCCTTCGTAGGCAATAGTATAATTTCTTGTGGATCCTTTGAGCGCCTGGTCCAATGGTTCAATGATCAGTTGATCGTCGGCCTGTCGAAAGGAAACGGCTTGACCATTTTCCAGGACTGTGGAAACTTCCATTCCGGCATTCGTGCTCGTTTTTGAGGCGAGGTCCAGGGCAAAAGCATCCGAATCTTTCAGAAAATGGATGGTTACATTGGCCTTTCCTTTTATGATATCATTCTCATCAGAAAGTTCGAGTTGAAAAATGTAATGGAGTACGTCGATTTGTTCAAAACGAGGAAGGTGGTTTTGGGCCAGCACAACGCCAATAGACAGGAAAAGGCAAAAGAAACCCGATATGATTTTTTTAGGCATCATCTTGATTTATTTTTTTTCAAATCTCTACGAAATCGAAAGCCCATACGGGAGGGCTACCCCAAAAAATTACCTGCAGATCATTGGCAATACGGAATCGAACCAGTCAACCAAAGAGATCTCTTTGGCTTTACTTAGATCGGCACAGGCTTCTGAAAAACGTTTGAGTTCCATTAGTGCCTGCCCACGAGCGATCAGCATGGCACCGTCATTGGGGAACATTTCGAGCGCCTTGTTCATCATTTTCAGTCCTTGTTCCACATCATCTCCATCGATGAGAAAATTCCCGTCGTTGACGAGTTTGACCGCATCGTTATATTGCTCGATCCTTTCGAGGCAATGCCCTGCTGTAGGGGTAAAGCCCAGCGTCATATCAAATGCGGCAGGTACTTTTCTTCCTTTGTGCTCGGCAAGGTCCCAGTGTCCGATGGTGGAGGTAGTCGCATTGATGGCTTCGTACCAAAAGGCATCTCCGAGGCCATTATAATCAGTCATTTCGAGCACCCGGACATCGCCGTTTGAACGAACTAGTACCTCCACATCGATATTACCGATAAGACAGCTATCATTGCCGATTTCGGGGTAATTTAGTTTTTCTGCCAAAAAAGATTGCAGTGAATCCTGTCCGCCAACAAACTGCAATGGTTTGTCAAATACCTGCCAGATGGAATCGCCCTGTACGATTTCAAACTCAGGAGGAGTCTGCAGTTTAAACCGGACGGGAAGCACATAATGTGCCCGAACGGCCTGTCCGTTATGTTGTCCAGGTACCCAGACCACCCCTATACCATTCATCGCATTGATGACACGAAGGGCTTCGGCTCCACATCCGCCGCCGATTTCTTTAAGGACCTCGCTTTGCGTAATACTTCCGTCCTTTTCCACGACAAACCTCACTACGATAGTTCCTTCAATATTTTCCCTCCTGGCTTCATAAGGATAATTAATATTTTGATAGAGGAAGGCCAGTAATTGTTGTTCGGCACACTTTTGTTTGACCGCGAGGGTGGTATCCAGCCCCTCGCAGGCGGGAAAACGCGGCGCTACCTCAACCACTTCGTAAATGGTCGTATCTGCTTCCATAATTTTTTCCTCCTGGGCAAAGACGGTGGTTCCAATGATCAATGCTAACCCTAAAAAACAATATTTCATCAGCTTAAAAATTTAAATTCTTTTTACATAAAAATACGCTGCAATTTCAACGGCCCGCCTGGTTTGTACGCCCTGGATCTAGCGGGTTATCACAAATTTCTCAACGGCTGCAACTTTTCCCTTTTCTATTACAGAAAGTATATATTCTCCGTTGGGCAAGGTACTGATATTAATAATATTTATGCTTTCTTTTGCTTCAAAAACGATTTCACCCTGCAAATCGCTTATTTGCACCCCGAAATTTCCTCGCTTTTCAAGTCTGATTTCCTGGTCAGCTGGATTGGGGTGAATACCAACCCGGGGCAGTTTCAGGGGCTTCATGGCATCGATATTATTTATATTGATTCGCAAAGTACGATCCGTAACTTTCTGATTCTCCCGCATTCCTCCGGCAATAATAAATTGATCAGGAGCTATTTTAGCTACCCCCCGGAGGTCCATTACCGGCACAAAATACTGGGTCAAAGGAGCCAGGATTCCGGTTAAAGGGTCATAAATCGTTATCCTTTCATTTGATGGAACTCCCCCCGATCCGTTATAGGCAATGCCGTTGAAATTGTAGGTCACATCTGAGCCCCCGAACCACAGCGCCTTTCCGTCATATTGAGCTGACGCCATCCGGTAACCTGTTCCGAAGATATGCTCACTGCCTTCCCAGGTAATTTCCGTGGGATTGTCGGGATGAATGAAACCCTTCCTGAAAAATGAGGTAGCCGGGAAATTGCCGATGGATTTTGCTCCTCCCGCATAATAAATGGTATCTCCGATAATGGTACCGGAACCGCCGAATACTTTCCAGTTTGAATTGTCAAAAACTGGCGTTCCCTGCGTCCAGGAATCTGTAGCCGGGTTGTAGATTTGTACATCGGCCACATTCGAGGTATTGCTCCAGCCCGTTATCACATAAATCAGGCTGTCGCGCCAAACGGCCTGCACCTGGTCATCTATTGGTTTAGGAACAGGAGCCCCATCCGGCAGGTAGGTATTCGCTTCAGGATCATAAATATGGACTTTATCAGAGGATACTTCGCTGTAATTGCTCGCCACATGGTATCCCCCGATGATGTAGATTTTATTTTTGACGGTACTTGCCGCGGAAGCGATCTTCCCTCCATTAGGATCGGGTAAAGGGTCAATAGCTTGCCATTCATCAGCAGTTACATCATAGCGGAAAGATCTTAGGTGAATGCCAAACCAGTCTTTTGTGGTATCGATGCCGGCAAATGAAAAAACAAAAGGCATCCCGTTGACGGTAGCCTGTGTAACGGCATTATTGCTGACAGCCTCGGGCATGGGCTCCAGTTCTTCCCAGGACACCTGCTGTGCACAGGAGGGAAAACAACCTAGAATGACCAAAAATTGAAGTATGAAAAATCGCATTATTTTTTTTGTTTTATCGGGATGGGTTGCCGGGTGCTCCTTGCTTAAAAGGACTGTTGAAAGTTCCATGTTCAAAGTCTGCCTGACAACATCAGGAGGCAGGTTCAAACCTGTCTTCCGTTGCGCAGCAGGTAGATGGAGCATCTCGACATCCTCGATAAAATTATCGGGATTGTTGTTGATTATCAAAAATTTAAAGACTCCCAGACACAGTTAATTGAACACTCCTTGCTGAAAATCCTCAATCTTTTTCAATCTATCTCTATCTTTTTCAATCTATCTCAATCTTTTTCAATCTATCTCTATCTTTTTCAATCTGTCTCTATCTTTTTCAATCTATCTCTATCTTTTTCAATCTATCTCAATCTTTTTCAATCTATCTCTATCTTTTTCAATCTATCTCTATCTTTTTCAATCTATCTCAATCTTTTTCAATCTGTCTCAATCTTTTTCAATCTATCTCTATCTTTTTCAATCTGTCTCTATCTCCATCAATCAATTACCAAAACCTCCTGCCTTCCCGAGCCATTTTCCTTAACAACGGACTACAGCGATAACGATCTTCATGGTACTCATGGTACAGGTCATCCATCCTTTCGACGCAAGTTTGAATACCGATCTCATCGGCCCATTTAAGCAGGCCTTTGGGATAGTTCACGCCCTGGGTCATGGACAAGTCAATATCTTCGCGGGAGGCTATGTTCAGGTAAAGAGCATCAGCGGCTTCATTGATGAGCATAATCACTATCCTATCGACGATCTGCTGACCAAAAACTTCCTCCTTCATGGGTTCGGGCGGGATGGCCCCATCCCTGTAGTCGTAAAAACCTCTTGCTGATTTACGGCCGAGATAGCCGGCATCCACAAGACTCTTTTGGACAAAGGAAGGCTTGTATCGGGGGTCGTAATAAAATGCCTGAAAAACCGATGCGGTGACTTTATAATTCACATCATGGCCGATGTAATCCATCAAGGCAAAAGGTCCCATTCGGAACCCGCCCATAGAAGTCATGGCCCAGTCGATGGTTGCTATATCAGCAAACCCTTCTTCCAAAATCCTGATCGCTTCGCCGTAAAAAGGCCGGGCGATGCGGTTGACGATAAACCCCGGAGTATCTTTGGCCGTGACCGGCAATTTTCCCCAATCCTTTATCAGGTCATACACTTGCTGAACAACGGCCTGGTCGGTCTGGATCGCCGGTACAATTTCCACGAGTTTCATCAAGGGAGCCGGGTTAAAAAAATGGATGCCGATTACCCTGCCCGGCATTTCACATGCCGCGGCTATGGAAGCCACCGAAAGCGAAGAAGTGTTGGTGGCCAAAATACAATCGTCGGAAACAATATCCTCCATTTGGCCAAAAACGGCCTTTTTTACGCCAATGTCCTCCACAATAGCCTCAATCACCAGCCGGCAATTTTTTATATCATAGAGGCTATTGACAAAATGGACACGGCCCATGATGGTTTGCTGTTCCGTTTCATCCATCCTGCCTTTTTCCACGAGGCGTGAAAGGGTGGCGTTCAGTTTTTTTCCTGCACTTTTTAAAGCTTCCGGATTGTTATCGTACAGATTGACCACGTGGCCGGCGGTGGAGGCTACCTGGGCGATCCCCAACCCCATGGTTCCGCTACCGATTATGGCAACTTCTATCATATTATTTATCCTGTTTTGCAAATACTCTTTTCAACAAATCTGTTGTCCTTGCGGCAATGTTATTGCGGATATTTTTCTCTTCTTTTTCCACCATACTGAACAAACCGTTCAATGCCTGCTTGGTCACATAATCGTCCAGATCCGCATCTACCTTTTCGATGAATGGGATTTTGTTGTAAGCCGTAACGGCATCAGACCAGTATTTACGGGCGTTGAATTTATCCAGGGATTCTACAATCACGGGGTTGAATTCCCTGTAAAGTTTATTGGAGGTGGCTCCTTCGAGATAGCGGGTGGCCGAATCATCGGCTCCCATCAGTACATTCATCACATCGCTGAAGGTCATGTTTTTGATGGCATCCACAAAAATAGGCTTGGCTTTTTTGGCAGCATCTTCCGCCCCACGATTTATTTTTTCCAGGATAATATCTTCCACATCCGAAAATCCGGGAATGTTTTTGAGCTTATCCGTAACTTTCCGTGCTTCCGGAGGCAGCAGAATCTTATAACTGCTTTTAAAATATCCGTCTTGCTGGGAAAGGGTTGCGGCACCTTTGCTGATGCCAGAGTCGAGAGCCTCTTTGAGTCCTGAAGCGATCTGGCTTTCAGTGAGTTCACCACTGCTTTCAAGAATGGTTCCAAGGGCGCTTTGGAGCTCAGCGCAGGCATACAATTGAGTCACCAGTATTAAGGCAAAGATCTTTTTGATCATTATTTTTTTCTTTTTATTATGAAAAATGTTCATCACATTTCTTAGAACGAAGTCCAAAGCCGTTGGATAGTTATCAAAAAGTTAATTAATCCTCCGGCAGTAATTCAAGCAGGTCAAAAAGGCGATTAATTTCAAAGGTTCCTGTTCTGATCTCTACGCTGGCTTTTTCCACCCGACCGTCCAGGGGCGGATTCAATTTACTCAACTTGAGGCGCACTCCATTAATATTTTGAAAATGTTCTTCAATTCGATCAACGATTCGCATGGCTACCGTTTCAAGGAGTTTGGCAGGCTCCTTCATTTCAAGTTTACATAGATAAAATAAAGTTTCGTAATTGACGGACTTGAAAAGGTCATCTTCGATAGCGGCCTCATCAATTTCGGTATCGACAAATAAATGAATCAGGAATTCGTTACCCAGCACCTCTTCTTCTTCATAAAAGCCATGCCGGGCAAACAATTTTACCCCTTCCAGTGAAATGATCGCCATACTGTTGGATTATTATTTTTTAGCCCAGTTTTTTAATCTAACCGGCACCTCGGCATTACGTTCTGCGTAAATTTTATCTTCGTTTTTATCCACATTTTTTACGCCAACATAAAGAATATCCTTTTCGATATCTACCATCACCGCTACTTTGGGATCACCGTTCCCCGGGCCCGCCTGTGCAGAGGTAAAGATATATCCGCCTTCTGCTTCAATAAGTGTCTCCTGTTTCCAAAGTTTCTGGATAGAGCTAAACAAATTTCCTCCCAGCAATAATTTCATCCTGGTCCTCAACACCTCATTGCCCAGAAAATTGACAGTACTCGGATACTGGTCTGCATATTTAACGAGATAATTCAACGGAACGGTTTCTGGTTTATAAGGCTCTGCAGGGGTAGACTCTTCTGCCTCATTGGATATTCTTTCCGACCGCTCTTGAGCCAATTCCCTTTCATTCATATCATTTCCACTGGCCGACGTTTCTGTTGTTACACTTTCTTCAGTGGATGCTGTTTGGGGGCCCGCTTCGGTCCCTCCCTGATTACAGGCTGCCAAAAATAAAAACATCAAGGCCCATAAGGTAAATCGAATACTTTGCATATTTTTAAAATTTAAAATTTCAAATAATTCGCCACAAAGATATTAATTATCCTCCAGTCATTTATCTAATCTCCGAATTACGTACATTTGCACTTAATTTTCCTAACCAGTTCAAATGTAAAAAAATGAGCGAAAATAATGGCAACCCCCTGGTAATGAAAAAAACGAAAGAAGATCGTTTCCAAAGTCATGACTACTACAATATCGATGCATTATTGGCTGAAGACCATCTGCTTGCCCGCGAAGCGGTACGGGATTGGGTGAAGCAGGAAGTATCTCCCATCATCGAAGAACATTTTGAAAAAGCGATATGCCCTCACCACCTTTTTAGAGGATTGGGGGAAATCGGCGCATTCGGCCCCAGTATTCCGGTGGAATATGGCGGCGGCGGAATGGATGAAATGGCTTATGGGATCATCATGCAGGAGCTTGAGCGCGGAGATTCCGGTATTCGCTCCATGGCATCGGTACAAAGCTCTCTGGTGATGTACCCGATTTACCGTTATGCTACCGAAGAACAAAAGAGAAAATATCTTCCCAAACTGGCGACCGGTGAGATGATTGGCTGTTTCGGGCTGACAGAGCCGGATCATGGTTCCAACCCCGGCGGGATGGTCACCAACATAAAAGAAGATGGTGATGCCTACATTCTCAATGGGGCAAAAATGTGGATCACCAATTCACCTGTGGCAGACATTGCCGTGGTTTGGGCCAAGGATGAGGAAGGAAAAATTCGTGGAATGGTCGTGGAAAAAGGAACAAAAGGATTTACCGCCCCTGAAATTCACGGCAAATTATCACTACGTGCCTCCATTACCGGCGAACTCGTTTTTGAGGACGTTCGGGTGCCAAAAGCCAATGTATTCCCTGACATTAAAGGATTAAAAGGACCTTTGTCCTGTTTGTCCAAAGCTCGTTACGGAATCGCATGGGGCGCCGTCGGTGCAGCATTGGATTGTTACGATTCTGCACTCCGTTATTCCCAGGAACGCATCCAGTTTGGCAAACCTATTGGTCAGTTTCAGCTCACGCAAAAGAAACTGGCTGAAATGATCACCGAAATCACCAAGGCGCAACTAATGGTATGGCGACTGGGCACGCTGGCCAACAAGGGAGAAGCTACTCCAGCCCAGATTTCCATGGCCAAACGGAATAATGTAGATATGGCACTCACCATTGCTCGTGAGGCGCGACAAATCCATGGTGGTATGGGAATCACCAATGAATACCCGATCATGAGACATATGATGAACCTGGAATCCGTGATCACCTACGAAGGGACACATGATGTGCACTTACTCATTACCGGACATGATGTTACCGGGTTGAATGCCTTCAGTTAATTCGAGTCCGGGTCCATTCATAAAAAACAGCTCCTGTCATCACCGTACTGACTTCCTGTCTTTCCGGTGATGGCAGACAGCGACATACAACTTTTTGTACGTTAATAAGTCGTTAAATATTAGTCGATTATATTCAAAATTGATAATTTTATACTTTATACAAAACAATGTCCCCGGTTAAAAACGTTTATAGACGATAGAGGTAACAAAGAAAAAAATAACCTTTGTAGCCCTTAATGCAAAATGCTTTTTTCATTCATAATGAATAGAAACAACCATCCATTTATTGGATGAAATAAAGTATAAGCCTGTATAAAAATAAATACTATGAAGAGGAGTTTCCTGGCTGTTACTGTTTTAGCCCTTATGTTTACCACCCAACTTTACGGGCAAACAGATACGATCTATTTAACCAACCCATCGTTTGAGGATTTTCCCCAGCCGAGTCATCCTCCACGTGGATGGACAGATTGCGGATGGCCCTTAGAATCCCCGCCGGATACACATCCTGCCGGAAATTTCGAAGTGGTAAAACCTGCTTACGACGGCGCCACCTATCTAGGCATGGTAGTAAGGGATAACGAAACATGGGAATCCGTCAGCCAACGTTTAAGTCAGCCCATGAAAGCCGGTAACTGTTATTCATTCACCATTATGCTGGCTCGCTCCGAGTTATATGTAAGTGTTAGCCAGGCCAGAGGGGAAGATGCTAATTATACAACGCCTGTCAAATTAAAAATATACGGGGGCTTAAATGCCTGTGGCAGAAATGAGATATTGGGGGAAACAAAGGAAATAGTGAACCATCGTTGGGTAGAATACAAATTCAAATTTGAGCCCAGCGAAGATTTTTCATACATCACCTTGGAAGCCTTTTATAAAACCCCCACCTTGTTTCCCTACAATGGTAATGTGCTGCTGGACAAAGCTTCTGCTATAGTACCCGTTCCATGTGAGGAATTGGTAGCCACCAATGAAGATATTCCTGAACCTGATCCTAAACCAGCCCCAAAAAAACCTCAGCCTCCAAAGCCGGATCCTAAAAAAAATGACCCCGTTCCCCCGAAATCTACTCCCGAACCTAAAAAAGATGTCACCCTGGCAGGGGTGGAAAGAGCTGAGCTGAAAGAAGGCCAGGTCATTCAACTCAAAAATGTTTACTTCAAGGCCGACAGTAGCAGCATTACCGCGGAATCTTATGAGGCGCTGAATAACATCTATGATTTTCTAAGTACCAATAAAGATGTTGCCATTGAAATAGGCGGACATACCAATTCCAAGCCAAGTCACGATTTTGCCGATAATCTTTCGAACGAGCGGGCAAAATCCGTTATGACTTATCTCGTCAATAAAGGGATTGACCCCAAGCGCATCAAATACAAAGGCTACGGCAAACGCAACCCGATTTCGACCAACAGTACTCCCGAAGGAAGGAAATTAAATCAAAGAGTGGAAATAAAAATTCTTAATTTTAATGGTTGAGGTGCTCGATTTCAAAACCCAGTTTTTTAAGGTCATTCCAAAAATCAGGGTATGATTTTACCACCACCATTGGCTCTTCGATGAGGATTTTCCCCATCATGGCAAGTGGTGCAAAAGCCATGGCCATCCTGTGGTCTTCATAAGTGGAAAAAACAGGAGGTACGTCCCATTCAGCCCTGCCTTCCAGCAGGTAGTATTCTTTCGTATCTTTGGTAATTTGAGGCGGTAACAGGTTGAACCATGTTTTCACCTTGCCTAATTCTTGCTGAAGGGCCTTGATCCTATCCGTTTCTTTGATTTTGAGCGTCTTTAACCCTGAAAACAACCCGTGTATTCCGGCGCCGGCACAGACCACCGCCAGCGTTTGGGCCAAATCCGGGCATTCGATGAAATCCCATTCAAAAACATCCTCCGGAGGGGCATTTCTGGAAAGCCGGATGCCCTGTGCTGTATAAGTCGTTTGTATCCCAAACCCGTTCATCATTTCTGCCAGCACTGCATCACCCTGAACACTATGCTCAAATAATCCTTCCAGCTCCAGATCAACCTTTTCTGCAAAAACAGCCATTGCATAATAATAGGAAGCCGCAGACCAGTCGGCCTCGACCTTAAACGGCCTCGCCTTGTATTTTTGAGGGGCTATCCGGATGATATTTCCTTCCCAACTATGGGTGACCCCAAAGTATTCCATGGTTTTTAAGGTCATTTGAATATAGGGCAATGAAACGATCTCTCCATCAAGGGTCAGCGACAGGCCGCCAGGCAAGACCGGGGCGATCATCAAAAGGGCTGAAATATACTGACTGCTGGTATTAGCCGGGATAGCCAGTTCGTTTTTTGTTCCTATCTTTTCAGGTGCGTGAATCTTCAATGGCGGGTACCCTTCTTTTTCAACATATTCAATGTTCGCTCCAAGTTGACGGAGTGCCTCGACGAGTACTTTTATGGGACGCTGTTTCATGCGGTCGCTTCCCGTGAGCAATTGAGTACCTTCTTTCAGGGACAAATATGCGGTAAGAAAACGGAAGGTGGTTCCGGCAGGACCTGCGTCCTTCAAATCCTCTTCTGAGGACAACAACTTTTCGAGGAGGTCCGTATCCCGGGCATTGGCCAGCTTAAATATTTCAAAATTTTCCTCACAAAGTGCCTGAATGATAAGTACCCTGTTGCTGATACTCTTGGAGCCGGCAAGTGAAATTTTTCCTGTAAGTTCTTTTTTCGGGAAACGGAGAGAAAGCATGGCTGGTTGACTGGTTGACTTGTTGCTGGTTGAAAAGGAAAGGCGGAATACTTGATACTAGTTGCCCGTTAATGGAGTGCGAAAACCAACAAACCATTAACGGGCAACCGGCCAAAAAACTATTTTACTTATGATTCGGAATCTTCTGTCTGGATACTGGAATCAACTTGAGGGACAACTTCTTTTTCCACCTCAGGAACAGGCTCTTCATCCGGGAAAGGACGGGGCCCAATGAGTTTCACCAGGTCAGATTTGATCAAAACTTCTTTTTCCAGCAGTGTTTGAGCGAGGATTTCCAATTCATCCCTGTATTTCCTCAACAGGCTTTTGGCCCTGTCGTATTGTTCGTCCAGCATTTTCCGTACTTCATCATCGATAAGCCTGCCTGTTTCGTCAGAGTAAGGTTTATTGAACTGGTCTCTCTGCATTCCGTAAAAAGAGATCTGGCCGACTTTTTCATTCATTCCATAAATGGTGATCATGCTGTAAGCCATGCTGGTGATCCGATCCAGGTCATTTTGTGCTCCGGTAGATATTTCTCCGAATACAATTTCTTCGGCTGCCCGTCCTCCGAAAGTCATACACATACGATCGAGCAACTGATCCGTAACGGTGATGTATTCATCTTTAGGCAAATACTGCGCATATCCAAGCGTACCAATGCCTCTGGGGACGATGGTGACTTTCACCAGAGGAGAAGCATGTTGGAGGAACCATCCGCAGATAGCATGTCCGGCTTCGTGATAAGCGATAATTTTTTTCTCCCGGGGCGAGATGAGTTTACTCCTCCGCTCCAGTCCACCGATCACTTTATCCAAAGCGTAGTTGAAATCTTCCATTTCAACAGACTTTTTATTTTTTCTGGCGGCAATAAGTGCTGCTTCGTTACAGACATTGGCAATTTCAGCTCCTGCAAATCCGGGGGTCATTTCAGCGAGAATGGCCGGATCGATCCCGTCGGACTTTTTGATGCTTTTAAGGTGAACCTTAAATATAGCTTCGCGCTCTTTGAGGTCGGGTCTTTCCAAACCGATCTGACGGTCGAAACGTCCGGGACGCAACAGGGCGCTGTCCAGTACATCCGGCCGGTTGGTTGCAGCCATCAGGATAACCCCTTTGTCTGTACTAAATCCATCCATTTCCACCAGCAACTGGTTGAGTGTATTCTCACGCTCATCATTCCCTCCCTGGAAATTTCCACGGCCACGGGCACGTCCTATAGCATCAATCTCATCGATAAAAACGATACAAGGTGCTTTTTCACGGGCTTGTTTGAACAGGTCACGCACTCTTGAAGCACCTACTCCAACAAACATTTCAACGAAATCAGAACCCGAAATAGAAAAGAAAGGAACTCCTGCCTCACCGGCAACGGCTTTTGCGAGGAGGGTTTTTCCTGTTCCCGGAGGGCCTACGAGCAGCACGCCTTTAGGTATTTTCCCTCCCAGGGCAGTATATTTTTTAGGGTTTTTTAGGAAATCCACTACTTCCATTACCTCTTCCTTAGCTTCTTCAAGGCCTGCCACGTCTTCAAAGGTGATGTCAACTTTTGCATTCTGGTCAAAAAGTTTGGCTTTGGATTTTCCGATATTGAATATCTGGGCACCGGCACCGCCTGCGCCACCGCCTACCCGACGGATGATGAACAGCCAGATAAGGATAAACAAACCAATAGGAATGATCCAACTCAGCAAAGTGCTGATCCAACTTGGCTGACTCTTAAAAGTAGGATAAATGCGCTCGTCCCTTGGGATATTTTGTTCATCCTGAGCTGCGGTCAAAAAGGTATTAAACGATTCTTTGTCCCCAATTTCAATCCAGTAATGAGGTCTTGGTCCGCCGAGTTTACTCTTGGCAGCATCCTGGTACTCGGGTTTGTCCAGACTTTCCTTGGTAAGGTAAATCTGGCCAATCTTATTTTCTGCGACAACTATTTTTTCAACAGCACGGTCAGCAATCATTTTGTCCAGACGATTAAACGAGATTTGCTCGTTGCTGCTCTCTGAAACACTGTAAAAATTTATGGCCAACAACACTAATGCAATGGCTCCGTAAATCCAATATGAGCTAAACTTAGGCATCATTGGAGGAGGTGTATTATTGTCGTTGTTGTTATTCTTATTCTCCATTTCTTTTTTTTCTGTTCATCCGGCCTTCCCGGCATAGGTAAAGAAGTCTGATCTTTTTATAATTTATCCTTTGATAACGCTTATGAGGGCTTTTCGTTGCCACTTTTCGTCAAAACTATTTAAATTAGGGATTAAACCAACTTTAAAATAGGCTAAAGGGTTTGATATTCCGTCACCCGGGCATCACTCCAAAGATTTTCCAACTGATAAAACCCACGTGTTTCTTTATAAAAGACATGAATGACCGTATGAAAATAATCCAGACACACCCACGAAGCATGTTGTACCCCTTCAATATGAGAGGGGAAGGTATCTGCTTCAATTTTGAGTCTTTTTTGAATATTATCCGCAATGGATTTGACCTGCGTATTAGAGGTTCCCTCGCAAATGATGAAGAAATCTGTAGGAGATTCGTGAAGTTTTCGCAAATCGAGTTTTACAATTTCCTCTCCTTTTATGTCCTGTATACTATCGATAATCAAATCGTGTAATTTATCCACAGTAACGGCTTGTTCTTTTAACTTTGTGCTTGAATTCAAATTCTTATTTTATAATTTTGTAGGCAATTAAGGCCGAAAATACTAACTTATTGCAAAAATTAAACACTCTTTTTATCGGAAAGGTTCTATTGGCATTTCCTCAACTTCCTTCCACTAACGTTCATGCCATTGACTTACTGTCAAAAAGCAGGCCAATTGAAGGAACTGTCATTTCGACGGCAGATCAAACCAACGGTCGCGGACAAATTGGCAGTAAGTGGTTAAGTAACCCTTTTGAAAACCTGACTTGCAGTGTTATCTTATACCCGATCTTTCTCGAAGCAAAACATCAGTTTTTGCTCAACATCATGACTTCTCTGGCCGTTTTTGATGTCATTCAGCAGCTACTTCCTGGTAAAAAATGTGCCATCAAATGGCCCAACGACCTCTATGTTGAGGACAAAAAAATTGCCGGCATTCTCATTCAAAATTCACTACAGGGCTCCACCATACAAAGTACTGTAATAGGCTTGGGAATCAATGTATTACAAACTTCTTTTGCTAACGAAATTCCCAATGCCACTTCCATAAAACTGGAATCTACCCGACCTAACGGTACGGGATTTCCCTGCGCTCAACCTGATTCCCCGTTTTCTGTTGAAAATGTCCTCTTCCGATTTTGCGAAAACCTTGAAAATCGTTACCTGCAACTAAAAGCAGGAAGAGAATCCAGCCTCAAAGATAATTATTTAACCCATTTATTGGGCCTTGGAGAAGAAAGGCTGTATCAAAAAAACGATAAAAGCTATTTTAAGGGCACCATCAGGGGGGTGACCGAAGCAGGAAAGTTGATTGTTGAATCTTCAGGGGAGCTATTGAATTTTAATTTAAAAGAGGTGAGTTTTTTATAATTTTTTTCACGAATCATTAAAAAATGACCTTCTTATTGTTCCTCCATTAACTTAAGAGGCTAGGGCAATTTCACTGGTCATAACAAAAGTCTGCAAATTGGCGCACCATCAACTGGGTATTTCTTTTGGATTCAAACATGCCCATGTGGCCTACTTTTTCCAAAACGTGCACTGAAGTTACCTCCGGTAAAGAGGTCTGATCCATACTTTGTTCCATGGTAACAGCTCCGTCTTTTTCCCCGATGATAAATAATACCGGTACGCTGATCGTTTGTAAAACAGCCGATTGATCGGGTCTTTCAGCCATGGCTTTTTGCCCCTGGATGATGCCTTCAGGATCGTATTGGGAGGCTTTATGGATAAGTTTGTCGAGCAAAAAACGATTGCTGCGTGCAAAATCAGGGGCGAACAATTTAGGGATAAGTTGTTTGACAAAAAGGTGGTGCCCCTGCTCCAGGATAAAATTTATGCCTTTGTAGCGATTTTTCTTTTTTTCTTCCGAATCAGCATAAGGATGTGAATGGAATATTCCCAGACCTTTGAGGTATTCCGGGAATTTCCTGGCAAAGGCGAGTCCCGTGTATCCTCCCATTGAATGGCCGATAATAATAAAGTCAGTGAGATTCAAATGATCGACGACAGCCTTCACGGCATCGGCCATACCGTCAATGGTCAGGTTTTCGACTACTTCTGATGCTCCAAAACCAGGCAGATCAATACACACCACCCGGTATTTTTTTTCGATTAAATCGAGTTTAAATTCATCCCAGATAAAACTATCTTCACAAAATCCGTGTACTAATACCACAACGTTTCCCTTGCCCTCACTGGAATAAGCAATCGTTTTTTCGTTTTGTTTTACATATTTCATCCTAATAAATTTTTCAACGCATCGTCATATTGGGTAGCTAATGTACTCCAATCGTATTTAGTAACAAAATTTTTATACGCACCAGGCTGATTAAAAAGATTCTTTTGCGCTATAATATTTTCAAGCATAGGCAGCAAATCTTCGTCGGAACGATAGAAATGGTTTTTCTTTTTATCCCCGGGAATATGCTCCGGGTAAGCCAGCCTTTCCGGCAAAAGGGGATAACAATCGCAATAAATCGCTTCCACTATACTGCCTCCGAAGAAATCCTGGTGACTCGTCACGGGCAAAATGTCGGCCTCGTGTAATAACGCTGCGTATTCACCTCTGCTTGCGGCAAAACCGAAGTGGATGATTTCCTCCCGAAGCCGCTCGCGGGCTTCTTCAAATACCGGGGGAACCTGCTGGTAAGCCTCTCCAACCACTATGAGCTGAAAAGCCGTTCCTTTTTCTTTTAACTTAAACAGTGTATTAAAAAACAGTGCCGGGTTTTTGTCGTACTCCCAACGATGATTCCAAAGTAAAACGGGTGCTTTCATTTCGCGATTCCTGCTTTCGCGATCCAGTGATTTCAGATCCATCCCCAGGTGGAGGACAGCGCTTTTTTCAACGATCTTATCGATATTTTTCAATCCGCGATGATCCGGGAAAGCTTTGAGGAAAGGTTTCAACCCCTCCAAAAAAGATTTTTGATGGAAGACGGAGTTGAAAAATACTTTATCGGCAGCGAGGGCACTAGTATAGTTAATGAAGCCGTACTGGCGGTTGAGTTCTCCAGCTGCTGCAGCTTTGATGCCTGTCCAGGGATAGGTAATTTGATTTTCATGAAAATAGAGCGCTACGGGAATCTCCCTGGTTCTGGTGAGCCCAAGGAAGGTCGACAGATCGAGCATATCCGTTGCCAGGATCAGGTCGGGCTCAAAATCCATTTTCATAAAATCATCCGCGAGGCTTACCGCTCCACCGAACATCCGCCATTTCCAGTGGCGACCTTTTAGGCTGAGGATTTCAACCTCATGCCTGCTGAATTGCTGATAGGCTTCAGCCCATTGGCGGTGGCTGCCGGAAAAAAAAGGTTCTATGATCAGGACTTTCATTCGGCTAATATAATGAATGTTGATGAATGATTGATTTTAGTGTTGTTTCACTTCCTTATCTATGGTCGGAAGGGTCCAGAAAGGTTCAAAGAGTTCAAAGAGTTTCAAAGGGTTTCAAAATTGTCCCGGCACTGCGTGCACGAGGATCTCCCTTCGGTCGATTTTAAGTTGGGTTCAAAATTGTTCCAAGGTAGTTTCAAGGTAGTTTCAAGATGGTTTCAAGTGAGTTTTAAGAGGGGGAAGACAACGAAAAAGGTCAACCAAAAAACAGGAGAAATAAATCATCGACGCCCCAAATTCAACGTTTGGGCAGCCTTCAAATCTTAGCAAAAGCTACAAATTATGCACCATCCCTTCTTAAGATTCAAGAATCTCGGCATTATTTACGATATTTGTCAATGAAGGAAAAATTTACGGAAGTTTACCGGGATTTTATTTTCGATTAACCAACAAACAAAACAAAATCTACTAACAATTAATCATTGTAAAGCACTTTAAATTCGACCCAAAATGTCCAATCTTACTGATATTAAAATGGGCCTCTCAAAACTCGAAGCTTTAGAAAAGGAACTCAACCTGAAGCGGTTGCAGATCAATAGTCTGTTGACCATTACTCAAGCCATCAACGACAATGTGTCGGCAGATGAACTTTATGAGATGTACCATTCTTTTCTGAGTTGGGAGCTGACCATAAAAAAAATGGCCCTTTTTGTAAAGAGCGATGACGGGAACTGGCATTGTGCCTCTTCCATCAATATTGCTAAAAATTTACTGGCTAAAGATATCAGTCCCATCCTTGCAGAGATAAAAGGTCCCAACAACCTCGATGACAAAAAACATCCTTTAATCAGCCAGTTTGACGTAGTCATCCCGGTAGCGCATAAAAAGTACCCCATTGCCTATGTCTTTATCGGCGGTTTTTCTGACGAGGAAGACATGTACAACAAAGTGCAGCTGATCACGACCATCACCAATGTGATTGCCGTGGCCATTGAAAACAAAAGACTTTTCAAGCGTCAGATAGAACAGGAACGGTACAACAAAGAAATGGAACTGGCCGCTGAGATGCAGCGCCTGCTCATTCCCCAGAAGTTGCCGTCCAATGAACATTACGAACTTGCCGGTATTTACAAGCCGCATTTCCGTGTCGGAGGAGATTACCTTGACTTCCTCGAATTTGAGGATGGCAAGTTGTTCTTCTGCATCGGTGACATTTCGGGCAAAGGGGTAAGTGCTGCCTTGTTGATGGCAAATTTCCAGGCCAACTTCAAAACACTCATCAATAAACACCGCTCGAACCTCCACGATTTCATCCACGATATCAATAATGCCGTCAACAGGATAACCCTGGGAGACAAATTCATCACTTTTTTTATCGGCGAATACGATATTGCCACACGCAACCTTCGTTACATTAATGCCGGGCATACCCCACCGATCCTGGTAGACGATGGTCACATTCATTTACTGGATAAAGGATGTACCCTGCTCGGGCTTTTTGAGCAATTACCCAAACTGGAAATCGGGCAGATCAAGCTGAGTGGAGAAGCCGTAATTCTGAGTTTTACAGATGGCCTTACAGATATCCGGAACCACCAGGGTGATTTTTTATCGGAAGAAAAATTGCAGCATTTTGTACAAGGTCATTATCTTGTCTCCGCAAAGGATTTTACCCAACAATTGAAAGAATATATTGAAGCATTTATCGGAGAAGAGAAATACCCCGACGACTTTACGGTATTATCTTGTCGATTTTTTTCTCCTAAATGAAGCAGGTTTGCAACAAAACCTGGGTTATAGAGGTTAATTAATCAAAAGCAAAGCAAAAGACAGCGCGTTTAGTCTATGAAAAATAAAAATATTGCCGCTATAATGGCCTTCTTTTTTGGCTCATTTGGTGTTCACCGGTTTTATCTTGGACAGGTGGGCATGGGTATCGGTATGATTTTTTTGTTCAGTGCCGGATGGAGGATGTTCGGATGGCCGGTAGCGGCCATCATCGGGGTCATTGATGCCATTGTGTTTCTTTCCATGGATCAAAAAGAATTCGATAAAAAATACAACAAAAAATTCTTCAACACTGGAGATCCTGATTATGAAAGAAAGAGGGAAATGGAACGCGAACGTTATAAAAATATGAGAAGAACACGCCCTGAAAGACCTGATTTCGATAGAAAAAGACCGGAGCCTCAAAAAACAACAAACCGCAGGCAGACACAGCGCCAGAAAATTGCCGCGGTAAGTCCTTTTAAAGCCAGCGGGATCAAGAAGTTCAAGGAATACGAATACGAAGGAGCCATAAAGGATTTTGAAAAAGTGTTGGAAGTTAACCCCAGAGATGTTGCAGTACATTTCAATATCGCCTGTGCCTATTCCCTGATGGAGAATGCAGAAAAGGCCTTTGACCACCTGGACAAAGCAGTGAGTTATGGATTTTCAGATTTTGACCGCATACGCACTCACGATGCTTTAGCTTTTATTAGGGTTCAGAAGGAATTCGAAACTTTTGAGCAGAACAAATTCCAGCTTCCTCAACAACGGCTGGAAGCGCCAAAAGAAGATTTGCTCAGCACTCCGGCCATTACCTCGGGAGATTTGCTTGAACAATTGAACAAACTGGGTGAATTGAGAAAAAAAGGATTACTCACAGAAGATGAATTTACTGTGCAAAAGAAAAAATTACTCGCAGAAAAATAAATGATCACAGAAACACTTATATCGAATGTTATTGTTCCCCTGCGGACTTCCGATACCGGGGAAAGCGCGCTTGAAGTGATGAATGAATTTCATATCAGGCACTTACCTGTCGTTAATGACAAGGAACTACTCGGTCTGGTGTCAGAAGATGACATCCTTGACTATGATGCCACTGAGCCTGTCGGTTCCTACGCACTGTCCTTACCCAAGCCCTGTGTACAGAGTAAATCCCACCTCTATGAAGTCATGAAACTTATGGCGGATTATCACCTGACCGTAGTTCCCGTCATCGATGATGAGCAGCATTACCTCGGATTGGTCAGCATGGAAGATGTTTTGTACCGTTTTGCCAAAACATTGCCTTTCACCGAACCAGGTAGCATCATTGTGCTTGAAATGGCAAAAATAGATTATGCCTTATCAGAAATTGCACGAATCGTGGAGTCTGAAAATTCCGTGATTTTGAGTTCATATGTTACCTCAAGCCAGGATACTTCTCAAATTGAGGTGACTCTTAAAATAAACAACCAGCAGATCAATTCCATCCTCGCTTCGTTCGAGCGCTTTGAATATGACATAAAAGCCTCTTTTAACGAAGTAGAATATCTTGACACGCTCAAGGAACGCTATGAATCGTTGATGAATTACCTGAACGTTTAGCCGAATTTTTTTCTTAATTTAAGATTTGCGCCACGGTGAATGGGCCCTCCGTGACCAAATACCGCCTTGTCAAAATCCAGGGCAGCAACTTTTCTAAGGCTTTGGAGGCCAATATCCGTATCTTCATAAACAACACTCAGGGCCAAGCCGAAAATATTGGCACAAATGTCTCCGGCTATCACCAGGTTGTCTGCCCTGACCCATAAAGCTATATGTCCCGCGGTGTGGCCGGGGGTATGGATCACCTGGATCCCTCCTGCAAACGGGAGTTCATCCCCATCCTGAAGCCTTCGATCCACCTGGGTCGGCTCAATTACGACAGGAGTTCCTTTGATTAAAAGCTGAAACATAAGCCAGTTGAACCCTCCCGGCGAAACAACTCTGGATTTTCGTCCTGCGATTCCTTTTTCGATCTCCTTCGCATCCTCTTCATGGGCCATGACCGGTACATTGAGCCTTCTTTTTATTTCGGCCGCACTTCCCGCATGATCAAGGTGTAAATGAGTGAGAATGATCCGCCTGATATCTTTTGGATCTTTTCCGCCTTTTTTGATCGCGTTGAAAATTTTATCGGCACTTCCTTTGTATCCTGTATCGACGAGCGTCAGCCCGTCATCTTCAATGACAAATGCGTTTACCGCCCCCAGGGTGATCTGGTAAACGTGGTCTGTGATTTTTCTCATAATAGAATGGGCTTTGGTATTCTTTTTCCATCTATGAGAAAGCGCTGATGTTAAGTAGTTGGCACGGTAGAATCAAACGTAATCATCTGAATAATCATATAAAATATGTTCTATCAGATCGAGTACAAAGTCATATTCCAGCATCATCTCTTTAGAAGGGATTCTTTGATTTCGATAATACAAAAGAAGATAATCCGCTTCTCCTTCGACGGACAACCCTTTTTTTTTGGCGATATCTTCCAATACCCGGCTTCCTGCCTGCCCTTCAAAAATAATACTGTCGTTGGTTTTTATTTCATACTTTGAATGAAATTCCTTTTTCTCAGGGAAAGGTTTCTCCTTATCCATAAAAAACTCCTGGATCTGGTTCAGGGTACCTTTGGGCCTAATTTCAAATTTATCGAAATCAAATTCCTCACTCTTGATTTCAAAAATAGTTGTGGTACGCTTCTTAAACTCCCCGTAATAGGTATAATCATAAATCCTTATGATTCCGGAAAAGGATGGATCCTGCTTCTGTAAAATACCTTTTAAACGCTTGGATTTTTTTCCCTTAAAAATGTCAAATCCTTTGAGAAAAAAAGGTTGATTGGAAAATTTTTCTTTACTCGTAAAAGCAAATTCATATTGCCGGGCCAACTGGCTCAATTCGGCGATGCGCTCGTTACTCCTGAACCTGTCCAGTAAATCATCAATAAATGCCTCCATCAGTAAGGTTTTGGTTGATTTCCCTCTCTTCTTTCTCTCCATTTTTTCATAAAAATCCCCCCCTGGAAATGCAACCCCTAAATTATAAAAAAAATTATAATTATGATAACCTTCTTCCTCCGCTCATTTCCCCGCAGCACTTTTTTTACCCTAAACTGGTTTTCATTGAAATGGAGGCGATGAAATTTAAACCATAAAACGGCCCGAATTTTGACTTATTGAGTTTAATTAATACCCTCTGAATAAAATTCCTCCTCCCACCAGGCTAAAGACCTATAGTTAAAAGTCTTTTTCGCATTTCTATCAATGATTAACTGCAGATAATCTTTGATCTTTTCGAGGTGTTTCATGGCTTCTCCGACGGTATTGATCTGTTCAACGGGGCTGGTTTGTACTGCAAACAGCGCCGTCATTTTTGGATTTTTTCGGGCAATATGATCCGCAGCCATTAAAATCGATTTTTGCAGGTCATTCATTGGTATTCAATTTTGCTTAACCACTCCGAAAACACGAAGGGATAGACAAAAATGAATAAAAAATATGGAACCCAACAGCTTATAAATAACCGGCCAGGGTTAATCCATCCATCCTTTAAGTCCGTTAAGTTTAACCCGCGCTGGCCGCGGCTTTTTTTTGTTTGTAGAGCCGTGCGGCAAATCCACAGTAGATCAGCAATTCAGTAAGCGTTTCTTCCTCAAACTGGTTGATATCTGCTTCAATGTCATAGTCGAAATCAAATTTCCTCCAGATCCATTTGGGATACATGGTCAACACCAGGTTATCGGATTCGTCCAGCAGTTCAAAGCGGTGTTTCCATGCGCCCCTGGATCTAAACAAAAAACTCCGCTCGGCCACGCCTGCCTCCTGGATCCAGTTGATGCTGATGGTTCTTTTCCAATGGTAATTAATTCGCCCCATGGGAATCCCGTTTTTCAGTATTCCGAATTTAGTGCGGAAGAAGTTTTGGGGTTGTATTTCAATGTTTACCCCTTTGTACCTTGCTTCCGCTTTACTTGAGAACCAACTGGTATAATCTACTTTCAACACTGCAAATGTCCCTTTTACGATCTGGAAATTCCCTCTCCCAGAAGTGCATTCTATTTTCATGATTGTCGGTTTTTATTTTCTTACCTACTCTTTCAGCGGTCTCCGTTTTCCAATTAAATCGGGAGCATATCAAAAAACAGCTCCGCAATAGGAATGTTTAAATCCTGGATGAAATCATAATAGAGGCCTGGAGAACAATTAATATCTACTACTTTGTAGCCATCCTGGGTTTTGATAAAATCCAGGCCAAAGTAATCAGCGCCTAAAATTTCCCCTATTTTAATCGCAATGGATTCAATTTCATGGCCAGGTTTGACATAAACCGTCTCTCCGCCAATGCTATCTTCATCATATACTTTCCAGCCCGATATTTTAGTGCTTTTTTTTCGGAATCCATATAAGACCTTTCCGTTAATGACGGTTACCCCAACCCATTCTTCTATATTGTTTGGGTAAAATTTTTCTAAATAATAATCCTTCTTTGGGTGGTAACCGATAATATCTCTTAGTTGATTGAAATGATCTATTTTCACAATCCCAATGCCAAAAGAGGATCTTCTTGGCTTGAGCAGGAAAGAAGACGTTTCAAACAAAGGTTCCAATAAGCCGTAATTATCCGGGTTGACCAGGTATAAATCTGAAACCGGAATATTATACTTGTGTAAGATACTAAATGCAATAAACTTATCCGTAGCTACAGCATAAAAGGAATGGGAGTTATGTACTTTTGTACTTAGTTCAAGAACCCGCAGCACTTCCATGTGATAACTATCCCGACTGCGGTCCAGCATGCCCATCCATACAAAGTGGTCAAGATTACTTAAACAATAATCACCAATAAAAACCTGGTGGTTTTTGATGATCGCTTTTCTGAAATCCAAATGCTCGACATAATCGACTTCCTTTTTGATTAAAAAGGAACAAAACAAGTTGTAAATACGCTCATCAATGTGGGCCGGGTTTTGCATGGTGATGGAAACTTCCAGGTCTTTTCTTGGAGGAATCCAAAGCCCGACTTTTAATTTTTTCATGACGCTTTTTTATCAATAATCAACCAAACAGCCAGTCCAAGTTCTCCAATGGCCATAGGAAGCGCGAGAATCATTTCCAAATTACTTACCATAGCTGATTGAGGAAGAGTTAATTTCAGGAAGTGGACAACTACGTAAGAAACTCCAGCGATTAATGCCAAATACCATAAAATCTTTGGTACCCGGGCATGAAGTTTCATTAAAATTCCAACTAAAAACAGATGAATGCCAAATATGATTAACCCGGCACTCCAAATCGATTGGAACAATTGAAAATTATTGATAATAATCTCCTTACTTATTTCCGTATGATTAAGATTTTTCGTCAGATAAAATGTCCCAATTCCAAATACAATTGTATATATGATTCTCAAGGTTGATGATGCAAATGATATATTTTTATTGTCCTCTTTAAAATACCTATAAAGCGTCCAGGAAACCAATAGATCAAGAAGAAGCACTATTACAATAGCTAATAACATCAATTTGTAAAGTTGCAAATTACCGGCAAGGTTGCTTTGGACAAAATCAGGTTGGCTCGGGTTAAATATTTTAGGAAATGCAAATCCAAATGCAAATCCAGCTATTATTGCCATCAATAAAAGTGAGTACCCGGTAATTTTTGCAAAAGTTCTCTTTTTAATCATTTTATGCTTCATTTTAGTTTAGCAGTTTAAGGAAATAACGATAATTAGGTTGCAAGGTAATATTACACCAAAGGCTGATAAAGAACGTAAATGCTGAGGCCAGGAAGCAATTATCGCATTTATTGTGCATTCGTTTCTGATTTAAAATCTTATTTGTCGTTCACTTTCCCTGGATTTATCCATTTCCAAGCGAGCCACACAATAGCTATGGTAGTGGCTATTTCGATAATGCTACAAAATAAGTAATATTTTGTAGGTGCAACTGCAAAAAGTGTCGCTGTTTGAACAAGTGTCATGATTATTCCGGCAATAATGTTTGCCCACCGGTTGGATCTATAATTTAATATTCTCGACAGCAAAACCATTACGATAGGAATTTCCATCAGGATTGCTGAAGCTAATAAGAAATTTTCATTCATTTCCATTCCGTTTACATTTCCTGCCAGATATTGCTTTAACAGGTTTACATCCATTATTCCCATGATATCGCAATACAAATAATTTAAAATTGCGAAAATCCACAAGGTGGAGAGTAATACTTTTTTATCCATTTTATTATTTTTATGCATGTTACGAGCTTTTTTCCCTTCTCACTATTTTCACAATACGACTATATACTATCTCCGCCAAATTCCAGTCATATCCATGAAAGTTCGTTGTATTATTAAATTGAATAACAACCGTGTCGATGTCTTTGTAGTATTTGGCAATACTTTGATAGCCGGGAAGCAAACCCGTATGTTCGTAAACGTAAATGGAGGAATAGATTTCCTGTTCCCCTTCGTTGAACACCGAACCATCGTTTAATGCGCGCAAGAATATGCCCACATCCTCTGCTGTAGCTAACATTAGGCCTGTGTCTTCATACTTAAAATCCTTTTCAACACCAACATAATAGCCACTCATCACATTGTCTATATTCACTTCACTAAGCGAACCGAACGTGTTTTTTAGCCCAAGTGGATTCAAAATTTCCTCCCTGATAAATTGCTGATGGGGATAACCTAACGTTTTATCGATAAGGTCCTCAATTAACATATAATTTGTATTTGAATATTCATAGTGCTTTCCGGGTTTAAAGTCAGCAGGTAAATCCAGCGCGTATTCAAGTGTTTCTTGTCTGTTTTTTGGCGGTTTTATCCAATAATCAGGATGGTCTACAAAATTAGGAATGCCACTCCGATGTTGCACCATCATTCTCAAGGTTATCTTGTCTGAATATTCTATTCTTCCGGCTAGTTCCGGAAAGTATTCAGCGAGTGTTTTATCCAAAGACAAACGTCCTGCTTTCACTAATTTTGTGGTAGCAACAGCCAGATAAAGCTTGGTAATACTGGCAATTTTAAATAATGCTTGCGGGTAGGCAGGTATTTTATTTTTTCGGTCATGCCAGCCTGCAGCATAAAATTCCGGTGGCTTTCCAGCTTGGTCCACATAAACAATCATTCCATCAAACCCGTGATCGATACCTTCCTCTAATTGCTCCTGAACGGTATCTGGAAGTGGTAATATCCATGCCCTTACCAAAATCCATGGAACGAACGCCAAAGAGGATATGCTTGCAATAATAAATGCTATTCTGAGTATTCGTTTTATTTGTTTCTTTGTCATAATGTAAAGCGACCTGTTGTTAAAGTCCATCCACAAATCGCCGGAATGAACTCATAAATAATTCCTGTTCTTCAATATATCCTTCATGAGCGCTATTTTCTAGGATCACCATTTCTTTGTCCATAAATCCCGGCCCACCAATGCTATTAAATGCATCGAATCCCATTTCAATCGTGTTTACTCCATCGTGTCGGCCCCAAATAACCATGGTAGGTATTTTAATATTTGCCATTTGAGGACTTAGGTTCAATTCCAATATGTTAAAGCGCTTTGCGAGATATCGTCCGTTAAAAAATATGGCCAGCGAAAGGTATGAATTCATAACGCCTGCGGCTCCAACTTCTGGTCCTCGCACTACCTGGTCCGGGTCGTGACGATAAGCATTTGTATTATCCAGATATTTGTCATATTTGAAATAATTGTCCACTATTGTCATATCAGGAACTGTTGCACACCAATCGCGTGCTTCCGTCCAGTAGTCAACATCTAAGCCATTATCTATTTGTTCCTGAGCGTAATCTTTAACAAACACAACTGATTTTGGAATTCCTTCAAGCAAGTTGTGTCCACTGTCCATATCGATAAATCCAGCTACCTTATCCTGATAATTTCCGGTGCTCAAATACGCGCTTCCCAGTGCACCGCCCCAGCTTATTCCATAAAAAACAATTTTAGGATAATTGTGCCGTAAATTAATCGCATCAATTACAAGGTCAAGATCTTCTACAAATTGCTCAACAGTAAATGATTCTTTGTCGGGATTACCCTGAGAAAGCCCCGATGCGCGTTGATCCCAATAGGCAAAGGCATAGTCATTCTCCAACTCCTTTGCTACCGGGAGAAAAGAGGACAACGAAGCATTTCCACCGGGTCCTCCATGTACAAAAAGGATAAAGACTTTCGATTCGATATTTCCTTTGATGTAAACGGGCATTTCCGCCCCGTCATTTTTTACGAAGAAATGATCTCCATCGTAGAAACTCTCTTTTTCACAAGAACTGAATAAAATTGATGTTAATAGAACAAATACTAAAATGATGTGTCTCATAACAGTTATTTTTTGAATTTATAGGTAAATCCCATTTTGGCTGCAACATGTGGTATGAAAGTATGATTAACTCCTGATTGCAAATAAGCTTCCGCTCCAATGTGAATACTAAGCGGTAAATTAGCTTTCCGGCTTCCATCCCAACCCAGCAATACTGAAGAAGTGGGCATAAAATGAGGGTTGCCCCAATTCGGCGCTTTTTCTACACTGCCATCTGCCGACCTATGGTAAATCTTACCAGCTGGAAAGGAGTGCATGTATCCCGCGCCCAAATTTAAATCGACGAACATGGATGAAATAGGAAACCTTGTTCCAATAGATGTTTTAGCAAATAGGGCCGTGTTATTCCATCGATGCCAATATCCGCCTAAATCTGTATCCCAATGAACCGTAACCCACTTTTTCGATGATAGGGTATACTCGATTCCAAGGCTTAAACCCGGATGCAATACCAATTCACCGAAGTAATCGAATTTAACAGCTACTCTTTCATTATGTATTAATCGGGAGAATAGCCCTTCCCGGTCGGTATTTTTATCCATGCTCTGCTGTGCCATTACCTGGCCGTGGCATTGACCCAGCACGATCACGAAAAATGCCACAAAAATCATTTTCATCATATTTTTTATTTATTATTTACGATTCAATTTTCCTCTTTTCAATTCATTGCCTGAATAAATTCATGTCCTCGCGGATGACTTTATAACCCCGGACACTATTTTTTTCTTAAAAATAGGAAGGTAAAAGCCCCTCCTAACATGTTGCCAAACCCTGCATTGGCAAGTAGGAGGGGGCCTTCACTTTAAGGAAGTCAGGTGTTCCGTATCGTATGCTATTTATGGTTTTCATTTTCGCTATTATATGATAAGCGTTATTAATTATGAGCCAAAGGTACTCCCAGGAACAGGAGCAGTCGTTCTGAATTAATAAAATAGCGTACGGAATTATAATTCCGTACAAACCAGATAATGTATTGTATTGAAAAACTGAAACGCTTCTCTTTACTGATTTAGGAACTGCTTGGGTGTTAAGCAGGTTTCTTTCATGAAATGGTTGTCTACATGCGTAGTTATTGACGCTAAAGAGATTCCCCTAAGCAGTATTTATAGAGAAGGGGGGATGCTATGATAGATGACATGGGGAAGAAAAGGGGCCATAAATTCTAAAAACGAATAATTTTTTTGTTTTGGTTTTTAAACTTAGATTTTATTTGTTGCGAAATTGCTTTAACCAATCGCTTACAAGAGGAAGATATTCAGGGGATAGTATTTGAAAATATGGAAAGTCTTCATTCAGCCAGGTCATGGAATGGGATGTGTTTTCTAAAGTGATTAGCTGGTAATTTGTTGATTTTGACCTACCAATTGCCTTTTTAATGGTTTTGTAGCTTTTGTCTGGAATTACATTATCAGATAATCCGTGAATGACTAAAACCGGTTGTGTGATTTTCTTAAAATAAGGAAGTCCGCTAAAGTTTAGTTTGTAATCTTTTTGGATATCACGTTCAGGTATCCAAACGTATTTTAGCCAATCCTCACGGCTATTTTTATTTTTTAGTTGTTCTAAAAATTCATACGAAATATTTCCTGCGAGGTAATTATATCCTGCCTTCTGGATTTTTAAGGCCTGATTAATATTTTTTTTGCCTATTCGATTAATATTTAAATTTTTCCAATGGTTTAAATCACTTTCCAAAAGGGTACCGTCGGGACAACTAATCGAAATACCAAAACCCAAATCGGGTAATTTTGAGAGGATGTAAGGAATTTTAATGCCTCCCTGGCTGCTTCCCTTAATACCCATTTCGGATAATGGAAGCGCTGAAATTTTTGAGAAAAATTCAATGGCATTCATGTCATCAGAACAGAGCTCTTCGATTGTTGCTAATTGCCATGCTCCTTCTGACTTTCCGGTTCCCCGTTTATCGTAATTAAAAACGGTATATCCTAAATTGGCAAAATAATAAGCTTCTGCATTGGTTCCGCTCCGGTCGTTTCCCTGTGATGAGGTCACAAAGAACAGACCCTTGTTAACGGATTCCTGAGGCTTCCACAAGGTGCAGGAAAGCTGAAGTCCATTAGAAATAAATGTAAAATCTATCTTCTCAATTTTATCCTGCTTATTGGGTTCCGTTCTATTTAGATTTGTTTCAAAAGAATTTAATAGTTGCTCCGATTCATTGGAATAGATTTTCAGGTTTCCTTTGAAATTTTCATTTCGTTTGATGTACCGATATTCATAGGTGTAGTAATCACTTACGACATAAAATTCCAAAGTGTCTTTTTTTAACCTTGTATTTTGACAAGGAATTTCATAAGCATTCATATCGATACTTGTAAAGAATGCTTTTGTTTGGCCCTCCATTTCTTTCAATTTCACCTGATAGTCAATAGTCGATTTCCCGAAATGAATGGTACCTGACCAGGTTTGAGCTATTAATCCCCCAAAGGAGAACAGTTGAACAATCGTTAAAAAAAGGATATATCTCATGGCTTTAATTTTATGGTTTATTGAATGTAGGATACAAATTTACCCTTTTCCCCCTTTGTATGCCTTTAGGATTATTTTGTTAGCAGCCAAAATATGCGGTCATAAGAAATGACATAATGTACCAACACAAGGGCACCAAGCACCAGGCTCAGCTGATTTGATTCCATATTATACAATGCCCAGGTGGCAAAACCAAAAAATAAAAATTCAATGCCAAGCCTTACTATTCCTGAAACGGGAACGGGAGCATTGCCCGAACGGCTGGGGTCATTGGCTACCGCAAATGTTCCCCAAATCACAGCCGCGATAACCGGTAAGCCAATAGCCAGAACATATTTTTCCCAGCTGTCACTTTGTTTCCATCCCCAGACTCCTATTACTGCTAAGGAGAATATTTCAAGTAGAAAACGCACCGCCAGATTAATCGGATTTGAACTCATTTGGTTTGTTTTTAATTTTTCTTAGAAATCTATTTATTGTTGCGCTTCCACTCGTATTTTCAGGGCTTTCATAGCACTCAAATTTTGATATTAAAACTCAATCCTGTAATTTAAAATCGGGACTAAACCAACCAGATAACTTTGTTCAATTTTTTTAGTTTCGGGGCTATAATATTGGTCCCAAACATTTGAGCGATTTGTAACATTTTGAATATCCAGAGATAGTACCCAAGCCCATCTTGGTTTATTTATCCGATAGCTGATACCTACATCTATTCTGAAATAATCGGGTGCTTTGTCTTCAAAAGCTTTATCGTACATTCGAACATCTTTGTTTTGCTCGTTCGATTCATCAACATTTAAAGGAATGGTTCTGTAACCACCTCGCCAGATTGTTCTGATGTTTGTGCCAATAATATTTTGTTTGTTTTTTCCAACCAAAAATTCCTTTCCTCCTACAAAATTTCCAATGTATTTGCTGTTAAATCGTGTGTCCCGCTCAATGTTATCGGTCATCGTATATTTCGATTCAAAAAGAGAAGCTGTTACCAGCAGGTACCAATTATTTGAAAAGAATTTTTGAAGGGTTAGTTCAGCCCCATAATTCCTGCCGGTACCTTTGTTTACTAATTTTTCGTTGGTAAAGCCGCTGCTAAAATTCAGCACATTTATTACGTTTGTTGTATCGCCAGGCTTAACAGGAACATCGTATAAATATTGATAGTAAACTTCCGCTTTCAATCTGAAATTTTTGGCAAAGTTCCAGTTATAACCTAAAACCATGTGAGTAGCTTTGGTAAGGTCTAAATCTTTATTTGGAATAATAGTGTTGCCATTGTCCAGTGCTTGTTCTGCGAGGTAAATGGAAACAGGCTCGACTTTACTGTGCAATCCTGCGCCTAAACTTATTTGGTGCATTTTGTTAATATCCCACTTCATTCCAAGTCGCGGCTCGATGGTATAATTATTATTTAATGCAAAATAAGTATAACAATAGTACGGGCAGAAAACTGCCCTTATGAATAATTCAAAGTTCCAAGCTTAATAGCTTGTTGAACTTTGGGATGATTTAATTGAAACTCAGCTTCAGAGCTGAGTTGTGAAAAAAGCCATTTGACCAATCGTTGGTTATAAGCTCTTCTCACAAAACCGTTCATTGACTTAACGGCTGGATTGAGTTCCATTTTGAGTTGAGCTAGGTTTACCGCAGCAAGACTCATATTAAAATGGAAGTCAAGAGCTTCTTTACTTCGAGCCTGACAGTGGGTTAACCCACAAAACTGCTTGGCATCTCGAAACAAGAACTCTATTTTGAATCTCAATTGGTAGTAATGGACGATAGTGCGAGCATCTAATTTTAAATCACAAGCAAGTAAAATGTATTTACTGGTTCGTTTATTAACCAGCATAACGATACGGAAATTGCGATCGAAATGTGGGGAGTTGAGTATCTGGGTATAAATTTCCAAATACTCATATTTCTCATCCTTGCCCACATAATCCCATTTACTTAAGTCCAACTCCTTCCAATTTACTTTACCGTTGTACTGCGTAGGACGGCCTCTTTTTCCAGTTGAAGATCCTTGATATAGGGCAGTTTTCTGCCCGGACTATTGTTAAATAAAATCGGTCATAAATAATTTCAAATCATCTGTCATTTATTGTTCGGTTAGTTTGCCTTACAGAATTAACGCTGATTATATCGTGATAGATAAAGTCAATAATTTCATCAAAGCTTCTGGTCATGGGCAAACCTGCCCAGCTGTGCGAGCCGCCATAAATGGTATAAAAGTAATAGGAGGCACCCAAACCTTTTAAACGCTCAGCAATCGGTTCAGAACCATATAGCATTATATAGCCTTTATCATTTGAATTACAATAATGATGCGGGGCGATGTTATAAGGTACCAATCTATCCCCAGTACCATGAAAAAGTTGTGTGGGAATAGCTGTATTGGCGTTTATTTTATCTAATGTAGTTATTGCTCCTGCCATGCCAATGACACCTGCATAATTAAAATCCGCAGGCAAGGTTTCATCTTCATAAACATAGGCCATATTTAAAACCGTTTCAGCCCCTGCACTTGAACCGGCAAGAATAATTTTATTTTTGTCGATGTGGAATTCTTTGTCATGGTCGAGCATATACTTTATTGCTAAGTTAACATCGTACGAAGCCGAATCAATAGCTGCTATCTTTTTACTAAACTCAACATCGCAACCAAAACCAATCCCCTTCATCGTTAATCTGTATGAAACCGATGCAACAGCGTATCCTCGTTGAGCAAGTTTTGTAGCAAAACGCACAATTTCGGCATCATCTCTTACACCATTTGAAAACCCACCACCATGTACAAAAACCAACAAAGGCATCTTTATCCTGGCGTTTCCCGCCTGATAATAATCGAATTGCAATGGTTCATTTTTATAAGTGTCGAAGTTGTAAGTGGTTTTATTGACTTCAAAGAAAATACTATCTTTATACAGTATTTGAGCAATTGAAACTTTTGCTGCTATAATGAGCAGGATTGTCGCTAAATATTTCATCGAAATTATTTAATTATTAGAGTTTTTTTTTAATGTAATCATATAATTTCCAGTTCAGACAGTTGTTGAAATTTCGGGAACCTGTCCTCGGCATGGAATGCCGGGATGACTCATACTACTTAAACAACTCCTTCATCACCGCCCCCTCCCCTTCAGGAAGACTGAAATGCATCAGCTCCGCGATGGTCGCCGGGATATCCACCAGTTCTCTCGGGGTATCGGTTAGGCACCCCTGTTTAAAGTCGGGCCCCCAGGCAAACAAATTGATATGCCGACAGCCTTCACATCCGTCGCCGTGGCCGGCAAACCCATTGCTTATGCCATCCAGATGACGGCCGTGGTCGTTGGTGACAAACACCGTTGTGGTGCCCTGGTAGAAGTATTCATTTTGGAGAAAAGTCCATATTTTATAGATGTATTCATCGGTTTTATAAATGCTATTGGTGTACTTTTCCCAACTGTTCTGGTGAGCGGAGAAATCCGGATCCCTGAAATGGATGAGCGCCAATTGAGGGTGATGGGTCGCCAAAATTTTAAGGGCGTTGTAATAGGTAATGCTGTCCTCGCGGTAGCCACTCCCCAAACCATCAACGCCACAATTGGTGGCTGGCCTGCTTTTGCCCTTCCACTCCGGAAGGGTGCAATCTGATAAAATTTCAAGTTTGTCTTTACTGGAAATGACCCAGGCGGCCAGGCTGTCATTGTCGGTGGTTTGCAGCCAATGCTGAAAAATGGAGGGATATTGGGGCAATTCGGTCCCGCTGTTATTGATTTCCTGGTAAAATCCTGTGGTCATGGCGGTGTGTCCGGCATTGGTATAAGTGGGCCCGTTGGTGTAAAACCGGGTATAAACCATGCCTTTACCGGCCATCTGATTGGCCATTCGCGGGATGAACTGGTGGGTGGAATCTCCCCAGGTTTCCGAATAGCGGGGCCCGTCCATGACGATGATGATCACGTTTTTGGTTTCATAATTCGCAGCAGGGACGAGGGGCTCTCTTTCGCAGGAGGTTAAAACCACTCCTATGAGTGCCAATAATAATAGTGGTTCAAAACCCCGATAGCATTTTATCATTGAATTTTTTTTAACCGCAAGGGCCGCGAGGAGAAGACGCCTAGGCCGCATAACCTTCTCTTGAGGCCTCTGCTGTAAAGTTAATATTTTTCCAATGAAGTAAAATCTATCTTCGGCGCATTGTGTAACTTGTTTCTTTCAAATCTCGAATCTATCAAAACATTATCATCGGAAAACCCACAATTTTTTAAATAAAAGCTGTTGTTTTCGACCCCTCCGGAATAATCGAGCCGGTAGGCTTTTCTGGCGGTATTATCTGCTGTGAAAGTGACTTCCGTGAGTTCATGCCACCCTGCAGCATCATACACCCATTGATTTTGGTACAAGCCTTTTCTTTCCAGTACGCCCGTTTCGGGGATGAAATTTTCCAAAAAGGAATATAAGTGCTTCAGGTAAGTGTTCGTGTGGGGTCTTCTGAACTCCGCTATTAAGCTCCATTTGTTCGTTGCAGGGTCATGGAAGTACGCCGCATAATCCGTCTGGCCATTGCCCGTTGGTTGGGCGCCGACCAGGAAGCCGTAGGTCAGGCCGGCTTTCCACTGATACACTTTGTAACTTTGTCCGCCGGAGCCTTCGTTTCCAAATTCCCCGGTGGTAACGCCTGCGCCTTTTTTCAATAATTTTATTTTATAATCCTCCGGCACATCCGACGGATTGTCTGTTTCATAGGGGCTCCAAATGGAAAAAAGTATTTTCCGCTCGGTGGCGGAATTTACCTGTATTCCAAAATACCCTTCTCCGAAACCATTGGCCATGAAATAAGATCCTATCACATCCTGATTTTTGGGGATGGTGAGTTCACTGTAAAACCATTGCACCTGCTCCACTCCTGCCGGCACGTTGAAATTTAAATGGACCGAAGGACCTCTTCTTCCAAAATAGAAATCGTCTTTTATAAATTTAGTATCACGGGTTCCTGCTCCTCCCAGCAAAATATCATTTACATCCGCGTAAACCGCGCCGTCCTTTTCCAAACCCTTCAGGTCAACAAAATAATACCCGGGGTTTTCGACCTGGAAATCTCCGATGTAGAAATCCTCAAAACGGCTTCCTTCCAGGGTAATGTTTTGGGATTCATTTCCAAAGGTGCATTGGATCCTGGAAACGCCGGAACTTACTTTTGCCCTGATGCCAAGGGAAATGCTACCTTTTTGTTCCAGGTAAAAGAAGGTACGTATGGTGCTACTGGCATTGCTCCATTGGCGAATGCCCTCTGCGGTGACGATATCCCCGGGCGTATAAATGCCATGATCCATCACCCAGGAATTTCCAGCGGTGGGGATGGCGATATTTAAAGTCGGGGTGGAGGATGTCGCCGGATTGGTTTGTTCATTAAAGATAAATGCACACGAGCTTAGACAAGTTAGGTAAACAAGCGTCAGGATAGAGGTTGGTATAAAAATGGTGTTTTTCATGTTCCTTTTTTTGTGTTTTTCTCCCATATATTTATAATAGTTGTCGTACAGAATTTTTGTCCACCTGACTCACCAAATATTATGCTTTTTAGTACTGTGTAGCAAAAGATTAATTATATTTTTTGAATAAAGAAATTTTACAGATTTCTCCTGGAAATTTAATTTTTAAAAAGCCATCCATCGCCCTGTGCTTTAGCCTGCCTGACGCCGCAGAAAATTATAATAGGTGCAGCGCACCTGTCTGGCAGCCAGGCAAGACCGAAAAATTTGTTGTAAAAAGATTCTAAAATCTATCTAAGGTGCAGCGCACCGCAACATTCTTTCGATGTTCGAAGATTTAGGTTGCGGTGCGCTGCACCTTGAATCTCCTTAATCTGTGTTTGCCAACACAGATTAAGGTGCTCTGCACCTAATTTTAATTCGGCGGTTCATTATTTAATTTCAATTAGCACTGGGCAATCGAAATTTTATTTAAAGCGATTCTTTTTGTTACACGATATTAAGCGGTTATCTTATTCAAATTCGCATAAAACTGGCATATGATCACTTATTTCTATCCACTTGTCGACCTCCCCGATTTCAAATTTTTTCAATTGTTTGCAAAATCCCTGATCTCCAAAAATATAGTCAATATGATATGGCCTTTCGAGTTTTTTTTGGAAATACAACGTCGGAATGGTTTCCCGTCCTTGTTCCTGCCCTGTAAACCTGTGGTAAAGACTTTCAATTCCGATTTCTTTCAGTTCGTTTACAACATCTGAATGATTCCACCATCTGTCCCATTGATCCCAAATTGAATTGCTATTAAAATCTCCTGCGATTATCGTATTGTTCAATTTGTCTTTGTTAACCTGAAGATATTTCCATAACTGTCCAATGTATCCGAAATTCGGGGAATTGTTTCGGTGAGTCCAAACCGCAAGCAGGTCAAAGTCTTGATTGATAGAACAAGATAAGAAATGCTTTACAAAATGGTCTTTATATTGATTCGACCAATTCAGTTTTTCAAGTTTAATTTCAGGCTTGGCGAAAACGGCAAGTCCTTTATTTCTGTCGTCTCCGATCCATAAATAGTTTTCTGCCCAATCCTGATATTGTTTGTGTTGTATTTCGGCAGGATTCTCACATTCCTGGATGATGGATAGGTCTGCATTGAAGTCCAAAATATTTTCAAACTTCCTCCTGAAAGCGCCGTTACAGTTCCATGTTAATATTTTCAATTTTATTGTTTTTTTGACGGTTAGGCTATCAATCTAATTTAGGGGTTGTGTAAAAAGGCTAAAAATCTTTTAAATCAGGTGATTATTTAATGTGTAAAAAGTCGATTTTTCAAGCTTTACATATTCCATTTTCAAAGATATTTTAGAAAAATTGAGCCTTGCCTGCTCCGTGACGGAAGGCAGGTTTTTACACAACCCTTAAATTTATTCCACAACAACTTCATCCGCAAACAACCATGCCTTGCCACCGGCGCCATGGTGCCATTCCGGGCAAAAACCTATATTGTGGGCATGAACCTTGATATACCGGGCTTTTTTCCCTTTGGCCTCTTTGGAAAAGTACCTGACGCCGTCCACGCCGCTTTCTTTATTGACCACCACATCGATGCTGCCCAGGGAGTCAAACGCTTTCCCATCCCCGGAAATGAAAAACTCAACCTTTACCGGATGAAAGATCCAGACGCCAAGGCTTTGCAGGAAGCCGGCCGTTACCCGGTTGACCGACATGGGTTTTCCCAGGTCGAGCACCACCTCCATGTCTTTTCCGCTAAAGCCCTGCCAGGTGCCGTCATTGTAAAAAAAGGAGCCAAGTTTACCGTCGATCAGCCCATTGACACCGCCTCCTGTATAGTTCTCCGCATACAGTCCGTCGGCAACATCTCCGGCAACATCTTTACCGGATGCCGGAGCTAAATAGGTCACCTTTGGGTATGTCCCGTCAAATTTCACCCCGGCTTTCAAAAATTCATGGCTGGCCGTTCCGCTTGGCTCAAATCCTTCCTTAAAAGCTTTTGCTTTCAAAGTGGCTGTTTCAGTCAGATCAAAAGCTCCGGAATACTTCGGGCTGCTTTGATCCGGCTCGCTGCCATCCAGGGTGTAGTGAATGTCCACGCCTTCGGAAATGCAGCCCAGTGTTATCGACAAATGATCGTAAAACAATCTTTGATTTGTTTCGACAAAGGGGTTGAATATTTTTCCTGTCCCCAGGGGCTTTAACTGGTTTTCGGCTTCGATCGGCAAGGAATAAGGTCTGTTTTCTTTTTTTGCCCCCCAGTCTTTGTTGGGCGTGGCACCCATCTCAAAAATCAGGGTTCCCCCCTTTAAAATGTCGGTATGTGAAATATACGAATAGGGATAATCCTGCCCGTTTAATGTGGTCGATTGAACATACATATTTTCATCGGAGGCATTTTTCGATTGGACGACAAATAACTTTCCATTAGGCAACGAAAGGGTTACTTTATCAAATACCGGACTGCCAAAAACATACATATCCTGTCCCGGACAAACCGGGTAAAATCCCATGGCGCTGAACAGGTACCAGGCAGACAACTGCCCGCAATCATCATTGCCGCAAAGGCCATCCGGTTTGGTGGTGTACAGTTCCTGCATGGTTTTGCGGATCAGCTCCTGTCCTTTCCAGGGCGCCCCGGCGTAATTGTACAAATACGGCATGTGGTGCCCCGGCTCATTGCCATGGGCGTATTGTCCGAACAATCCGACAAAATCGGATGGCGCATTTTCGTGTTTTGTCTCCAGGGTAAAAAAAGTATCGAGTTTGGATATGTATTTTTCATCGCCGCCCATCAATTCAATGTGCGAGGTCACATCATGGGGCACATAAAAACTGTACTGCCAGGCATTGGCCTCCGTATAATCTCCTCCATCCAGCATGGTGATCTTCAGCGGATCGAAAGGATCCACCCAGGTGCCGTCATCATACCTCGGCCGCATCAAACCGGTGGAAGGATCGAACATATTTTTATAATACTGGGCGCGTTTGATGTACTGGTTGTACACCTCCGTATTCCCAATGGACTTTGCAAACTGGGCAATACACCAGTCATCGTAGGCATATTCCAGTACTTTGGAAACGGAATTGGAAGATTTATCCCGTGGTATAAATTCAAAATCCCGGTAAGGCTGAATTCCCTCGCTGTTTTGCGCACCGCTGGTCAGCATGGCTTCCAGGGCTTTTTCAATGTCAAAGTCCTGATTCCCTTTGAGGTAGGTATCCACGATGACCGGCACACTGTGGTAACCGATCATACAATTGTTCTCGCAACCGGAAAGTTCCCAAACCGGAAGCAACCCGGAATGCTCATATTGTTTGAGCATTGTTTTGATAAAATCCTCGTTTCGCTCCGGGCTGATCAAATTGATCAGTGGATGCAAAGCCCGGTAAGTATCCCATAAAGAAAAGACGCTGTAGTTCGTAAACCCTACAGCCTCATGCACCTGGTGATCCATGCCACGGTATTGCCCGTCCACATCCATATACAGATTTGGGGTCAACAGCGCGTGATACAGGGCAGTGTAAAATTTTGTTTTTTGATCGGCTGTTCCACCTTCGACTTTCAGGGTATTCAATTCCTTGTTCCAGGCGGCTTTGGTTTGCCGGACAATGGCATCAAAATCCCAATGTGGCAATTCGGCTTCCAGGTTTTTTCTCGCCCCGTCCACGCTTACCGCTGAAATTCCCACTTTGACCATTATTGCCTGGTTGGCTTTCGTTTCGTATTTAAATGCCGCTTTAACCACTTTGCCGGTCACTTCAGTGGTGCCCTGCTGGAGTTCGTTGTCCAGGTAGATCTGTGATGCGGTAAAGGGTTCTGAAAATTGGGCAACAAAATAAACGTACTGGTCACTGGCCCATCCCCGGGAATGCCTGAGTCCTTCAATCTCGGTATTGCTGATCACCCGGATAAAACAATCGTCTTTCGGATCTTCCCCCGCCGTAATATCATGCTCGAGATCGAGGATGATATGGCTTTCAGCCGAGGCCGGAAAAGTATATTTATGAAACCCCACACGAGGCGTGGTCGTCAGTTCCACTTTTACATCATAATCATCGAGTAACACGCTATAATACCCGGGGGAAGTTGTTTCCTTATCGTGACTAAACCGGGAACGATAACCGGAATCGGGATCTTCAGCTGTTCCTGGCATGATATTGATCTCCCCGACGGCCGGCATAAAAAGCACATCCCCGTAATCGGCGCAACCCGTACCGCTGAGGTGAGTATGAGAAAAGCCGATAATCGAATTATGGGTGTAATGATACCCGGAGCAACAACCGTCATTGTAGGTATCCGGACTCAACTGAACGCCCCCAAAAGGGGTGCTCGGGCCGGGAAACATATTGCCGGTGGCGTCCGTGCCGATCATGAGGTCGACATAATTCGTCAAATCCTGTGAGGTTTCTTTTTTACAGGAGCCAATAGTCAAAAGTACGAGTAAACAAAAGAAGAGGTTTTTCATTTTTAAAATAATTATTGATGATTAACACATAGTCATAAAGTTCACAGTAGTTTTTTTTTATCAGCCAGATTTATGTGCTATGTGGTTATGTGGTTCCTTTTTTTTAACCACATAACCACATAGTTTGGATCAAAGTTATTTGGGTTCCAGGTATTCCTTTAGTCTTTCTCCAAGGAAATAATTCCATCCTCCTATACAGCTTTCTCTTTTGAATTCAGGGTTACGCAGAAGCGGTTCTTCAACGTCTTTCACAGGAATACCCAGAACAAGAAAATAGTTTCTTAATCCTAATTCCTCGAAGGATAAACCCCTTGCAGGGCAATGATGTAATTCACGGTTACATAAGGCTGAATATTGGAGGCTTCGCCGTCGCCTAAGGAAATGTTATCCCTTACTGCCCTGGTTGCATTGACGGAAGATATTTTGGGAAAACTTACCTTTTCTGCCCCCCCTTTTTGTCCCAGCCGATATTCGGACAATCCTGGTCCGGTTCCGGGATGGATGACTACTCTTCCCCTCATGTCGGGAAGCGCAAAAGTGGTGCGACCATCCCCTCCATAGGTCGTACCTAGCAAAGAAAAAAGAGCAGTGTTCTCAGAAATGGGGAGAAGCTGGCCGTTACAGAATGCCCAGCCTCGGGGCGCAAAATTGCCGGCAAACATCGTGATTTCGCCTAAGAGCGGATCAGCCGCAAAGGTGACGCCGGCGTTGTTTTGTTCGTTCATCGCACCTGGAATTGGGGCGGAAGGGTTGGAAAGGCCCATTAAAAATAAGGCTAACAAGGAAAAGGTAGCTACGATCCAACCGGATGCTGGACTCAATACGTTTTTCATAATAGTGTAGTTTTGGTTAAAAAATATTTATTGATTACTTGGTTAATTGCGCTTTAAAAAAATCGATGGTACGCTGCCAGGCGAGTTTGGCTGCAGGTTCATTATACCTCGGCGTGGTATCGTTATGGAATCCGTGGTTGACATCAGGGTAGAAATAGACCTCGTATGCCTTTTGGTTCGCTTTCAAAGCGGCTTCATAGGCCGGCCAGCCCTCATTGACGCGGGTATCCAGCCCGGCATAGTGCAGGAGCAGGGGAGCCTGTATGGCCGGCACCTCTTCAGCTGTAGGCTGACCGCCGTAAAAAGGAACTGCAGCCAACAATTCAGGCACACGAACCGCCATCATATTGGCGATCCAGCCACCGAAACAAAATCCCACGACACCTACATTCCCGTCGCACTCAGGATGTGTTTTCAGGTATTCAAAAGCGGCGATAAAATCTTCCAGCATTTCATTCCGGTCTCTTTGTTTTTGTAATTCCCGGCCATCATCATCATTGCCGGGATAACCACCCAAAGGGGTCAGTGCATCAGGTGCTAGGGAGATGAATCCATCCAGTCCGGCCCTTCGGCCTACATCTTCGATATGAGGATTGAGCCCGCGGTTCTCATGCACTACGATGATGCCAGGCAACCTCGTGTCTTCATCCGCCGGACGGGACAGCAGCCCGCGAATTTTGCCCCCTCCCTTGGGTGATTCATATTCAATGAATTCCGATTTCAGGCGGGGATCACCGGGCTGAACCTGGAGTCGCTCCTTGTATTTCGGCAACAGGTAATCGAGCAGGGCCGGTACGGTCAGTCCGCCGATGGCAAAAACCGACAATCGTTCCATGAAAAGCCTGCGTTCAATTTTATTATGGACGTAATCATCATACAGGTCAAATACTTCCTGGCTGATATTTTCTTTTTTGATCTTTTTCATAAACGTTGTATTTATTATTGCCTGAATATGATCCCGTCTTTCATAACAAATTTCATATTGAGCAACGTACTGATGTTTTTAAGTGGATCCCCCTCCACTGCGATGATGTCGGCGAGTTTGCCTTTTTCAAGGGTTCCTATTTTATCGGACATACCCAGCAGGTCGGCGGCATTTACGGTGGCTGCCTTTATGGCCTGTTCAGGGTCCATGCCGTAGCGCACCATGATTTCGAATTCCCGGGCGTTGGTGCCGTGTTTGCTGACCCCGGAATCCGTTCCAAAAGCAATTTTGACGTTGCCTTTCAAAGCCCGTCTGAAGGAAGCTTCCACTACCGGCGTTACCTGTCTGATCTTCTCCTGTATGGCTGGTGGAATGTTATGATTAACCTCCATTTCTTCGGCAACCGAAACGCCGGCTAAAAGTGTCGGAACGAGATAAGCTCCTGTTTTATTAAATAACCCGACCGATTCATCATTCAGGTAAGAACCATGTTCGATGGAATTGACCCCAGCCCTCAGGGCAGCGTTTATACCGTCCGCCTCATGAGCATGGGCCGCCACCTTCCTGCCCAGGGAATGAGCGGTTTCCACGATGGCCACCATTTCTTCATCCGTCAACTGTTTTCCGACGCCTGCCGCGGTATTACTCAAAACACCACCGGTTGCCGCGAACTTGATGACATCGGCTCCCTGTTTCACCATTTCCCTGACCGTTCTCCTGCAATCATCGGATCCGTCACAGGTATTTACCATGGGGCCCATCGCTTCTTCAATTTCTTCCCGGTAGCCATGGAAATCGCCATGTCCGCCGGTGGCGGAGATCATATTTATAGCAGCAATGATTCTCGGACCTTCAATGTTGCCCTCCCTGATGGCGCGCTTTATCGCCGGGATCAGCGTGGGCTGATCGCTTCCCAGGTCTCTCACGGTGGTAAACCCGGCCTCCAGTGTCCGTTTTAAATAAGGAATGCACCTAAAAGCGAAATCTTCCTTGTTGAGGGTCGTCCATTCATGTGGATTTCGGTCGGGGTCACGCTCCCCGGTCACATGGGTATGCAGGTCAATGAATCCCGGCATGACGAATTTGTCCTTCAGATCCACCACCCGGGCATCTTCCAGATCAAGATCCTTCGGGTTCAGAAAACCGGCCTTCACATCGGTTATAAGACCGTTTTTCACAACGATGGTTTGTTTGGAAAGCACCCCCTGGCCCGGAACGGCTAGTAATTTTCCGGCGTGGATGATCGTGGTGCTTTGGGCATTCAGCATACAAAAAGTTGCTAAAAGCAAGCACGTAAGAAGTGCAATTTTTGGTTTTAGTGTCATGTTTATCGGTGTGTTAAAATTAAATTTCCAGATAAAGTTTCCAGAAAGCCTATGCCCTGACAGCAATATCCTCCTACATTCCACAGTCCCTGCTTTAGTTTAGCCTAACCTTTGAAAATATTCAGTAAAATTGAACCCTTCAGGCCTTTTGTATTAGCTGTCGTGTTTTCTTATAACATCCTTAGTCATCATAGTGAAATCGACATTGAATGATGGAGCATTTTTGATCAATCCCTTTATTTCCGCTTACTTTGTAGACTAACCGATGTTCCTGAGATATTCTTCTTGACCAAAATCCTTTTAATCCGTGCTTTAAAGGTTCAGGTTTTCCTAAACCTGAGAAAGGGCTTTGCATTATAGATTTGATTAAGTCTTTAATTTTTTGGACAATTTCAGTATCCGTTTCAATCCAATATTGGAAATCGTCCCAACCATGCTTTGAAAATTCTATTATCATTTGGTCAATTTATTCCTCAATAGAAAAAGGGATTGTTTTACCTTCTTTCAATTGATCTATAGATTCTTCTAATCTTAAACGATTTTTAGATGTTGAGAGCAGATACTCCGTTTCTTTTAATGAATTATACTCTTTTATTGACATTATGACAATGGCATCATCGTCATTGTTGTTTCTTGGGACGATGATAACATCCATGGAATTGCTTACTACATCAAAGTAGTATTTCATTTTTGCTCTTAATGAAGATATCGTTATCGCTTTCATGATGTATTGTTTATGTACATCCAAAGGTACAATATTATGTACAATATATCAACATCAATTATTTCTAAAATGGGATTATTACATTTTTTTTCATTAATGTCCGTTTTTTTCTTTCGCCATTGATTAATTATCGTAGAATTTAAAACTGCCTGGTAAAAACTTAGACACACAGGCAGGGTAAAGAAATACTGTTCCTTGTCCCACTGTCCGAACATTTGACTTTACAATAAATCTACACCCTCACTTTGAAAGCCAATATCCTAACTCAGCCTCAAATTCTGCAATTTTGCCCGTGCATCCCCTTATTTATCCCCTGCTTTAAATTGCTCAAATCTCGACACCTCTTTCACCCGCGGGAAGGCATTATTCTCGGTATTCACATCCGCCAGCTCTTTATTCGGATCCAGGTTGATGCTGATTACTTCTTTGTCTTTGAGGAAGGTTTTGACCACTTCGGCCTCGTTATGTCGCCAGACCTCTACCGGCAAACGGTCGATCTCGGTAGTACCATCGGCATAAGTCCATTCCACAATGATAGGCATGACCAGTCCGCCGAGGTTTTTGAAAGTTAGTTCATAAAGGTTTTTGCCCTCGACCGCCTTCCGCATTCCCTCCTCATCAAGACGGCTCAAAAACTGTCCGTAATACTGATCCGGGGTCGGAATCATCGTCACCTCAACGGGGCCTCCTGCAAAATCCGAAATAACCGGATCCATGGCCATGCCACCGGTACCAGCCAGGGCAGTATTCTCGTCCTTATTTTCTTTCACGACGAGCCATTTTACCGCTGCCAATTCAATATCTACATTATCGGTGGTAAAAAACCATCCCCGCCAGAACCAGTCCAAATCCACCGCAGTAGCTTCTTCGAGGGTCCGGAAGAGGTCAGCCGGGTTGGGGTGTTTGTATTTCCAGCGATTGGCATATTCCTTAAAAGCAGGGTCAAACAAATCCCTGCCGATGACTGTATTCCTCAGTATTTGAAGGGCAACCGTGGGTTTTTGGTAGAAGTTGGCCCCAAAACTGAACATGTTCTCATTGTCTGACTGGACCATAATGGGCCTCATGATGTCTTTTGTTCCGGTCATATAAGTCACAATATCGGCCGGTACCGTATGGTGAAACTGTGGGTACCGCAGCGCCATGGTACGCTGGTGCAGAAACGTATTCAGGCCCTCATCCATCCACATCCATTGCCGTTCGTCAGAACTCACGATCATGGGGAACCAGTTGTGGCCTACTTCATGCACGATGGTGCCGATCATGCCGGCTTTGGCGCCTTCACTGATGAATCCATGCACAGGGCGCCCGCCGTTAAAACTGATCATCGGGAACTCCATCCCAATGTTGGAGGTATTGACGGAAATAGCCACCGGGTAAGGGTAGTCAAAAGTGGCTTCGGAGTAAACTTCCAGGGCATTCGCCACCGCTTTGGTGGATTCTTCCGACCATACCGGCAAACCTTCATTCGGATAAAAAGACATGGCCATCACCGTTTTGCCGGAAAGGTTAACGGCCTGAGCGTCCCAGATGAATTTCCTGGAACTGGCCAGGGCAAAGTCACGAACATTCTCCGCTCTGAATTTCCACGTTTTGGTCGCTGTGGATTTTTCTTTTTCATTGGCTTTTGCCTCCTCAGGGGTAACGATCACTACCGGTTTATCAAAAGACTGCCGGGCTTCCTGCAGGCGTTTGAGCTGCTTTTTACCCAGCATCTCGCTGCTGTTGAGCAAGGTGCCTGTAGCCGCCACAATATGGTCTTCCGGCACGGTGATTTCCACGTCAAAATTCCCAAATTCCAGGGCAAACTCTCCCAGGCGCTGAAACTGTTTGTTTTGCCAACCTTCGGTATCATTGTAAACCGCCATCCGGGGATACCAGTGAGCAATGAGGTAAACATTGTTACCGTCTTCGGGAAAATGTTCGTAGCCTTCACGGGATAGCACAAACATACTCCTGTCGGTAATGGCGTAGGACCAGGAAATATCAAGCCTGATGGATTGTCCCGGCTGAAGCGCCTCCTTTAGGTTGACCCGCATCATGGTATTGTTGACGATGAAATCAAGCGGATTCCCGGTTTTATCTTTGACGGATTTGATTTGACAACCCGCATCAAAATCCAGGGGCCGGACCAGGTATTGCATCTGCAGGGTAGTGACGGAATCTCCAATACCTCCAAACCTGTCTCCAAAATCCTCGTTCCCTTTTTTGTTGATATTCTGCTCCAATTGTAACCACAGGTATGGGAGGGCATCCGGTGAATTGTTGTAATAGGTAATGTTTTCTTCCCCGGTCAGCGTATTGGTCGATTCATCGATAGAAGCCTTGATCACGTAATCGGCGCGCTGCTGCCAATACTCTTTCCCGGGAGCGCCGGAAGCCGTTCGGTAGGGACCCGGCGGGGTAATCAGGTTGCCAAGTTGTTCGAATTTCCCCTGGTAGGGAGCGGTGGGATTTTGGGCAAAGCCCTGAAAAAAGAGGGTTGCGAGGAAAAAGAGTATCGGGTATCTCATATTTTATTGGGTAATTGATTGTAATTATGTTTTGGTCATTATCTCTTGCAAATTAGAAAAATACTGTATTAAAATGAGTTTTGATTCCAACAAATCGCTGATTTCATGTAAAAGAAGCCGTTTCAATGGATGATTACTCATCAAATCAACCGGATCAATATTGTACAACAAGGGATCCTGTTTCCCATTGATTCCCAATACGAAACAGGTAAAAATACATGCCGGGAATGGTTTTTTCCGTATCCCAGGTCATCTCATGGGAACCGCTTTCCAGTCTACCTTTTTCAAGGTTATAAATGGTGCATCCAAACAGATCATAAATGCGAAGGGATACTTCTGCCGGAAGGGTAAGGTCAAAGGAAAAGCTAACCTTTCCCGAAGCCGGGTTAGGAGCCACTGCGATCAGGTTTTTCGTTTTTAAGGGCTGATTCAAAGCCGTCACCGTCGAATCCCCGGAAAGCAATTCCCGCAGGCAGTCAAATTTAAAATTCCGGTCAGGAACGTTCACATCATCCGTCAATCCCCAGCAGCCGTAACGGTTGTAGCTGCTTGTGAGGGTGAACTGCATGGCGAGGGTACCTCCAAGCTGCAGGAAGGCATCGTCATAGTTGTATCGCAAAGCTTCGCACATCCCTTCCGAGCGCTCCGCAAGGATGCGATTGGTTATATTGGCTGTACTGCCCCCGCCGTGATCAGGGCCGCCTTCATAGGAAACATATCCCCCCGACAGGTTCCACTGGCTGGCCTTTTCGATCCATTGCATCCTTCCCGCCTCATTGATGCCGGTATCGTTGATCTGGCCGGAAATGCTGTTGAGACAGTTTTCAATGATCTGACCTACACCATCACCTACATTTTGACCGCCCGAAAAATAGCTTTGGCAACCGATAGCATAAATAAAATCGGAAGGTGCGCCAAAATGGGTACTGACATATTGCAGCATGGGTTCCACCCACCATTTGAGCATGGGTTGGTGGCTGCACAACACCACACGGATGCGGTTGTTCAGCGACCCTGCACCGAATACCGTCTCGAAAATTTGCGCCAGTTCAACCGTTCTCCGGGCGTGGTTTTCCTGCTCTCCGATACCGAGCCCTGCGGCCTGTGCCTGATTGTATTGACTTTGCGAAAAGCCGGGAGCCGTATTCCAGACCTCGTTGCTGCTCTCCACATAAATATTCAGGTCCGCATCCAGATCGTTTTTTAACAGGGTTGCCAATTGGGTCACGTAATCGGAGCTGGCAGAAATGGGTACGTTTATCCAGGCATCGGTTTTTGTCCGGTTGGCCAGGTCGATCACATGTTCCCAGCAGGCGCCGCCGTTTTTGCCGATGGTTGGAATACTCGCCTGGGAGGCATCGGTGGGCAGTTTACGGTCCGCCCATTCCGTCAGTCCCGGAAAATCAGGGTCGCGGCCGTTGGTGCCTAAAAATACCATATAACGAATGGTCGTAAAATGAATGGAATCCAGCATATTCAGCAAGGGGGTATGAAAAAGGGCACTGTCATCATTATACCCCGGACGAAGCATTTTAAAATCGGTAAAACCCGAATTCAGCGGGTCGTTGGGCGTCTTCCGCGTATTGCTGAAATTGATGAGCATCAGGCCATTGCTCTGAGCAGACACCACGAAATCGAATGTAGTCGTATTGGTATTCCCGTCGTATTGCAGATTTTGCACGGCACCACCGACCAGTCCGCTGACCTGACCTTCTCCCCTGAAGGAACATTTCCACGTACCGCTGACATCCAGTCGGTAAACTTCCGGATCATCGATGGATCCACTCCACTCAGCGACAGGTCTGAAATCAACGATATACTGGGCATCCACATTCGGCCACCCCTGCTCATCTACCTGGCTGCCGTTGATGGCATTGCCGGTGTTCAAATCATTCCAGCGGTAATTTTCCCGCACCAGGTCAATGTAGGTGCCTCCACGTTCGGGCAAACCGATATTGACCCCGATCTGGGCAGTGGAATGGATACTGGCCAACAGGAAAAAGATAAATAGGTTACAAGGTTTCATACACGATATTTAGTTATGTGTCTGGGCAAAATTAATATATAAGCTCTTTTTAACGGAAGACTTGCCTGTTTAAAGTAAAGACAATTCTATATATCCTGCTAATGCCGCAAAAAATTGATTCTTCAAAAACAAAAAAGGGTTCCTGGATACTCCATTCAACTGGCAGGGGGGATACGGTGCTTTTTCGTATACCAAATCCCATGTACCAAGGGTAATCCGGTATATTCAGAATCAGGAGGAACATCATCGAAAACAGACTTTCCTTACTGAATACGTCGAATTATTGAAAACTGCCGAAATCGACTATGATGAACAATATATTTTCAAACCCTTGATTTGATGGTTCACTAATCTTCGCTGCAAATCATATGACGCCCCTATGGGGCTACCGTGTGGCGCCCCTTGGGGGGGTGCCAGTGGCGCTCTACCCATAAGTCCCATCGGGACGGCCTATGGGTACAGAATATTAACCTGCAGGCTTAGTGCCTTTAGGTACGTGATATATCATCCCCGCCGAAGAGATAATTCCCGATTAAGCAATTCTTATTTTTGGCCAAGACCCTTTTTGATCGCATCTTTGCAAAAAATGCAGCAACATGCTCAAAGTCTTCGGCATACGGCATCATGGTCCCGGCTCCGCGAGAAGCCTGGTGAAGGCATTGGAGGCCATGCAGCCCGATTGTATTCTCATAGAAGGTCCTGCCGATGCCCAACCCGCAATTTCCTATGCCACCGATGGCCTGTTGGAACCGCCGGTTGCCCTGCTCGTCTACCAGCCCGATGATCTAAAGAAAGCTTCCTATTTTCCTTTTGCTCATTACTCTCCGGAATGGCAGGCTATCCAATACGGGCACCAGCATGATATTGAGGTACGGTTCATCGACCTGCCAATGGCCCTGCAATTTACCCTCGATGCTGAAGAAGCAGAGATCCGGCAGACGAGCCTTGCCGGACAACTTGAAGACCAGACCCAAAAACCGATCATTCACGATCCGCTGGGCTATATCGCTTCCATTGCCGGATACAAAGACAGCGAAAGATGGTGGGATACTGTCTTTGAAACGACCGACGGTACGACCGATACTTTTGAAGCCGTCAACGAGCTCATCAGTACCCTGCGGCAGGAACTCGGCCGCCAGGAATCGCCGCGCACCTTGCTTAGGGAAGCGTTCATGCGCAAGATGATCCGACAAACTGAAAAGGAATCCTTTGAAAAAATTGCTGTCGTATGCGGTGCCTGGCATATGCCTGCGCTGTTAAACTTAAGCCTATTCAAAGCCAGTGCCGACAACGACCTGCTCAAAGGCATCAAACGAACCAAATCGAGCGTCAGCTGGATTCCGTGGAGTTATGAGCAACTGGCCAATCAGAACGGCTACGGAGCCGGAGTGGTGTCGCCGGCCTGGTACGCACTGCTGTTCGATCAGCAACAGGATGTGGTAGCCCATTGGATGGCGAGGGTTTCACAACTTTTCCGTAAAGAAGGTTTTGATGCCTCGCCGGCTCATGTGCTGGAAGCCGTGCGCCTTTCCAAAACACTTGCCGCCATGAGGAAAAAGCCTTTGCCCACCCTCGAGGAAATGGAGGAAGCTGCCCTGTCTGTTTTTTGCCGGGGAGAGGTGGTGCAGCTCAATATCATCCGAAAGGCGCTGGTCATTGGAGAGCGGGTCGGCAAAGTGTCGGAAAACATCCCCATGATTCCTTTTCAAAAAGACCTGCTGGCATTAGTAAAAACGGCCCGGCTCACCAAATACTGGGAACAACCTACGGAAGAATGGCTTAAAAGCACAAAAGACAAACCCAAGGGGGGCATTGACCTGCGCGAAGAAGCGGACCTTTTGAAAAGCCATCTCCTTCACCGTCTGAATATCCTGGGCATTCCTTGGGGGCAACAGCAGCATTTTTCGGATAACGACCTGGGCAGTTTTAAAGAATACTGGAAACTCAAATGGCATCCCGGTTTTTCACTGCGGATCATCGAAGCCGGGATGTGGGGCAATTCCGTGAAGTCGGCCGCTTCCATGTTTTTAATCAAAAATGCGCGGGAAGAGGAAAGGTTATCCACCCTAACGGTTCACGTAAAAGCCGCTCTCGATGCCGGTCTGCATGAGATCATAGACGAATTGCTCCAAAAAATGCAACAGCTGGCTGCACAAACTCATCAAATCCTGTCGCTCATGGACAGCCTGCCGTCCCTGGTGTGGATCGTCCAATACGGTGATGTACGCCAGACCGATATCCCGGCAGTGAGTGATCTGATCAATGAACTCATTCCCAGAATTTGCATAGGCCTGCCGGGCCTGTGTGTGAATATCGACGAAGAGGTGACGGAAGAAATTTTCAGGGAAGTCATCCGCACCCACCGGGCCATCACTGCCCTCGACAACGAGGACCATAACGATCAATGGCAAAAAACGCTGATGGCCATTGCCTCTTCAATGGTGTCAGAAGAAAAACTTAGAGGGGCCTGCACCCGTATCCTTTTTGACAAGTCGGTCCTCGATCCCGAACGGACGGGAAAACTCATGCAATTCGCCATTTCCGGCGGAAATTCTGTCCAGTCCATTGCGCGTTGGGTGGAGGGCTTTTTATATGGAAGCGGGCTGTTGCTGGTGCATCACCCTGCCTTGTGGAAACTGATTGATGACTGGATCAGCGGCCTCTCACCAGATCATTTCAACGAAGTAGTGCCCCTGCTACGCCGTTCTTTTGCCAATTTTTCCGAATCAGAACGCACCAAAATGATGACGCTGGCTCAAAAACCGGAGGATTCCCCTATCTTTGCCGGCCTTTCCGAAGAAATGGAATTTGATAAAAAAAGGGAAGCAGTCGTGTTGCCGGCGGTGAAGCGGATTTTGGGGATT